>NZ_JAMBPR010000191.1 GCF_024206475.1 Paraburkholderia sp. CNPSo 3274
TGCGCAGCAGGTTGGCGTTGATCTCGTGCTCTTGCGCAATGCGCGCCACCGACACGCCTGGGCGCAATGCAGCCTCGACCAACGTGCGTTTGCCGCTTTCGTCGTAGCGGCGACGGCCATCCCTGCTTTGCCGAACCACCCTCAACCCTGAGTCTTTGTCAGCCATAGGTGTCCACCTCCAAATAGGTGGACACCTATGCTCCTCGCTCAGAGTCGCATTGGGTAGACGTCGATAATGGATCGCTTACTCTTGAACGCCTTGCCAGCCGTGAACTTGAGGGTCTTGGCTGCGGGAATCTTGCTGGTTTCGCCGGTCTTCGGCTTACGGCCCGTACGGGCTGCGCGATTTCATCAAACCGTTGCATCGACCGGTTGAATCCGCAAGGTACATCGACCCCTCATTCCGGCACGCTCCTGACTCAATAGATAGTGCTCTTCGTAGCTTTCCGAGGCGCTCACGATCGCTTGCCCACCCGTTGCGGTCCTCTCCACCTTTGCAGGCGACGTCGGGTGTCGACGTCTAACAGCCGTCCGTTAGATCGCGGCCGCCTCCTTCTCTGTTCCGACGTCTATCATGTACCAAGCCCCTCTGTTTGGCAGTTCGGCGGACGTGACAGGCAGCTTTGCATGGGACCAGAGTAAGCGTTAAATCGCCAACTCTGGTCGACAGGAGAAGCATCGATGATCGATTCGGCAGATGTGATCGTCATTGGCTCAGGCGGCCTGGGAGCTGCGACAGCTTTCCACATGGCAAAGAGAGATGCTCTCCGGGTCGCGTTGGTCGAGCGGCTCGAAATCGGCTCACAGACCTCACCGCGAGCGGCTGGCATGGTGAGTTGTTTGCGCAAGAGCGACTTGATGATCGACCTGATCAAGCTGGCCGCTGACGGCATCAGGCAATTCTCTGAGGACACCGGTCAGCCCCTGGATTGGGTGCGCTCGGGCAGCCTCAAAGTCGCGCGGCGACCGGTGGATGTCGAGGTCATTCAGGACGACATCCTGCGCGGCCGGCGCCACGGCCTGGACGTGGAGGAACTCTCCGTCGACGCGGCCCACCGACTCAACCCGTTTCTTCAAACAACGGGAGTCGCTGCGGTGATGCGCATCGGCGACGACATGTATTTCAATCCCGCTCAACTGGCCGTCGGCTTCGCTCGTGCAGCGCAGGCAAACGGGGCAGCGCTACTGCCGAACACTGCGGTGACGCGCGTCCTGATTGAGGACGGCGAGGTGGCCGGGGTCGACACCACGCGCGGCCGCATACGAGCCCCGGTCGTCGTCGATGCAGCCGGCGCCTGGACGCGACAAATGGCCGAAGCCAGCGGAATTCGAGTTCCGCTTGTTACGACAGCGCAGCAATTGTTCGTCACCGAACCGGTGCCCGATGCCCGAGCCGGATTGCCGATGGTCCGAATTATGGATGCTGCGGTGTATATGAGACCTTGTGACGGAGGTTTTCTCTGGGGAGTCTACGAGGAAAATCCGAGATTCTTCGACATGAATGGCTTTGACGCCAACTTCGACATCAAGGATCTGCCGCTCGACGCTGAGATTCTCTGGCACTACGCTCGGGACGTCGAGGCACAGCTTCCGATCCTTTTGAAGACAGGGGTCCGCGAGCATCGTGGCGGGCTACCAACGATGACAGCCGATGGCCAGCACATCGTCGGCCCCGCGCCTGCCATTCGGGGGTTTTACTTCGCGAGCGGCTGCAATGTCGCGGGACTCTCCATCGCCCCGGCACTGGGGGAGATGCTCGCGGCGTGGATCGTCGACGGTGCAGCCCCCATCGATCTAACGCCTCTATCGATTGAGAGATTTGGAACCGGCCCATGGCCGGACGACGAGTTGATCAGGCAGGCCGCGTGGCAGTACCGTCATTTTTACGGTGCAAGATGACTGTAGCGCCGACTCATTCTTCAATGAACGTTTCGAACGATAGCATTCGTTTGCGCCGATGAACCGTCGTAGCCGACGAGCCAACGTTCATTCGCGTGAATCGAATGAACGTTCTCTGGGGTGAAACCGATGTCTGAACGTCCGTGCGACCGTAGGGGCGAATGACGCTTCCTGGCGTGCGCCGTGACAAGGCGGCGCTTTTCCAGTGGGTGAAAGCCCCACCCGGCAACCGCTCCAGCCGGAAGCAACCGGAGCAATCGTGGAGGTAACGAAGCGGTTGAAGCCTTCGGTGAAGCGTGTCACGAAATACGGTGACAGCGCGAGTGTGCAGGCCGTAACGCGAGTGAACGCCGAGCAAGCCTCGAAAACGTCGATGCACAGGCCGACCCGAAAGCCATGTCGGGGAAGGCTGATACGGCTG
>NZ_JAMBPR010000192.1 GCF_024206475.1 Paraburkholderia sp. CNPSo 3274
CGGGCGCAAACCCCGATCCCGCTCTTCCTTGCGCACCCAGCTACGCAGCGTCTCGCCCGAGCAGCCCAGCTTCGCTGCGATCGAGGCGATCACTTTCCATTGCGATTCGTGGTCGCCCTGATGTTCCAGTACCATTCGCACAGCCCGCTCACGAACTTCCGGCGAGTACCTTGGGGACTTCTTCTTGGTGTTTTCCATAGCTCCATTTTCTCAAGAAGTGGAGCCTCCGGAAATCCCGGGGCGGTTCACCTTGACATTATTTGTATAGTTAAAACCCTCGTCGATGACTCCGTACAGCGTCACCGAGTTTTGTGCGAATGCGGGAAGCGCGGCGCTCGCGAGCACGGCGCCGATTAGAGTTTTTTTCATCAGTTTTCCGAACCGTTGTGGCCTTGACTGGCTTTTTTTAATCGATTTCTTCGCTTGCAACTTCAAAACGCCGGGATTCTTCAGGCTGATGCAAAAATTGGCGCCGCCAGACCATACGGACCAGCGGCGCCAATGCTCTCACTTGGAGACAAGCATTGCCTGGACGGAGGTCTTGATGAGGCGGTTGACTGCGCCCGATTTGACCTGGGAGTGCAGAAAGTCGTTGAGAACAGCGATGTCCGCCTTTGGCGTTTCCTTGCGCAGGCCGAACGAGACCTCCTGTTGAGCGAGCGGCGGGTTGGGCTGAATCGCGACAGCCCATTCAGGATGTTCCTCAGTCAGGAGCATGTTGGTGATGTTCGCATCCGCCAGAAGGTCGGCACGCTTCGACATCAACGCCAGACGCGTCTCGTCATTTCCAGGCAGCCTCATGATTTGAGCCTGCTTGATGGCGGCTGAAATGGCCTTGTCCTGCGAGGTTCCGGACATGACTGCGATAGTCACGCCGGGCTTGTCAATGTCAGTGAGGTTATGAGCCCCCTTGGGAATCTTGGGGTTGTTCTTGTTGTACACGAGCGAGACGTTGTAGTCGGTCGCGGGTGCCGAAAAGGAAATGGCCTTTTCACGCTCGGGCGTATCGTTGAGCGCCATCGACAAATCCCACTTGTCCGATTGCAGGCCCGCGACGATGTTGTCCCAGGTGGTATCGACGAACTCGACCTTCACCTTGAGGACATTCTGGCCGAAGTCGCGACACAAGTCCGAGAAGAAGCCGCTATATGCCCCGGTCTTCGGGTCGCGCATCACATAGGGAGGGGCAACTGCTGCGCCGCACCGCAGCACACCAGCCTTTTTTACGCTTTGCCATGTGCCGTTGTCCTGAGCATGCGACGGCGCGCTGGCGATTACGCAGCCAACCGCTGCAAGACTGACAACAATATGACGGGTAATGCGAAACAGCCGAGCCATGATGACTTCTCCAGTAAGGGTAATCCCGTAGACAAAAACACTCGCCACACAATCCTGTGCGCCGCATTGTGTGCAAATATGTATGCATAATAGGAAGCCAAAATTCCTGCTGTCAACCAGGCGATTGTCCTGGTCGGCATCAGTACAACGGTGGCATCCGACGGTGTTCTTGGCTAAACCGGGCAGAAAGTGATGGAAATGTTGACGGCCCCGAGCGCCGGCAGCGCTGGGCGGCGAAGAAGAAGCTCGCTATGGCGCGTGCGAGCCGCGAACAAGGGTAAGTCGGACATGCGCATTGACCAGTTTGCCGTGGCGGCTCAGGCTGCGAGTTCGGGATTAGCGCGTCGCGCTACTGCCGGCGTTTTTGTTTCGGCACGAGTTGCGACGCGGCGAGCCGGTTGAGGCAAGCGATGCACCGCTCATTAGGACCGAGAGCTATTACCTGGCCTATTCAAATAGTCGTGCAGAATGGTCCACCGCTGGAACTTCTCCGGCGGTGCTGTTCGGGGAGTCGGAAGCCCTGCGCTCTCCGCCGTGACTGGCGAAGTTCGATTTCCCTGCATGAGCGGCGCCGGAGTCTTCTCCAGAAATCGATATGAAGCTGCGCTATTGTGAGGTGAGTAGACCCGGGGAGTTGCACCTCGAGTGGGTCTGTCATAGATTTTGTGTTCAAGGCATAACATGTAGCTCAAGGAGCATGTATGCCACGCAAACCCAAGACAACTACCGAAGCGCAGACAGCGTTACCGTCCATTCCGAAGGAGCTGATCGACCAGTTCGTGAAGGGACCCATGACCGCCGAAGCGGTGCACGCCGCTTCAGCCGCGTTCAAGAAGGCGCTGATCGAGCGGGCGCTGGGTGCCGAACTTGGACACCATCTGGGTTATCCGGCGGG
>NZ_JAMBPR010000193.1 GCF_024206475.1 Paraburkholderia sp. CNPSo 3274
GCTGAAACGATCAACGGCTTGTACAAGGCAGAGGTGATCCATCGCCTCGGACCGTGGCGCAATCCGCAGGCCGTTGAAATGGCGACGCTCGAATGGGTTGACTGGTTCAACAATCGTCGACTATTCGGCCCCATCGGCAACATTCCACCTGCCGAGGCAGAAGCCGCTTATTATTCAAAACTCGCTGGGTCCGCCATCGCGGCGTGACTCAAGCAAAACAGCCTCCGGGAAACCCGGGGCGGTTCAAACCGCAACGGACAGCACCGCTGGGCCACCGATATCGAGGTCAAGACTCTGATCACGCAACTCGCACGCCAGCTAAATGACGCTTACATCGCCTCGCTGCTGAACCGTCTCGGCCATCGGACTGGCAAGGGGCATACCTGGACAGAGATGCGGGTACGCTCGTTCCGAAGCGACCACCACATTGCGGTCTACCGAAGCGGCGAGCGCGAAACGCGCGGCGAACTGACGCTGGAGCAAGCTGCTGAAGCTCTCGGCACGAGCAAGATGACAGTACTGCGCATGATTAGCGCCGGCACACTAGCGGCCAAACAGGCCTGCAAGGGAGCACCTTGGATCATCAAGGCCGTCGATGTACACCGTCCCGAGGTCTGCGCATTGGTCCCAACCCGTAGCGCGGGTCCGCTACCAGAGGATCCGCAGCAAATTCCCCTTGAACTTCAATAACGTGGCGAGGTGAGCATTATGTCGCGTGCTCGGTTGGCCCTGTCAGGATGAGGTTCTGTGCATTGCGGATCCAGTCACAGTTGGCGAGTGTGGCGACGATACTCTTGTCGAGCCCACGGCTCTGCCGGTACTCGATGTCCTCAATGCAGGCTTGTGGATTCTTGAGTTTCGCAGACTTGAGCAATCGCTCAAGCCGCCGGGTATCGCGCCAGGCGATCTCACGATCCACGACCATGCCGAAGCGTTCCTCGAACGACAGGCTCGTGCTGGCCGTCAGCGTCGCCTGTTCCTCGAACGCGCGAGCCATGCCGTCCAGCTTGAGGGCCTTGAGCTGGGAGAGGGTTTGCTGCATCAACATCGTGACCTCCTTGGGTCAGTGGTAATACTTGGGCCCTCGCACGTTCTCGTGCAGGGGCGACTGCCATTCGGTGGCCCCGTTTTGTGGCAGTGGCTGCTTGTCGGAGCCGGTTTGCAGGATGGTGCGCACGGACCGCTGGGTCGGCGCGCCAATCACGAGTGCGCGCTGGCACGCCGCTTCCAGCCGCTCCTTACCGTACTTGCGCGACAGCGACAGCAGACCCAGGCAGGCGCGGTATCCCATTTCCGGGTGCGGACGGTTCGTCAGCAAATGCCTGACGATCGCCTCGGCGCTGACGCCGATTGATGCGCCCCAGTTCAGCAACCGGCTCGGGGTCCATTCCATGTGGGCGCGGTAAGCCGCAGGCATATGCTCGGCTACGGTGGTGTACTTCCCCTTGAGCCGACTGCGAGCGTGGGCGGCGACGCGCTTGCCGCCGTGCAGGACTTCCACACCGTAACGCGTTACGCGCGCGTGCACTTCCTGACGCACAAGACTGTGCGGTGCGCTGTAGTAGTGACCGTCGACCTCGATGTGCGCGTCAATGTTGACGCGGCACTTCTGGAAGGTGGCGATTTCGTAGCGGCGCGTCGGCAGCGGGCGCAGCGCCGGTTTGTCGAGCCGCTCGAACCACTCGCGTCGAGTGCCATCGAGCTTCTTGAACGGCCGAGTATTCAGATCGTTGATCAGCCCGGCGATCGCCTTATTCAGTTCGGCCAGACTGTAGAACCGGTAATTCCGGAGGCGGGCGAGAATCCATCGTTCGACGATCTGTACGCCGACCTCGACCTTCGCCTTATCCTTCGGCTTGCGCGGGCGCGCGGGCAGCATCGCGGTACCGTAATGGCTCACGAAGTCCTGCGTGGTCAGGCCGAGCGTGGGTTCGTAGCGGTCGGCGTTCGAGATCAGTGCCCTCGGGTTGTCGGGCTTCTGTGCCCGCTGGCGTTATGTGGCGGCAAGCGCGGTGTTCCCGTGCTGAGGCGGCGGGGAACGAATATTTGAGCACATAATTTGCTACAGCGAATTGAGCCATTCAAGAAGAGCTTTGTCGTCCTTCCAGGCGGTACGAGCTCGGGATCCCGCCGAAACACCAGAAATTACTGCGCACGCTGCCAACGCTTCGGCTTTTGCACGTAACGTTAGTTCTGCATATCGGTTTGTAGTATCGACACTGACATGT
>NZ_JAMBPR010000194.1 GCF_024206475.1 Paraburkholderia sp. CNPSo 3274
CCGCCGGATAACCCAGATGGTGTCCAAGTTCGGCACCCAGCGCCCGCTCGATCAGCGCCTTCTTGAACGCGGCTGAAGCGGCGTGCACCGCTTCGGCGGTCATGGGTCCCTTCACGAACTGGTCGATCAGCTCCTTCGGAATGGACGGTAACGCTGTCTGCGCTTCGGTAGTTGTCTTGGGTTTGCGTGGCATACATGCTCCTTGAGCTACATGTTATGCCTTGAACACAAAATCTATGACAGACCCGCCGATTCGGCTCGTCGCAGAAGGAAACCGCCTCTTCGGCACGGTGGACGACGCCTTGACAGCAGGATTTGGTGCCGCACAGCATGCAATAGACGATAGAGCTGCCCCTTGACGGGCGCTCTTATCTACGGCCGAAAGGCGCGGCACGTTTTCATTCATAAGTGTTTTTTCGAGAAAATGAGCGCCTTATGATAAGAAAAGTTATCTTTGTGTGTCACGAACGCAGGCGAAAGTCTGCGATGCTGTACTGAAGATGGGAGCAGGCCTCCCGAAGTCGGCTTTCAGGAGCAGGCTTCAAACCGCCCGGTGCTGCTGCGTCCAAAAGGCGTGGTGGTGAGCGACCGGGGAAAAGTCACCCGGCTAGGGTGGCAGGTACGTGTTGAGCAGATGAGCGAAAGCAAACCGTCCGACGACGCATCGTTAGTTTTCTATAAAGCGCTGTCAAAACTGGAGTCGAAAGGTAGCTCCAGGATCAGTCGGGACGACACCTGATTACGGACCCGATGGCAGCCGGTGTATAGGCGGCATGAACTCAATACAGGCTTTGGTATGGAACGTGAGAACCTTGCTTCGAATGCAAAGGGAAATGACAAATGGCAGACACCATGAGGAAGAATACCGATGTCGGAGCGAGGGGCGGAGCTGCCCGTAGTAGTGTTGAAGCCTTTGTAATGAAGGTGGAGCGAAGGGGCGGCGTTATCCTGTTGACGAAGGTCGCCAACCTGCACTGCGGGGATGAGTGACATGACATCAACGAAACCGTACAGCATTGCGAAACGGGTGGTGTGGGAAGCGTACCAGTTGGTGAGGGCTAACCGCGGGGCTGCGGGCGTGGATGATGAAACTATCGCCATGTTCGAGCAGAACCTTTCGGGAAATCTGTACAAGCTGTGGAATCGGATGTCGTCGGGGTCGTACTTCCCGCCACCGGTGAAGCAGGTTGAGATTCCGAAGGCCAAGGGCGGCACGCGACAGCTGGGGATTCCCACCGTATCTGATCGGGTGGCGCAAAGTGTGGTCAAGCTGATGATCGAGCCGACCCTTGATCCGATATTCCATGAAGATTCGTATGGGTATCGGCCGGGAAAGTCGGCTAAACAGGCGATTGCCGTGACGCGTACGCGTTGCTGGAAATACGACTGGGTTGTTGAGTTTGACATCAAGGCGGCATTCGACCAGATCGACCATGCGTTGCTGATGAAAGCGGTGCGACGCCATATCAAGGAGAGCTGGATCCTGTTGTACGTCGAGCGGTGGCTGACTGCGCCGTTCGAAACTGCGGATGGGGCAAGTTTGCCTCGCACGCGGGGTACACCTCAGGGCGGCGTGGTCAGCCCGATCTTGATGAATCTGTTTATGCACTATGCGTTCGATAGCTGGATGCAGCGGACATGGCCGCAATCGCCCTTTGCACGTTACGCCGACGACGCGGTGGTTCATTGCCGTAGTCTGGCAGAGGCGCAATCCGTGATGCAAGCGATTGCAGCACGGCTGGGAGAGTGTGGCCTGACGATGCATCCGGAGAAGTCGAAGATCGTGTATTGCAAGGACAGTAATCGCACTGGCACTCATCCGAACGTGCAGTTCACGTTTCTCGGTTTTACGTTCAGACCGAGAGCGGCATCGAACAAACACCGACGGCGATTTACTAGCTTTCTGCCAGCGGTGAGCAGCGATGCCTTAACAGGTTGCTGAAGTACCGCTGAAACATGTCATCGCGCAGAGTTCGTGAAGCGTTGATAGATGAACCACCACTTACCCACTGGAGATCATGCGCGGCGCCGACACTTTCACCGAGAGTTTGTTTTCCGTGCGCAAGCTGGACGACTTCGTCCCCAAGTCGCATCCGTTGCGTTCGATCCGCGTAATGGCGAACGAAGCGCTGGCGAAGATGGATCGACTGTTCGCCGAGATGTACGAAGCGGA
>NZ_JAMBPR010000195.1 GCF_024206475.1 Paraburkholderia sp. CNPSo 3274
GTACAGGGCCTGGAAGTATTCGAGCGCTTTCGCCACACGAGCGTTAGGTATCTTCTGTTTGCCGGAGTCCGTTTTTTTCTCGGCCGCCTTGTCCGCCTTGACGAACAGCCTCCGGGCGTGCGCGACGCATCCGAAGTGCGTGGCCTTTTTGAGCGTGCGCCAGGCGCTGTAGCCGTCGCTCATCAGCATGCCGCTGTAGTCGCCGAGAAACTTCTTCGGATGTTCCTGGCCGCGCCCCGGCTGGTAGTCGAACAGCACAACGGGTTCGGCGCAGCCTTCGGCGCTGCGGTACACCCATGCATAGCTTTTGCTCTGGGCGGACCTGCCGGGCTCCTTGAGCACCTGAACCGTCGTTTCGTCACCGTGGATCAACGGCTGCGACAGCAACGTCTTGTGCAGCGCGTCGTACAGGCGGCGGTAGTGCAGTTCGCTGGGGCGGATGATCCAGTGAGCGAGCGTGCCGCGACTCACCGGAATCTGCCAGCGTGCGAGCGCGTCCTGCATCCGGTACAACGGCATGCCGTCGACGTACTTTGCGGTCGTGACCGTCGCGATCACCGACGCGTCCGCATGGCTGCCCGGAATCGGCTGCACCGGCATCGGCGCAAGCACGATCCGTGTATGTTCGGCGTGACACTCACAGTGCCGGCAGGCCCACTTGGAGCGCACGTTCTGCCGGACCGTCCACTTGACCTCGACGTGCAGCTGCTCGCTGATGTCCTCGCCGATGCGATGCATCGGGTTGCCACAGTCCACGCATGCCCTCTGGTCTTCGGGCAGGTCGTATTCGACAGGTTCACGCTTCAGGTAGGCCGGCAGAGGCTTGCGGCCGCCCTTGCGCCGTTCGGGCTCGCTGTTTTGGGGCAGGCCGGTGTCGGGCAGCGCTGGCTGTGCACCCTCGTCGTCTTCATTGGAGGGGGCGGTCTGGGCGATCTGCTCGGCCTCGTCGAACACGCGATCCTTGCGTTTCTCGCTCTGCGGTGCGAAGCGCTCTGCCTGCAGCAGCCGGATCTGTTCCTCGAGCTGCTCGATGCGCTGGTTCAGCTCCTCGATCTGTGCGTCGCGCTGGGCAATATCCTGTGTCGCGCGCTCTTCGAGATCGCGGATATAGCCCTTGACGACCTTGGGTATGTGCTTGAGATCAGGAGGATTCATGCGCTCCAGGATAGCGGAGCGCGGCGCGCCGTAGGTTTACGTCAATTTGTAAAAGTCGCAGCCGCCGTTGTTTACGCGCGACGTGCCTTGCCGGGCGGGCTAGCTGGCGTGCTGGTAACGACGCACCGGGTGGCGGCGAAGCGCGTCGATGTCGATGCCGTCGAGCAACCAGTGAAGCTGCTGCGTTGTCAGCTCGATCACCTCCTGATGCCGCCTGGGCCACACGAAATGGTCTTCTTCAAGCCGGCGCAACATCAGCCAGAAACCGGTGCGCTCGTACAGCAGGAGCTTGACGCGATCGCGTTTGCGGTTGTGGAACGCATACACGGCACGGGCGAGCGGGTCCATCTGCATTGACTCCGCGACCAGGGCAGCAAGGGTATTGATGCCGGCGCGGAAGTCAATCGGCTCGCGGTACAGGTAGACTTTCAGGTCGTCGTCGAAGCGGAACATCAGCTCCCCCTCAACGCGTCAATCATCGTCTTGAGCAGCGCGCAATCCTGCCCGGTGCACTCGAGTTCAAGGCTCACCCCGTTGGGCAGCTGCGCCACCAGGCGCGAGGGCAGCGGTGATCGCTGTGGCGCGTGGCTCCGCATCGGCGCCGCCGGTGCATCAGGTTCTGGCTGCGGCGGCATCTGCGAAGCCGCCCAGCTGTTATCGCTGATCGCCACCACCGGTACGAATGCCGTGGGCAGAGCCTTCGAGTCACATGGGGCGGCGGCGCCCTTCAGGAGCGCCTCGTAATTCTTGATCCAGCGGCGCAACTGGTTGGCGTTCACGCCCGCCTTCAGCGCCATACCCGCGATCGACACGCCCGGCTTCAGGCAGGCTTCAATCAGCCTCTGTTTGTCACGCTTGTCGAAAGTCCGCTTGCCTTCGACACCAACGTTGGTCGCACGCAAGGGCAAAAAATCTGCGCAGTTCTCGTCCATGAAGGGTGTGTCCATTAAAAAACCGTGGACACATCCTGCGCTGTTTTCAGATCAGGATCTATGTGAGGAGAAACTGCCGCTTAC
>NZ_JAMBPR010000196.1 GCF_024206475.1 Paraburkholderia sp. CNPSo 3274
ACGCCACCCCATTCTTATCCTGATTGTCGCGCGGCCAAATACCTGCGGCGTCACCATTACACAGCAATCCTCAACGACTGGTGGCTTCAGCTTGATTGTCGCGCGACACCCACTCGCCCGCGTCAATCAACGCCGCGCGTCAATCAATAAACGCTTGCCAGCGTCAATCAACATCGGCATCATCATTTCTGCCGCGACATTCTCAACTTGTTTGTCGCGCGTCTCTCATCCGGATTGTCGCGCCACAGTCTGGACCTACGAGGAGCCTTACGCAACCGTTGCACCGATCCGCGAGCACCTGGCTTTCTACCCCGACCGTATCGACGCGATCGAGGAACTGCCCGCACGCGATTTCCGGTTGATTCCGTTCATGCACTGAACTTCCCCTAACAGGAGAAGCAACATGAGTAACGCACCTGTCGTACTGATCACCGGCGCACTGTCCGGTATTGGCCGCGCCACGGCCTTCGCCTTCGCACGCGACAAAGCTCGCGTCGTGCTTGCCGGCCGACGGGCTGAAGTCGGCGAGAAGCTCGCCGAAGAACTGCGCTCAACCGGCATCGAAGCCGAATTCATCCAGGCAGACGTTCGCCATGAAGAGCAGGTCGAAGCGCTAGTCAAGGGCACCGTCGCACGCTTTGGTCAACTCGACATCGCCGTCAACGCGGCCGGCGTCGAGGGGGAATCGGGCCCGGTCACGGAGCAGACACCCGAGCGCTACGCAGCCGTCTTCGATGCCAACGTGCTCGGCACCCTGCTCGCGATGAAGCACGAGCTGCGCGTGATGACGGCCCAGCAGCGCGGCAGCATCGTGAACGTGTCGTCGACGATGGGCCTGCGCGGCGCTGCAGGCATGTCTATCTACACGGCCAGCAAGCATGCCGTCGAAGGCCTCACGAAGTCCGCTGCATTGGAAGCCGCCGCCTCCGGCGTGCGTGTGAATGCCGTCGCGCCCGGTCCCATCGATACGGAGATGCTCACCCGGCTGACCGGCTCCAGTGAACGCAAGGCCGCCATGCTGTCGAGCGTCCCGTTCAAACGTGCTGGAACGCCCGAGGAAATCGCCGAGGCTATCGTCTTCGTCGGATCGGACAAGGCCAGCTATATGACCGGCGAAATCCTGCGCGTGAACGGCGGCAGGACCGCCTGAACCCGTCAGATGAGATGACAACACCATGTCCGCAAGCCATACACCCCAATTTGACGATCTCCCCCCGGTCATGAAGGAAGTCCGGACGCGGCCGCTGTTCGTGGTCCGTCTGGGCGTCAAGCCAATCGTAACGGTCGGTCAGACACCAGATGCCTTGCGCCGCGTCGGCATCGTTGAATCCGGCACATTCCAGGGCGACCGGCTCACCGGTACCGTGCTGGACGGCAGTAACGACTGGCAGACCGTCCGCGGTGATACCGGCACGACGCATGACGTGCGCCTCACGCTGCGCACTGACGACGGCGTCAACCTCCTGATGTCATACCACGGCGTCCGGTATGGTCCGACCGACGTGATTCAGCGCCTGGAACAGGGGGAAGTCGTCGACCCCGCAAGTTACTACTTCCGCATCAACCCCATTTTCGAAGCGCCAGCCGGACGCTACGAATGGCTTAACGGCATTCTGGCCGTCGGCGTCGGCCACCGCTTCGCCTACGGCCCCGTATACAGCGTATTTGAAGTGCTCTGATTCTCACTGGAGAACACCATGACCAAAACCACCGCCGCACAGAACAAGGCCCTGCTCCTCGAAGCCTTCGATACGCTCTTCAATCAGCGCGACTACGCTGCCGCCGAGCGTTTCTGGTCTGATTCCTATATCCAGCACAGCGCGCACATCGCGCCTGGACGTAAAGGGCTGTTCGACCTGATCCGTACCCTGCCCGACACGTTGCGTTACGAGAACCGTATGCGATCCACGAACGACGCCCTTCAGAGTATGGTAGCGGAGCGCGTGAGGTGTGATAGTGATGCGGGTCAGCGGAGGTCCGCCGGCATTTTCCAGGGAAGCAACGCGTCGTAGTCGTCGACGGTTTTCGCCAGAGGCAGGTGTTGGAACAGCCAGGTGAGGTACCGGTAGGGATCGATGCTGTTTGCCTTGCAGGTCTCGACGAGCGTATAGAGATTGGCGCTCGCGTTCGCGCCTTCGACGGTG
>NZ_JAMBPR010000197.1 GCF_024206475.1 Paraburkholderia sp. CNPSo 3274
TTGGCGTTCACGCCCGCCTTCAGCGCCATACCCGCGATCGACACGCCCGGCTTCAGGCAGGCTTCAATCAGCCTCTGTTTGTCACGCTTGTCGAAAGTCCGCTTGCCTTCGACACCAACGTTGGTCGCACGCAAGGGCAAAAAATCTGCGCAGTTCTCGTCCATGAAGGGTGTGTCCATTAAAAAACCGTGGACACATCCTGCGCTGTTTTCAGATCAGGATCTATGTGAGGAGAAACTGCCGCTTACGTTTGATTGCAGCCTCGTCATTGGGGAAGTGGCCCCGCGTCTTGATGATCTTGCGAAGCTGCATGTTCAGACTTTCGATGGCGTTGGTCGTGTACACAACCCGCCGAATCTCGGGTGGAAACACAAAGAACGGCGTGACGTGCTCCCAGGCCCGCTGCCAGCATTGGACAATCATCGGGTACCTGGTTCCCCAGGGACCGTCTGTGAACGTCTGCAGGAACCTATCCGGATTTTTGTGTGCAAGGCGGTTTAACAGACCCTAACCTCGGGCGAGCGTAAAGCGCTCGCCAAACAGGATGGCAAACTGGTTCATCGCGGATTTCCAGTCGAAGGTTGCCCGTACCGATTTGGCCAGCACGTTGCGCAGCGCCAGCCACAGCAGCTTGATGGCAGCCTCGTCGTTCGGGAAGTGGCCCCGTGTCTTGATGATTTTGCGTAGCTGCATGTTCAGACTTTCAATGGCGTTGGTCGTGTACACAACCCGCCGAATCTCGGGTGGAAACACAAAGAACGGCGTGACGTGCTCCCAGGCTCGCTGCCAGCATTGCACAATCATCGGGTACCGTGTGCCCCAGGGGCCGTCAGCGAACGTGTGCATGGCTAGCTGCGCGGCCTGTTCGCTGGCCGCGGCATAGATCGGACGCAGGGCTGCGGCGACCGTTTTGCGGTCCTTGTAGCTGGCGTATTCCAGGCTGTTACGGATCAGGTGCACGATGCACGTCTGTACGGTGGTGCGGGGATAAGCCGTGCCAATCGCTTCGGCCAGCCCCTTCAGTCCATCAACGATCGCGATCAGGATGTCCTGGCAACCGCGGGTCTTGAGTTCGTTGAACACCTTGAGCCAGAACTTCGCGCCCTCGGTCTGCTCGATCCACAGGCCGAGCACGTCGCGCTGCCCGTCGGCCTGGATGCCCAGGGCCAGATACACAGCCTTGTTGCTCACCACGCCGTCGCCGCGGATCTTCACGCGCAGTGCATCGAAGAAGACCACCGGATACATCGGCTCAAGCGGGCGGCTTTGCCAGGCGAGCGTCTCAGCCATCACCTCGTCGGTGACCGAGCTGATGAAATCGGGCGAGACCTCGGTGCCGTAGGTCTCGGCCAGAAACGCCTGGATCTCGCGCACGCTCATGCCACGCGCGTACATCGCGATGATGCGCTCGTCAAAGCCGGTGAACCGGCGCTCATGTTTGGGAATCAGGATCGGTTCGAAGCTGCCGTCGCGGTCCCGAGGCAGTTCAACCCTGAGCGGGCCATGATCCGTGATGATTGTCTTGCCACTGGCGCCGTTGCGCTCATTGGCCTGCCCGGCCGGTTTGGGCTGGCCCGGCGGGTATCCCAGATGCAAATTCATCTCCGCGCCCATGGCACGTTCGATGAGGGCCTTGTTGAATGCCAGCATCAGGTCCTGGACCTCGGCTGGCGTCATGGGCCCCTTGACCAGCTCGTCAAGCAGGCCTTCAGGCAAGGCAGGCAGCGGCCCTCGGGCCGCTGCCTGCGAAGCTACCGTGCGCTTTTTCTTCATCGGCATATCCATGATTTTCACCTCTCATGATATGCCTTGCCCACGAAATGACGGATAGGTCCGTCTGCAGGGCAAGCCGCGCGGCCTGCTCGCTCACCGCGCCATAGATCGGACGCAGCGCTGCCGCGATCGTCTTGCGGTCCTTGTAGCTGGCGTACTCAAGACTGTTGCGGATCAGGTGCACGATGCACGTCTGCACGGTGGTGCGCGGGTAAGCGGTGCCAATCGCTTCGGCCAGTCCCTTGAGCCCATCAACGACCGCGATCAGGATGTCCTGGCAACCGCGGGTCTTGAGTTCGTTGAACACCTT
>NZ_JAMBPR010000198.1 GCF_024206475.1 Paraburkholderia sp. CNPSo 3274
TGTGGCGCGACAATCCGGATGAGAGACGCGCGACAAACAAGTTGAGAATGTCGCGGCAGAAATGATGATGCCGATGTTGATTGACGCTGGCAAGCGTTTATTGATTGACGCGCGGCGTTGATTGACGCGGGCGAGTGGGTGTCGCGCGACAATCAAGCTGAAGCCACCAGTCGTTGAGGATTGCTGTGTAATGGTGACGCCGCAGGTATTTGGCCGCGCGACAATCAGGATAAGAATGGGGTGGCGTGGGTAATCACGCTGGTGTTGATTGACGCCGGCGAGCTTGGCCTGCCAGCCGCGCGTCAATCTGGATGAGAACAGCGCGTCAGTTGGTGAGGTCGATGCCGTAACGCGTGACGCTGGCTTTGAGCACGCGCTGTCCCGTCATTGTTGACCCTCCTGTGTCGGCGGCACGCCAACGTTCTTTGGTGTCGCGCGACTGGCCGGGCGTCCCGGTCCCTGCTGCTTGCGCTGCAGGGCCGTACGGCGACGGTAGCTTTCGACGTTCAGCTCAAAGATCGTCGAGTGATGGACCAGCCGGTCGACGGCGGCCACCGTCATGGCCCGGTCGGGGAAGACCTTGTCCCATTCGCCGAACGGTTGATTTGCTGTTATGCAAAGAGAACGGCGCTCATATCTGGCGCTGATGAGCTCGAACAGGACCGACGTCTCGGCCTGATCCTTGCTGACATAGGCGAAATCGTCGAGGACGACCAAATCGAAGCGATCCAGCCGGTTGATGGCGGATTCCAGAGCGAGCTCGCGGCGCGCGACCTGCAACCGCTGCACGAGGTCGGTGGTACGCGCAAACAGGACCTTCCAGCCCTTCTCCAGCAGGCTCAGTCCAATGGCCGACGACAAGTGCGACTTGCCACCCCCACTCGGTCCCAGAAGAATCAGGTTGGTGCCGTTACGCAACCAGCCATCGCCAGCGCAAAGCGCCGAGACGTGCGCGCGGGACACCATCGGCACCGCGTCGAAATCGAAGTTCTCCAGTGTCTTGCCCGGCAGGAGCTTGGCGTCCCTGAGGTGACGTTCGACCCGGCGTCGATCGCGCTCGGCGATCTCGTGTTCGGCCAGCGCCATCAGCAGGCGCGCTGCCGGCCAGCCTTCCGTGTCGGAGCGCTCGGCAAAGCTGGACCAGATCTGCTTGATGGCGGGCAGCCGCAAATCGTTGAGCAGCAGCGACAGGCGGGTGGCGTCGATGTCGAGACTCATGCCGTCACCTCCGTTGCCATGTCGACAAGCAGGGCTTCGTAGTCGCTCAGCGGTGCTAGCCGGACGTTCACCTCCGGCATGCTGTTCGTGCGCTTCGCTTCGAAACGCGAACACAGTGCGTCCAGGTCGGGTAACTGTCCATCGTCCAGGCACTGCTGCAGCGCCTGGGCCAGTTGCGCTTCGCAGTTGTGCTCGTGGGCCAGGCTGAGCAGTTCAACCATGGTCCTGCATGCCTGACGCTCCGGGAGCTGTTCGAGCAGGCGATCGAAGCTCAGGCGATAGGCCTCGCGCGGAAAGACCTGATCGCGGTAGACCAGGTTGAGCAGCGCCATGGGCTTGCGGCGCAGCGCGCGGATGACGTGCCGGTAGTTGATGACGTGGCCGTGCTTGCCATGGGGACCCGCGCGGCCGCGCTGCAGTGTCATCAGGGCCGTACTGCCCAGGAACAGCTCCAACCTGTCGTCGTACAGCCGCACGCGCAGGTGATGGCCGATCAGTCGTGACGGGACGGTATAGAACACCTTGCGCAGGACGAAGCCGCAGGTGGTCGTGACGTATACGCGCGTTTCCTCGTAGTCGCACGTACGCTGGGCCGGAAGCGGCTGAAGCAGTGCCCGCTCGGCCTCAATGCGTTTGCCATTACGCGCGTTGATTCGACCGACGATCTCGTCGATGAAGCGGCGATAGGAACCGAGATCGTCGAAGTCGTGACTGCCGCGCAGAAGCAACGCATCACGCACTGCGTTCTTGAGGTGGCCATGAGGGCTCTCGATGGAGCCGTTCTCGTGG
>NZ_JAMBPR010000199.1 GCF_024206475.1 Paraburkholderia sp. CNPSo 3274
CACGCCACCCCATTCTTATCCTGATTGTCGCGCGGCCAAATACCTGCGGCGTCACCATTACACAGCAATCCTCAACGACTGGTGGCTTCAGCTTGATTGTCGCGCGACACCCACTCGCCCGCGTCAATCAACGCCGCGCGTCAATCAATAAACGCTTGCCAGCGTCAATCAACATCGGCATCATCATTTCTGCCGCGACATTCTCAACTTGTTTGTCGCGCGTCTCTCATCCGGATTGTCGCGCCACAGCGCAAAGTGATCTTCTATCTATTGATGATTCTGACCGCCGTGGAGAAGGTTCGATTGAACATTGCGGCATTGCCGGTCAGGCTTCCACCGGTTCTTGCTGGAAAGCATCGCCGTATCTCAATACCGCCCACGCCATCCGCGCATTCTTGGCGGCAATGGCAACCGCCGCGCGCCAGTATCCGCGCCGCTCAATGAGGCTTCTAATCCAACGGCTAAGCCGGTCTTGTTTATCCCGAAGATTTGACATCACGGCGCGTGCGCCGCTTACCAGAAGCGTACGTATGTAGGCGTCGCCGGCCTTGGTTATGCCTCCGAGCCGGACTTTGCCGCCACTGCTATATTGCGAAGGCGTCAAGCCGAGCCATGCAGCCACTTGCCGGCCATTCTTGAAGTCGTGGGCAGCGCCGAGAGTGGCGAGCAATGCGCTGGCCGTGGTGGGCCCTATCCCGCGCAGTTCCATGAGCCTGCGACTGCGCTCATCCTCGCGGGCAAGCCCACGAATGGCGCGATCGTACTCGTCGATACGTTCTCCCAGCCGATCGATATGTTCGAGCAGATCTCGAATGCAGCGATTTGCCCAGCCAGGCAAAGCCTCCATACGGGTCGTGATGTTGCTGCGCAACTTCGCCGTACTTTGCGGCAACACAATACCGAACTCGGACAGCAGGCCACGTACACGGTTATAGCTCGCGGTGCGCTCTTCGACAAAGCCTTGACGTGTGCGATGCAGGCAAAGGGCCGCCTGTTGGTGTTCGTCTTTGAGAGGGACAAACCGCATGTTAGGCCGCGTGACAGCCTCACAGATGGCAGCCGCGTCAGCGGCATCGTTCTTGCCCTGCTTGCCTGACATCCGGTACGGCGCAACCAGTTTTGGCGCAATCAGCTTTACCGTGTGCCCGTGTTGCTGGAACATTCGCGCCCAATGGTGTGCGCCTGAGCAGGCTTCCATGCCAATCAGACAAGGCGGAAGTTGTGCGATGAGGGCCGCCAATTGATCGCGCATGACACGCGGCTTTACAAGTACGGCTTTGCCAGCCTTGTCCACGCCATGCACGGCAAAGACGTTCTTTGCAAGATCGATTCCTAACGTAGCAATGGTCATGAACTTCCCCTGATATCGATGCGGTTGAGGGATCGGGACCGAACAATGGTACGCCGAAGCTGGTTCGCGGCTTCCACCGAAACCAGGATGGGGAAGTCCCTTTCATTCATCTACGGTTACCTGAACCGTATTCAATCCAGCCGTCGTCTTGAACGTGAGTGCCAGCGCAATGTTGAACTGATGTGGCTCACGGGGCGCCTTGCGCCGGACTTCAAGACCATCGCCCGGTTCCGTAAAGACAACGGCAAGGCGATCCGCAGCGTCTGTCGCCAGTTCGTGATGCTGTGCCAGCGTCTGGACCTCTTCGCAGATGCGATTGTTGCGATCGACGGCAGCAAGTTCAAGGCGGTGAACCACCGCGACCGCAACTTCACGAGCGCCAAGCTCGAGCGACGGATGCGCGACATTGAGTCAAGTATCGCTCGCTATCTCGAGGCGATGGACACAGCGGATCGTCAGGAGCCTGCGATCGCGAAGGCCAGGACAGAGCGACTGCAGGAGAAGATCGCGGCCTTGAAAGAGCAGATGCGCAGTCTGAAGGAGATCGAGGTTCAACTCAAC
>NZ_JAMBPR010000200.1 GCF_024206475.1 Paraburkholderia sp. CNPSo 3274
TTACATGGTCCCTAGCGCTTTCGTGCGGCTGCACGCGTTGCCTCTCACCCCCAACGGCAAACTCGATCGCCGGGCACTGCCCGCTCCGGATGCCGACTCACTCGCCCATGCCGCGTACGAAGCCCCCATCGGTGCACTCGAGATCGCACTGGCCGACATCTGGCGTGAACTCCTCGGCGTCCACACGGTCAGTCGACACGATTCATTCTTTGCGCTTGGCGGACACTCCCTGCTCGCTGTTCAAATGATCGAACGGCTGTGCCGTCTGGACCTGAGTCTGGCTGTACGTGACCTGTTCCAGACCCCGGTGCTGTCCGCACTGGCTCGCGTCCTGGGCCAGCGTCGCGAAGTGCCGGTGCCACCTAATCAGATTGCGCCGGATTGCCAGACCATCACGCCCGACCTGCTGCCGCTAATCGATCTCTCTCAGGACGAAATCGATCGTATTGTGGCCAATGTACCGGGGGGGGCCTCTACGATACAAGACATCTATGCCCTCTCTCCCTTACAGGACGGCATCCTGTTTCACCACCTGCTGGCCACTGACGGTGACCCCTATCTGCTGCTCGTTCAAATGGCTTTCACGGAACGTGATACGCTGGACCGTTATTTGGCCGCGGTCCAGCACGTTGTCAATCGACACGACATTCTGCGTACCGCATTCGTCTGGGAAGGTCTGTCAAATCCCGCCCAGGTGGTCTGGCGGCAAGCTTCGCTGCCAGTAACCGAGCTGAAACTCTCGCCGGCAGACGGTCCCGTTACCATCCAACTGGCTGAGCGTTTCGGTCCCCACCAGTACCGGATCGATCTAAGCCAGGCGCCGCTGCTGCGCTTTGTAGTCGCGCAAGATGAACTAGGACGCTGGATCCTACTCACCCTGCTACATCATCTGATTAGCGACCATTCGACGCTAGAGGTGATGCAGGCAGAGGTGCGGGCATTCATGGAAGATCCAGGTGCGATTCTGCCATCGCCCGAACCGTTCCGTAATCTTATCGCACAAGCCCGACTGGGAACCTCGACAGAAGAACACGAACGCTTCTTCCAGGCAATGCTCGCGGACGTCACTGAGCCAACGCTGCCGTTCGGGCTGGTCGAGGTACACCGTGATGGCTCTCAGGTAGGCGAGACCCGGCGAATGCTATCCTCCGATTTGAACCTGAGGCTGCGTGCACAGGCCAAACGCCTGGGCGTGAGTCTCGCCAGCCTGTGTCATGTCGCGTGGGCGCAAGTGCTTGCGCGTACCAGTGGGCAGGAACAGGTCGTATTCGGCACAGTCTTGTTCGGGCGGATGCAAGCGGGCGAAGGAGCAGACCGGGCGATGGGGCTGTTCATCAACACGCTGCCGCTTCGGTTGGATATGGATGAGGTCAGTGTGGCCGAGCGCGTGCGTCATACGCATGCAAGGCTGGCGGAACTGCTGGAGCACGAACATGCTTCGCTCGCGCTGGCTCAGCGATGCAGTGGCGTGCCAGCAGGCACGCCACTGTTCAGTGCGCTGCTGAATTACCGGCATAACTCGAAACCGTTCGGCGAGACCAAGGCAAGCGACACCTTGCCGGGTATCGAAATGCTCAGCTCCCAGGAGAGGACCAACTATCCATTCGTGCTGTCGGTGGAGGATTACGGACAGGCGCTGGGGGTGACGGCGCAGGTGCAATCGCCCATCGATTCGCAGCGGGTATGTGGGTATATGGAACAGGCGCTCTGCAGTCTGGCCGATGCGCTGGAGCAGACTCCTGGCCAGCCGGTGCGTCAATTGGAGGTGATACCCAAAGCGGAGCGGGAACTGCTGCTGCAGATCTGGAACGCAACCGAGGCGCCCTATCCCGATCAGGCGTGCATTCACCAGTTGTTCGAAGAGCAAACCGAGCGAACGCCCGAAGCGAAAGCTGGCGCCGCCTACGTACCACTCGATCCGCAAGGCCCCGCTGAACGACACGCCTGGATCCTTGACGATTGTTCAGCTCGCCTGCTGATCACGAATGTTCCCGAGGTACCCCTCCCAGTCGCAGTATTGCCGCCAACCGATTCGGGTGTCGCTCAGCCAAGTCCCGCTCTAAGAGGAGCAGCCCTCGATACGGCCTATGTAATGTATACATCGGGCTCGACCGGTACCCCCAAGGGGGTGCTCGTGCCCCATCGAGCGGTCGCCCGGCTGGTCATGAACAACAGCTATGCCAAGATCGGACTAGATGATAGGGTCGCCTTTACGGCAAATCCCGCCTTCGATGCCAGCACTTTTGAAGTATGGGGACCACTGCTCAACGGTGGCACAGTGATTATTGGCGATCGCCATCAAGTCCTTGATGCTCGAGGCCTGGCTGAAATCATTAGCCGAGGCAAAGTCACCGCGCTGTTCATCACAACCGCTTTATTCAACCAATTTGTTCCCGAAATTGGATCAACCTTTGCTCGACTGCGATTTTTGCTCTGTGGGGGAGAACAGGAAAAACATGAGATTTTTGGAGAATTGCTAAAGCATAGGGGACCGGAAAAACTCATCCACTGCTATGGTCCCACCGAGAGCACGACCTTTTCTACCACGTATGAAGTGTCAGAAACGAATTCCGGCAATCATCTGCCCATCGGCCGACCGATCTCGAACACTCGGATTTACCTGCTAGACAGCCACGGTCAACCGGTGCCGCTAGGCGCAGTGGGTGAACTGTATATCGGCGGCGCAGGCGTGGCTCGTGGCTATCTGAACCGCCCAGAACTGACCGCCGAACGCTTCCTCCCCGATCCCTTCTCCCATCACTCCGATGCCCGCATGTATCGCACCGGCGATCTGGCCCGCTACCTGCCCGACGGCAATCTTGTGTTCCTCGGTCGCAACGACCACCAGGTTAAAATTCGCGGCTTCCGCATCGAGCCCGGCGAAATCGAAACCTCTCTCGCAGAGCACCCCGCCATACGCGAAGCCGTCGTAGTCGCACTCGGCGACACGGACAAACGTCTGGTGGCCTATGTCACAGGCAACGAAACATCGCCAGGTGAACTGCGCGACTGGCTCGCCAGCCGCCTGCCCGATTACATGGTCCCTAGCGCTTTCGTGCGGCTGCACGCGTTGCCTCTCACCCCCAACGGCAAACTCGATCGCCGGGCACTGCCCGCTCCGGATGCCGACTCACTCGCCCATGCCGCGTACGAAGCCCCCATCGGTGCACTCGAGATCGCACTGGCCGACATCTGGCGTGAACTCCTCGGCGTCCACACGGTCAGTCGACACGATTCATTCTTTGC
>NZ_JAMBPR010000003.1 GCF_024206475.1 Paraburkholderia sp. CNPSo 3274
CACCAGCCGTTCGATCTGACGTACTGTCAGACCCAGCCGTTCGGCGGCACGGCCGGGCTTGAGGCCCGTCTCAACGACGGCCTGTATAACCTTCAGTCTGTCCAGTTCGCGCATGCTCAAACTCACCAGCGTCGTGTCCGGCTTCATGGCAGGCCCCGCAGCGGTTGCAGCAGTCTGCCAGCTTGCCAGCGCTCAAAAACACGACATCTGTAAATAGCCAGAACACGACATTAGGACGTAGCCCCCACAGAAGCGACGCCGCCAATCCGCGTTATGTGCACCGGCCATCCCGATCGTCACGAAGCAGTCAGACCACGAGAACGTGCGCCCCACGGACGAAAACGCCATGCCGCAAACTGCATCGATCGTTTCCCACGCTGCGTCAATGCCTCGCGACCGCGCTGCCGGCCCACCGGTGGCTGACGCAAACACTCCACTTTCGCCTGCACAAACGACCCTCGTGCCCGTTCCACCTGCATCAATGCCGATCCTTCACGGCCTCCTCCATTGCGCCCTTTTCACAATACCACTTCAATACCTTTATTGTTAGGCAATGAAATTCTTTCCGTCAAGGTAAAATATGGGCTATCAAGGAAATCCACGAGGCCAAGTCGTGTACTTAGTGGTATTGTTTTCGATAGTGTTTACCCGGGGGAACGCGTGATGGACCGCCGAATTCGCCTTTTGACGCTGGATGAGAGCGACGCGACGCCCCTGTACATGCAGCTCGCACGCAAGCTGACGGCTGCCATCGAGGCGGGGCAGTGGCTCGCGGGTGAAGCGCTGCCGTCCGAACGGACGCTCGTTGACACGTTGGGAATTTCCCGCGTGACAGCGCGACGGGCGCTGCAGGTACTCGACGAAGAAGGCACGATCCTGCGCAATCGTGGGCAGGGCACTTTCATCGCACCCCGGTTTGCGCAGCCCCTCTCGAATCTGGGCAACTTCAGCGAGATGGTCCGGCCGAAAGGTTTCGTACCGACGAGTGAAGTGATCGATACTCAACGGCGGGAGCCGTCACACGAAGAATGTGTGGCCCTTGGTTTGCGGCCTAACGATGAGGTGCTTTCCCTTACACGACTCAGAAAGGCAGATACGACAATCGTGTCCTTGGACCGCTCGACGCTCCCTGTCGGTGTGCTTTCCGACGTGAACGAGATGGGAGACTCGCTCTATGCCTATCTAGACCGGATCGGCAAACCGGTGCTTCGCGCGGTCCAGCACTTCCGAGCTGCCATTGCCACCGCCGAGCTGTCGCGACAACTCTCAATCGAGGCCGGGGAACCCTTGCTACTGGTAAGCCGCGTGGGCTATACCCACGGTGAAGTGGCGGTGGAACTCACGAAGACCTGGTGCATCAACGATTACTACGATTTCGTCGTTGAATTGAAGCGCTAGTTGGTAAGTCAAACGGTCGCTTGTTGTTCGGAGCAGATCTGGACGCTAGCCCAGGCTACGCTTTCCGCTTGACCTACATGGCTTCCGGAGACACGTTGTCGCGCCGATTGACCGCCCGTTCCAGCAGCGAGCGAGACAGGAGCTTATGAAATGGCATGATGACAAACAAGTAGAGCCGTCCCAGGAGACTGTTGATTTTGACCAACGTTGAAATCTTCACTTCCGATCCATTCAGACTCGGTTGAATGCTTATCCAGATCCGAAAATCCAGATGCTTGTCGTTACCACCGACGACGACTTCAGTTCCCGTACTTGAAATAATCGGAAACACGTCAATTTTCCCCAGCCCGCGATCGCTAAAGTCGATACTTGCCTTGAGTCCGAACGGCGCCACGATTCGGTTACGCAAAGCCATTAGACATCGGACCATGTGTGGCGGATCGGCGAACACGGCGCGCGCGGCTTGTTCGGCGTCGACGTAGGTTAGATCTGCCTGACCGGAATAACCATCGGCGAAATCAATGTTCGTCAATCCTGACGCACGTATCGCCGCCGTCGGCGTAGGAATCAGCAAGACTTTGTTTGTCATGAGTACCCCAGGTGCAATTTCCAGCGTAACAGGTGCGGCAATTGTCGGGCTAAATGCGGACCGACTCAAACCTGCACAACGGCGGCGCAGCCGGCTGTAATTAGGATCGGAGCAGCTTGCCGACAAAACCTTCTTTTATTGCTTCAGCGAGCGGCTTCTTGAACATCGCGGTTTGATTGGGCGGCTTACTTGCTTCCCAGAATTGTCGCCGATTCGAGGCGCGCGGTCGAATGTCCGCTCCTGGCGGCACTGCCCTTTGAAACATTGACCAACGCCAAATTTAAGGTGTCCACGGTTCGTGGGTAAGATCAGCCTACGCCAATCGCAAATCCCACAACACATCAAGTACGTGTTGCGTGGAACGCTCAACATACCCCGTACGATGTGCAATACCGAGCCGTCGCCACAACGCTGGGCGCAGCGGACGCATGACAACGCGGCTGTCGGGTAATGGCGTAGTGGCCTCATGGGGCAACAGCGCTGCGCCGTAACCTGCCGCTACCAGACTCTTGATCGCGTCGTTGTAGTTGAGCTGAATGCGCGGCGCAGGATGGTGCCCTCCGGTCGCGAACCACTCCGCAGTCAGACGCGAGAGACGCGTGGTCGCGTCATTGAGAATGAGAGGTTGGGCGGCGAGCCATTCAGGGGTAACGCGGGCCGGACACCGCCAATGCGCCGGCACAAAGGCCATCACAGGGTCGCGGCGCCAAGGCTTTATCACGAGTCCAGCTACCGGGGGCTGAGGCAGCGCGACCAGCCCGACATCCAGCGTTCCATCCACCAGCCGGGACAGGGTTTCTTGCGAAGTCAGCACTGCAATCTGAATGTCGATGGCGGGATGGTGCTCGCGCAAGACCTCGAGCGCTTGCGGCAGCAGGTGCGCGATCACGCCCGTGGACGCGCCGATGCGCGCACGCCCTTCGAGCCCCTCTACCTGGCGTTGAATATCGTCTAACGCCTGCTCCGCGTCGGCCAGCAGTTGGCGCGCGCGCTCCACCAGCACCTCGCCTATCGACGTCGGCCCCACATGTCCGCGCTTGCGTAACAGGAGTGGCGCCCCAATGCGGTCTTCGAGTTCGGCGATGTGGAGGCTGACCGTTGGTGGCGCCAGGTGCAATGCACGCGCCGCATCGGCAAATGAACCACGGTCGGTAACGGCGACCAGAGTGCGCAAGCGGTCCAGGCTGATCTCTCGCATGACGGCGTCCAGATTCAGAAAAACTGAATGTTTGCGTTATGAAATTCAACTTTATCTATTCTAGCCGTCCGCGCAACATAGGGGCTCGTTTTACCTGTTACAACCCAAAGTCAGCGGAGTCATCCACGTATGAGTTCTCCCGTAGTTTTCATCGACGGCGACCAAGGCACCACCGGGCTGCAAATCCACGAGCGGCTGCGCAACCGGACCGACATCAGACTGTTCACACTTGCCGCTGCGGAGCGCAAAGATTCGCGGCGTCGCGCAGAAGCCATCAACGCCTGCGACATCGCCATCCTCTGTTTGCCGGATGCCGCCGCGCGCGAGGCTGTGGGCGCCATTGTCAATCCTGCTGTCCGAGTGATCGACGCAAGCTCCGCCCACCGCACACAGCCGGACTGGACTTACGGTTTTCCGGAAATGACGCCGAGGCAGGCTGAGCAAATCGCGAACGCATGTCGGGTCACCAATCCTGGTTGCTATCCGACCGGTGCAGTTGGCCTGCTGCGTCCGTTGGTGCAGGCCGGGCTCATACCGGGCAATTACCCGATCAGCATTCATGCGGTATCCGGCTACTCCGGACGCGGGCGTGCCGGCGTGGAGGAACATGAGGGCCCGGGAGCTGCCAACGCGCCTTCATACCAGGTCTACGGCCTGGAACTCGCGCACAAGCACACGCCGGAAATCCAGCAGCACGCCCGGCTTGCGCAGCGTCCGATTTTCGTCCCTGCGTACGGAGCGTTCCGCCAGGGCATCGTGCTGACGGTGCCGCTGGCGTTGCGCCTGCTGGCACCCGGCGTGGATGGCGCCACGTTACACGCATGCCTCGCACGCCACTATGCCGAGGTAACTCACGTACGAGTCTTGCCGCTGCACGAATCGAGGGCCTTAAAACACCTGGATCCACAAGTGCTGAACGGTACGAACGACATGCACTTAAGCGTATTCCATGACGTGGAACACGGGCACGTCCTGCTGTCCGCGGTTTTCGATAATCTTGGCAAAGGCGCATCCGGCGCTGCGGTTCAGAACCTGAACCTCATGCTCACGCGGCAATAGTGGCTAAGATCGAATTTTCGATTCCGTATGACGGCGGACGTCATGCCGTACTCGTGGCCCATTGAACGAATGCAGCGCCCGCTTCGCGCAAGACCGTTTCGCGAGTCTGCATGTTGACGCCTGGCGCATCGTAGTATGCGGCGACGAGCAACGAAGCGCGTCCGGGCGGTCGCACGAGCGCATAGTCGTTGTTTCCCTATCCAGACTTGTTCCAGGCCGATCGGCCGCCTGCCAGTTTTCAGGCAATGCCGCGCGAATCCTGTTGAGACCGGGTTTGCACGCGATCATTCCGCGCTCCAGTTGCGCGCGCGACCTGGGGGCGCTCTCCGGCACCGCGTATTCGGGCCTTGCGGTCACTCCCGGCAGCGACACGCGCGGCATTGGGGTCGGCGTGGTACACAAGTTCTGAAGCCACGGCAGAAATCCCGCCCCGCATTATCCAGAAGCGTCGTGACGTTTGCAGCCGCATACGCAAGAAGAGGATGCCGAAACGGCGGCAACAAAAGCGACGCGTCCATTAGCCGCCTTTCATTGCGGCGCGTAAGAACGCAACAAAGCGCGCCGTAACTGGATCTTCCCGAACGGAAGGCCATGCGAGTCCCACGCGCCACTTCGCGCTTTTGCCATGAAGCGGCAATACCGTAGCATCCCGCAGCAGGTGTCGTGCGCGAGAAGGAATGAACGCAATGCCCACTCCCGCGGCGACCGACGTAAGGACCGACTGGATGTCTTCGGCCTGCTGCGTCACGTTCGGCACAAAGCGATGTTCGACGCACCATCGGTCGATCTGTGCAGCGAGCCCCGGCCCGCGTGTGCGCAGCAGCGAGATGAAGCCGATTTCATTGAACACGTCGAGATCCGCCGGAAGGCGTGTGTACGGAAGGTGTGGCGGCAATGCGAGCGCAAGTCCCTCGTCTACGACTTTAAACGATGACAGACCATCCGCGGATGGCAAGCGAAGGAAACCCGCATCCAGCTTGCCCGCCAGAAGACGGCGAGTTTGCTCTGCAGAAGAGAGGTCGCTCAGGGTGACGGTGACAGCAGGATGCTGCTGTCGGAAATCAGCGATAAGCCTCGGCACGATCGTCAGTACGGACAAGCAGATCCCGAGGCGCAGATGGCCATGCCGGCCGCCGCTTGCTTCTCGCGCACGCAACAGGATTTCATCCGCGTCGCGTACGAGCGCCTGCGCATCGGCCAGGAAGGTCTCGCCAAATGGCGTGAGCTGCGCACCGTGCCGACCGCGTTCGAACAGCCTGCCACCGAGGCTCGTCTCCAATGCGCCGATCTGCTTGCTGAGTGCCGGCTGGCTCATGTGCAGCGCATCCGCCGCGCGACTGAAATGGCGCAGCTCGGTAACCGTCAGAAACGTCCTCAGTAATTTCAGTTCCATTCGGAAAAGTAATCATTCTGGTAAGAACATTCATTTTACTGATCGATCGGCGAAGAGTTCAATACGAACGTGTCCCTCTC
Source organism: Paraburkholderia sp. CNPSo 3274 (assembly GCF_024206475.1). Taxonomy (GTDB): domain Bacteria; phylum Pseudomonadota; class Gammaproteobacteria; order Burkholderiales; family Burkholderiaceae; genus Paraburkholderia. Next base: position 5,718 of record NZ_JAMBPR010000003.1, read on the forward strand.
GAGAATCATCCGCAATGCCAATTCGAAGCTTGATGACTGACCGCCCCCAGACGGCCCTTGAATCTGACGCCATCGGCAAAACGGCGGTCGACAGCGAAACCGACACGACCTCGGTCAGCAACTCCGATTCGCGTAAGGGGCGCAGTCGCCGTGCTCGCTACTGCGACGTGACGCACGAGACACATCCTCGCGCGGCGACAGGTGCGATCGCCGTAAGCTTCGCTGTCGTCTCTCGCAGGTACTGGCCGCGTTGAGCGCGCCCGACGGACGAGCAGGACAATGATTTCGGGTGTGCGAACTATGCGAAAGGCGTGAGCCGAGCCTGAGCGGTCACCGAAGGTACGCGAAAGCGGCCATTCGGGTGGACAAACAAACGCGCAGAAGTGATACGCCTCTCCAGTCGTTCAAGGTCGGCTGGAGAGGACGTTCAGTCGTTGATCCAGGCTCGGGCCTGTTCGAGTTCGTTGACGTGGAACGCCTTGATTTCAGCCTTTGTAAAGAATCGCGCCAAATGCATCGTGGCGTGAATCCAGCCCGCGTCGGCCACCACCGCGGCGCGCTTGACCTTGCGGGCGACGGAGACGCCGAGCGTCATGTCGGTCCACAGCGCCTTCGGCTCGATACCGCTGAAATGCTCAATGCGTTCGAGCACACGGGTCTTACCGTTCAGTTCAAGATCACCACGCATGCGCTCGATGGCTTCGCGCAGTTCGTGGTCGGTGATTTTGCCTTCGACAGATATTTCGATGACCGGCGAATCGGCAGTGGTGTGATACAGGATCATGGCGGGACCCCCAAGCCAGCGAGGTGTTACGCGCTCAGGCACGGATGAGCCTGGCGTTCAGAGGCTTCCTTATGGTACCCCTTTCCACGCTCGGTTAGCTTTTGAGCATTGCGTCTCGCTGCTGATGCCTGTCGGCACTCGTGCGTGACGAACGCCCCTTTCACATAAGCCTGCGGACGTTCACGCCACACATCAAGCATCGCGCCGTGGCCGTTTGCCGCCCGATGCCGTCGGCCATTACCGCAGTCAGCAGGAGCTTTCCAGCGAGCGCTCGCGGCGTTCGAGCTCGGCAAGGTCGCGCGCGCCCGCAAGGTACTCATCGTTGCGGCGTTGTTCGGCGCGATCGAACCAGCGTCCAATCCGTGTGAGAAGGAATGCAAACATAATAAACTCCAGGAGGTTGCTTACCAGTGATGCAGATGGCCGGACGTGGCGCTACGTATGGGTCTCGCGGTTGTTCTCTGGCGCTGTTCGACGATTCAATCGTAGGCGGCAAATATGCTTACGTATACTTATCGTTTCTTATGCAATACATTAGCTATTTTGTTGAATTAACCCGTTTTTCCGGAGGGAGGCACCGTGGAAATCGGTCGCCTGCGGGCGCTCCTGGAGCTGGCGCGGTGTGGCACGATGTCCGCCGCCGCCGAGGCCCTGTTCCTCACGCCGTCAGCCGTGTCACAGCAGATCGCACAACTGGAAGAGGAGGCCGGCGTTACGCTTACTGAGCGCATCGGCCGCGGGGTCAGACTGACTCCCGCCGGTCACGCGCTGGTGGGCTACACCGAGCGGGTGCTGGTTGTGCTGGACGAGGCTCGCTCGGAAATGGCAGAGCTTCGGCGTGAGATCGCCGGCGAGCTGCGGGTCGCCGCGTTTCCGTCGATCGCATCGGTTGTACTCCCCGACACGGTCAAGGCGCTGCAGCACGCGTATCCGCGCCTTGAGATCGCAATTGAAGAATTGGAAGCGGTTGACGGGGTCGCGGCACTGCGGTCCTGGAGAACGGACATCGCCTTGATCGATGATCTCTCAATCGTGGCGGCCGATATTCGGGAGAATGTTGCGATAGTGCCGCTGGCCGAGGATGTGTGGTACGTCACAGTCTCGACTGACCATCCGCTAAGCAATAAACCGTCACTTAGCCTGGCCGATCTCAGGCACGAAACCTGGGCAATCGAATCGAAGGGCGGCCCCTTCGGCAGCTTCGTCGTCGATTTGTGCCGCCGCGCCGGGTACGAGCCTCGGACCAACGCCATATGCCGTGGATCCGAGATGATCGAAGCGATGGTGGCCTCCGGCTGCTCGGTGTCAATCGTCCCCGGACTCAGGAGGCTACGCTCGCCGCGCGGCGTGGCTTGGGTGAAGCTGAGGCCAGAGGTTCACCGCAAAATCTACGTCGCTTATCGACGCGGCGAGCGCAACCATCCAATGGTCAAAGTGTTCGTCGAGGAAATCGTCGCGACGGCATCGAGACTTCTCGGTTAACTGCATCGCGATGATTGCGCCGCCAAGCGTCCGTGAGCCGAACAAGGCCGGCGTTACTCATCCCCACGGATCAGGGTTGGCGTTTGCCGCGGCCACCAGCGGGTTTGCCAGCCGGTTTACGTGAACCCGCAGCTGGCTTGCTAGCGGGTTTGCTGCGTGGCTTTTGCGCGCTGAATGAGTTACCGCTGGACAAGCTTGTGCCTTTACCCGCGGCCACAGCGCGCTGCGCCGCAGGCTTGCGTTTGGTTTCGCCACTTTGCGGGCGCGGTTTTTTGCTGAGCACCTGCAGGGCGCCCGGCGCAGCTTGCGGCACTTTGGGCTTCTTGGGCTTTTTGGGTTTCTTGATGATCTGGCCCGTCGCGCTGGTTTGCGGCACGCGGTGTTCGGCTTCAAAACCGGGCTCTTCTTCACGGGGCAGCGTTTGCCGGATCAGCGCTTCGATCGCAGCCAGTTGCGGTGCTTCATCGGCACACACAAGGGACACCGCGACGCCGCTGGCGCCCGCGCGGCCAGTACGGCCAATACGGTGCACATAGTCGTGCGCCACGATCGGCAGATCAACGTTGATCACCAGCGGCAGGTCGTCGATATCCAGCCCGCGCGCAGCCACATCGGTGGCTACCAGCATTTGGACTTCGCCCGCCTTGAAGCGCTCCAGCGCGCGCAGGCGGGCGGGTTGCGGTTTGTCGCCGTGGATAGTGTCGATCGCATAGCCCGCTTCATCCAGCATGGCCGCCAGGTAATCTACACCCTTGCGGGTTTTGACGAACACCAGCGCGTGCTGCCAGTTGTTCTCAGCCACAAGGTGCATGAAAAGCTCAGGCTTGTTCCTTTTATCCACCGGCACCACCCACTGCTTGATCTTGCTGGCCGTGGCGTTGGGCGGGCTGACGCTGATATTGACCGGGCCGCGCAGAATGCTCGCCGCCATGGCGCGGATATCATCGGTAAACGTGGCAGAGAACAGCAGGGTCTGGCGCTGAGCGGGCAAGGCAGCAAAGACGGCGTTGAGTTCGCGCGCAAAGCCCAGATCCAGCATGCGGTCGGCTTCATCCAGCACCAGCGTTTGTACTTGATCAAACTGCACTGCGTTCTGGCGATTGAGATCTAGCAAACGGCCCGGCGTGGCAACGAGCACATCCACGCCTTTGCGCAACTTCATCATCTGCGGGTTGATACTCACACCGCCGTAAGCGGCCAGGAATTGTAAATCGAGGCCTTTACCGTAATCGATAAAGCTTTGCAGCACTTGTTCAGCCAGTTCACGCGTGGGCACCAGCACCAGCACACGCGCGCGGTTGCTGGCCACCGCAGGGCCGTGTTGCACCAGCCGTTGCAACAGCGGCAGCGCAAAACCCGCCGTTTTGCCAGTGCCGGTTTGTGCCGCGGCCATGACGTCCTTGCCATTGAGCACAGCAGGAATCGCCTTGGCCTGCACCGGCGTAGGTGTCTGGTAATTGAGGCCCTGCAGATTACGCAGCAAGGGATCGATCAGGCCAAGCAAGGCAAAAGACATTGGCGTATTCCGGTCTAAAACCGCAATTCTAGCGGTTACCGCCTGACTGCGCCGCGCAGATCAAGGGTCAAAAAGATCGGCGTTGATCGCCACTGAAATCGTTCGGCGACTGAACTATGCCGTCCACCGTCACTCTGCATCTGCCCTTTCGCTATTACGTGCGTGAGTTCGATACCGCCTAAAATGATGCGGGCGCAACGAAAATTCTTCAATCCCGGCATTGGTCGTACGACGCGTTTGATCGCTCGATGGTCCTGCTCCACCGCGGTGGATTGATAAGAACGGCGTACCCGGAACGATCACAGTGGACAAGAGCGCGTAGATCGCGCACCCGTCGCACTCTCGGGCACCATATGAGCGGTGAATTGGGAGGCGTCGTGCGGGCGGCCCGGTCCGACGCGGCATGGTCCCATCTGCACCTGCGCCGGCGGCGACGAAGCGGGTCACACCGGTTGTGTACTTGATACAAAGCGAACCGACGCCTTCCCATCCTTACAGACCCTTTCATCGCTGGAGACGAAAGGTTTCCTGTGTGTCATCGTACAAAACCGTTTCATGTGCTACCGTGGTTGCTCAGAGCCAGCAGGACGTCGTTTCAGTCGAACACTAGAAGGATGCTCATGGAAGTCAACAATGGCGCTGTACTTGAAGCTCTTCGACTTGCTTTGTATCGACAAATACCGTGGCACAAGCGACCGGCAATTTTCACGTTGCTTCGCTCGCAGGGTCTGATCCAGACCATTGACCAGAAACCTCCGCCCAGTACGAAGTTTCTCCCGACACTCCAGATTGCTATCCTGACTGATAAAGGGCAGAAAGAAATCCAGCGCATCGAGGCGTCAACGCATGTTTCTGGATGGCTGGACGACGACTACTTCGCAACGTTCCTTGCAGAGGTTGCGTTTACCTGAGCGCGCATTCCACGCTTGACCGGGCCAGCACCTGAAGGTTGTAGCTGTCGGACCCGGTTACCCGTAGTGTCTCGACGACGTTTGGTGTCTCGCGAACATGCCTGGGCCGTGAGCCCCACCTCGGCTGCAAGCGACTTGTAGGGCGCCCTGCCGTCTCGCAGCAGCATCTTGACCAGCTTCAGGTCCGTCGGACGGTCGTATGCGGAACGTTACGACTGCTTCATGTCGGGGATTTCCCTTCCGTGTCGGTCGAGCCAATCTAAGTCGGTTGTCGGGGCTGCGATCGAAGTAATCGATCACACTTCGAATATCGTGAGGCCAGAGAACCTCGATAGGTGGGTCGACTTCTATAAGGATACCTTCGCATCCAGAAGCAGTATCTGGATGCGAGGGGCAAGCAGACCGGCATGCGGGCCAGGTCGATGGTCAGCCCCTGCGGCAAGGTATCGATCCCGATTGAATCGAGCTCATTGATGCCCCCCCGAAGACCTATTACCCTTCAATGGCCACATCCTGCCCGAAGCGGTCGGCCGTAGTTGATCCTGAACTGCTGCTCGGCTGCTCTTCGGTGGACAGGCGGCGTTCGGGCGTACACGTGACGTTTGTTACGTGGAAAGGTTAGCCGTCGACAAGCTTGCGCGGCCTCGGCGGATTCCGCCATTTCCTGTACAGTAGGCGCCAGAATTGCACTTGCCCCACTCTGCGTTTGGGCGGCGACAACGTAAAATTGGAAACGCGTCGCCTCCTGCGGGCCGGCGCGGCGGTTGTGTTGCAATGCAGGTTTGGTGAAATCGGTCCCACACCATAATGCCCTTAGCACTCTTGCACTGAGTACGAGTAGTCATAGTTTGTCCAACGCTCCGTTTGTGTACCTGTGAGACCACCGTTCGGATTCGTCGCAACTCTGAAAAAGGAGAAAGTGAATGAAGGCTATTCAGGCAATCAAGCTGGCCGGCGGCGCATTGATCGTCGCCGTTTCGGTCAGCGCATGGGCGCAGGGGAACGATACGGGCACGGCGCCGGCCACTTCGCAATCATCGAAGCAGGCCAACCACGCATTGGAAAAGAAAGTGCGTGCCGCGCTGGATCACGCAAAGGACATCAAAGTGGAAAACATTTTGGTTCGCGCTCGCGGCGGCGCGGTGACGCTGGAAGGCACCGTTCCGGATTCCTCGCAGATCGACAAGGCCACTCAAGTCGCTCAGGGCGTTGCCGGCGTGACCTCGGTCAAGAACGCACTGAGCATCAAAGAACCGGGTCAGTAAGCCAGGCCTTTGGCGGGGCCGCCCTTTCGTTTGCGCGAGGGTGCGGCTTCGCCGTTCCCCCTGATATTCCCGCGACAGTTCCCTTTATTCAGCCGACCACCGGGATCACCATCGACGACACCCGTCCCGCAGCATCCATCTGCGCGACGAACGCGCTGCGGATCGTGGGTGCCGGAAGGCAGGAATAGCATGTCGCCCTCGCCGAGGAGCGACTTGGCGCCCCCCGCTGGTCGAAGATCCTGCGCGAATCGATCTTTGACGACGGCTGTAACGGCACGCGCGTTGGAAAGTTTGCCTTGATGAGCTCCGGTTTCGCTGTCTCCAGCAGCCGGTCATCCAACGACGATGTAGATCTATGGCGTGCACTGCCGCAGTTGCTGCGCGAGCAGGCCCGCGTGCGGAGTCAGGGCGGCGAAGTCGCGCGCACAGAGATAGAGCCGCCGCATAGCCCACGCCTCCGACAGCGGCACCACGACCACGTCACTGCGCAGTTTTCTGGCTAGCCCATCGGAAAGGATCGAAATGCCGATCCCTGCTTCGACATGCATGGCCACATGTTCGATGTTGCGCAACTGAATGCGGTAGTCGAGCTGGCGTCCCAGACGCGATGCACGCTCCGCGAGATGTGTTTCGAGCGCCGTGTCTGCCACGCCTACGATTGGCTCACCGAGCATATCGGCAAAGGCTACGTCCGGTTGCTGGGCGAAGCGATGTGAACGGCTGGCGACCACGACGAGCTGGTCACTGGCGATCAGGTGCGTCTGCAGCGTGCCGAGGTCCGTTATGTCCGCGACGACGCCCAGATCTGCGCGCCTGTCCGCGAGCGTCTGGACGATGTCCGCACTGGGCCGCTCCTCCAGGTCGATCGACAGGTCGCGATGCGCTGCCAGAAATCGGCAAAGCTGCGGCGGCAGGAACGCCGCCATAGCGGCGGTGTTCGATAGCAACCTGACGCGGCCTTTCAAGCCCGTTGCGTAGGTTCGCAGTTCGCCACGCATCATTTCGACCTGGCCCAGGATCGAACGGGCATGGCGGACCAGGGCGTCTCCCGCAGCGGTAGTACGCACGCCACGACGGTTGCGTTCCAGTAACGGTGCGCCCAATGCCGCCTCCATGCTGGCAATGCGTTCACTCACCGACGCGAGCGCCAGATGCATCGTGCGAGCACCTTGCGTCAGGCTCCCGCATTCCACCACGCTCAGGAACAGGCGCATGTCCGTCAAGTCGAAGCGCATAGCTAGTTGTCATCTCTTCGGAGTTTCCGAAGTCTAGCACCGGAAATGCCAGATTGTGAGAGCACGACGTGACGACTAATATCGCTTCCATGAACACGATGGCTTTGGTTTTTTCCGCAGGAATGGCGGCTGGAGCGATGAACGCGCTGGCTGGGGGCGGCTCATTCGTCAGTTTGCCGGCGCTGATCGCTGCGGGTGTGCCTCCGGTTCAGGCGAACACGTCCAGCACGGTCGCGCTGTTCCCGGGCGGCCTGGCCAGCGCGTGGGCATATCGCGATGGACTGCGACCGGTGGGCGCCGTGTCGCTTCGCGCGCTGCTGGCTACGACGCTCTGCGGCGGCTTTGCCGGCGCGCTGCTGTTGCTGTGGACGTCACCAGCAGCGTTCACGTTCGTGTTGCCATGGCTGCTTCTGGTCGCTTCCATCGCGCTCGCGTTCGGGCGGCGCATCGGCGAGGCGTTGCGCGCACGCTGGCACATTCACGCGAACGCGGTACTGGCTGTTCAGTTCATGCTCGGCGTCTATGGTGGCTACTTTGGCGGCGCGGTCGGGATCATGATGATTGCGATATGGGGACTGCTCGACAACTCCGACCTGAAGCATCTCAACGCACCGCGTACGCTGCTGGTCAGTGCGGCAAATATGGTGGCGGTACTTGCCTTCATCGTGGCCAACGCGGTGCACTGGCCCGAGACGCTGGTCATGCTCGTGGGCGCAATCATCGGGGGATACAGTGGCGCCCGGATCGGGTGCCGGGCGCCGCCGCGAATCATCCGCGCCATCACGCTGCTAGTCACCTCCTGCATCACGCTGGTGTTCTTCGTGAAAACCTACGCGCCCATGCTGCTGCATCGCTAATCAGTGAGGACACCATGCTTTGCGCCTTGTTGGAAACGGTGGGAACACTGGCCATCCTGGCCAGTCTCGCGGCTCAGTTGCGCAGGCCTCGGCGGTAACCCCCTGGGCATCGATACGCCGCAGCTTTTTGAGTCTCCATCAAATGATGGAGGTCAAAACGACCACTCACGCATACGATCGAAATAGACGACAACGATAACGTTTGAGCGCTGCAAAGTCTGGCAAGGGGTCGAACCAGGGTTCGGATGAACGGGCCGTTTGCAGCACGAGTCAGCCGGTCTAACTCACCCCGGAGGTGGGCCACTATGAAGACGCTAGTCCACACAGTTTGCGCGGTCGCCGTCATTGCTGTGCCAATTGCATCGTTGGCGCAGTCGGACGGGGGGCTGACGCGCGCGCAAGTGCAGGCCGAAATCGTTCAGCTTCAGCAAGCCGGCTTCAATCCGGCCAATGCGAATACTGTCGACTTTCCTGCCAATATGCAGGCCACCGACGCATCTGCCGCAGGACAAAGTAGCGGCTACGGCCCTGCAATGAACGGCTCGTCGCAGATGGGCCGTCCGGCCAGCCCGAGTGGGATGAGGCCCGTGTTCTTTGGCGGGTCGTAAGCCCTTTCGTCTGACCAGATCGGGCGACGGAGAGCATGCCGTCTCTACCTGGGACGGCGTGGAGCTTCGTGCTATGCGCTTCGCGCCGTTCAGGAGCCCGAAAAGAGGAGACCGAAGCCTCCTTCAGGTCAGTTACGTGCGCAGCGGCCTCAAGCCCGCGCGAACCTCTCGCGCGAACAGGATTGGCTGTTCCCACGCCGCAAAGTGACCGCCTTTGTCGGGCCTGTTGTAATAGATGAGGTTGTGATACGCCCGCTCCGCCCAGCTGCGCGGGGCCTGATGGCTCTCGCCGGGAAAGGCGCTGATGGCGGCCGGGACGGAAACGTCAGCGGCAGCGTAAAAGTTGAAGTGCGACTCCCAATAGAAGCGCGCTGCTGAAACCCCCGTGTTCGTGAGCCAGTAGAGCGTGATGTCGTCGAGGACGTCGTTCAATGTCAGGTCACCCGAGGAGTGTCCGTTGATCGTGCGCCCGTACACCGCCGATGTGAGCGCCGCCGCCGGCTGCGCATAGCCGTCCGGGTGATCGAGCAGCCAGCTCGCCAGCGCGATGGGTGAGTCCGCCAGTCCAGAGAGCGTTTGCGGACGCGTGCCCTGCTCAAGGGCGTAGGCGCGTCGCTTCGACAAGGTGCTCAGTTGGCCGTAAGCGAGCCTTTCGTCAGCCGAGAGACTGGCGGGCGCCGGATCGCCGGCCAAAAGCGCCTTTGCTATTTCAGGCGGAACCGTCGCGGGAAAGTTGACGTGAATACCGATCAACTCAGGCGGCGCCTGCTTTGCCATCACGTTCGCCACGATGCCGCCGAGATCGCCGCCTTGCGCGGCAAACTTCGCATAACCCAGGCGCTTCATCAGCACGACCCAGGCGCGCGCCGTACGCTCCGGTCCCCATCCGGTCTCTTTGGGTTTGCCGGAGAATCCATAACCAGGCAAGGACGGAATCACCAGATGGAAGGCGTCCGATGCGCTCGCGCCATACGCGGTCGGATTAACCAGCGGATCGATGATCTTGAGCTGCTCGATGACCGAGCCTGGCCATCCGTGCGTGACCACGAGCGGCATCGCGTTCGCATGTTTCGAGCGGACGTGGATGAAATGAATGTCCACCCCGTCGATTTCCGTCACGAAATTCGGCAACGCGTTCAGTCTCGCTTCCACCTTGCGCCAGTCGTAATCGGTCGACCAGTGACGCGCGACTTCCTGAATCATCGCAAGCGGCACGCCTTGCGAATCGTCCGCGACCGTTTCGCGGTCCGGCCATCTCGTCGCCTTGATGCGTCGCCGCAAGTCGGTCAACTGCGACTCCGGCACCTGGATGCGAAGCTCACGGATAGCGGTCTTGTCGCCGCCAGGTGCCGCGGCTGCGTCAGTGATGGATTGACTTTGTTGCGCGAAAGCCAGCTGACTCAGCGAGCCGACAGCAACGGCAGCCGCGGCCACGCTAACAAAGCGGCGGCGAGACGGCGAAGGGAGAAGAATATCGTCCGACATAAGTGTTCCCACTGGCGATAAAGCCAGGTCCTCGATTGATGGCAGCGTGATTTGACGCGCTTTGGATTGCGATGGCCGCGGGGCAGCGCAGCCGCCCAGATCAGCTTTTCGGTGCGCTCTGTTGATCGCCCTGCAGGAAATCGATCATTGTTCTCGCAACGAATTCGGGCTGCTCTTCCTGGATGAAGTGGCCACTGTTCTCCACCTTCAGAGCAGTCAGATTCGCCGTCTTTTGCGCAACGACTTTCTTCATCCATCCGTAAGCCGGACCACCCAATGCAAGAACCGGCATCTGCAAGGTGCCGTATTCCTTGTTGTCGATCACATCCTGCGGGAAGGCCTGATACCACGCATTGCTTGCACGGATCGCGTCAGCCGTGTTGTATGCCTGCTCGTACACGGCGCGGTCGCGCGCGTCTATCGAGCCCGCGTCCAGGAGGAAGTAGTTGAAGAGCCAGTCCTGCTCCACCCGGATACGGCCGGCCAGAAGCTTTTCCGGCAACCCCTGCACCTGGTTGAACGCGAACCACCACAGGTACGGGCGCGCCGTGCCCAGCTTGTCGCTGAAGGCGCCTTGCGCCGGCAGCAGCGGGAACGACATCAGGCTGTCGTCCGGATGCGGCAACTCCATCATCACGAGCTTGTCGATGGCCTGCGGGTAGTTCTCGGCATACGCGAATGCCACCGCCGAGCCGATGTCATGTCCCGCGACGCTGGCTTTGTCATAGCCCAATGATTGAACCAGCTCGTAGATATCCCGGGCCATGGTCTTCTTGTCGTACCCGTCGACAGGTCTCGAAGATGAACCCATACCGCGCAAGTCCACGGCGATGACGGTGTGCTGTTCGGCCAGAGACGGCATGATTTTGTGGAACGTCCACCAGGTTTCCGGCCAGCCCGGCAGCAGGATCAGCGGCGCACCTTTGCCGCCCACGACGTAGTGCAGGCGTACCCCGTCGACCTCGGCGTAGCCGTTTCTGAAGCCGGGCAACGACTTCACCAGCGCCGCATCGGATACGCTCGCATTCTTCGCCGGAGTCGACTTATGCAGGGTCGTCGCACCCGCGCCGACACTGGACAGCGCCTGCGCGTAACTCGACGAAACGGGTAATGTCAGCGCTGCCAATACAGCGCTGGCAGTGGCAATCTTCGATATGACTTTCAAGGTAGGTCTCCATCGGTGGGTACGGGCACAGACCGCGCTTTTTGACGTTGCATATGCAACATCGACAATCAGGAAGTTGGGGCATGCGCTGCCGTTACTTGCCTGCGATGCCTGCGAGAGCGCGTGGACTGGCCCGCGCAATGGGCGCATTTGAGCGCGCAGACGTATCCCGAATGTGTCGAGGAAGGGGGGCTTTTGTGATTACACGTATCCGTGCGGCAGGCAGATACACTGCGATACAGAACGCAACCGTGTCGTTGCGAGCGTCTGATCTCGTCAGACCTACTCGCAAGCGGACGCTGCTCTCGGTGCGGTCGGAGTCAGCGCGCAGGAGGCCCCGGAAGCGGTTCGACAGGCTGCGGCTGCGCATCGGGATCGACCACCGCGTTCACGCGTGCACGCAAGCCATTTGCGCGGCCATCGAGGGCGAACGGACTCGCGCTTGCGATCATCGTCGAGCCGGACTGATCGACGAATACCGGGTCGTCGCTCTGTGTGGTGCGCTGGATCGCGTGGCCCCGATACGGATCGAGTTGCATCAACGTCACCATCAACGATTCCGGAAAGAAGACCTGGCCGACGTGCGAAACATGCGTGCGCTCCGGTTGCAACGCGCTTGCCGTGCGGACCTTGAAATGAATGTGGTTGGTGCGCCCGGGATAGTTGCCCGGCACGATGGTCTCGAACGTGACGATGCCCGCACGATCGGTGTGCTGAACGCCGCGCAGGAAGGTCTCATGGTCGCTGGGCCGCGGCGTGGGCGGCGGACCGGGGTGCCAGCCCGCGGGCGGGCGGCCAGGCGCCTTCGGACCGAAATCGGGCGGGGGCGGGAGCGCCATCTTCGTGTAGCCCGAATAGGCTCCCATCGCATCGCACTGCCATATGTCGACCGCGGCGCCAATGAGTGGCGCGCACGTTCTCGCGTCGGTGAGCACGACATCGAGCGTCAACGGGACGCCCGGCCTGCCCTCCCGGACGTCCCTGCGCACGAAATCGCCGTCGATCCAATAAGGGCCGACTTCCTGCTCGGGCGTCAGCCGGCAAGGCGCCGAGTTCGCTAAGGCTGCAGGGCTAGTTTTGATGGTCGCCACGGTCGTGCCGACCGCGATCGTCAGTTTGATGAATGCTCGTCGTGACAGGCGTGATGTCATTGTTGTGCTGCATTGCGCGTGATGGCGGGACTTTACCGGAGCCGGCGCGCATGACAATTACATTTCTATTACGCCTTATTTCGCGCCGGCAGGCGTGTTTGTCCTGATTGCCTCGATTTAGCCGGCTGTGCAGAAATGCGCATGGAAACCGTCGTGAATGGCCAAGACGAAGCGATATTGGCTTCCTATAGTCGCTCTCAGTGTTTCGCCCCGGCGTTGTTCATGCGGAGCGGTTCGATCGATACCACGCCTATTCTGGAGGAGCCCAACACGCAGTCGACGCGAACAAGAGAGTCGTGAACCGGCCGCCGCCCCGACCGCGCGAAGCGGGCAACTCGGGCGAGCCCGGCCGGTATGCACGCCACAGCAGTGAACCCATGCTTGCCGACAAAGGAAACAACATGCGTTTTGCGAAGACTCTTACCCCTATCGCAGTTGCCGTTGGAGCACTTCTTGCCGTTGCACCGCTCGCCTCGCGCGCGGATACCGTCGTTAAAATCGGTTTTGCCGCGCCGCTCACCGGACCGAACGCCAATTACGGCAAAGACCTGGAAGACGGCGTCAAAATGGCCCTCGACGACGCCAAGGCGCAAGGCGTCAAAATCAACGGTCAGCCCGTCTCGTTCGAACTCGTCGCCGAAGACGATCAGGCCGACCCGCGCGTGGGCGTGCAGGTCGCGCAAAAACTCGTGGACGAAGGCGTTTCGGTCGTCGTCGGCCACTTCAACTCGGGCACGACCATTCCCGCTTCCGAGCTGTACGAAAAGGCGGGCCTGCCCGACATCGATCCGGCCGCCACGAACCCGGTCATCAGCGGCCGCGGCTTCAAGAACATCTTCATGGTGATCTCGAGCGACGCGCAAAACGCGGGCACTGCGGGCGCCTACGCGGTCACGACGACGAAGGCCAGGCGCATCGCCGTCATCGACGACCGCACGGCGTTCGGCCAGGGCGAAGCCGACGAATTCGTGAAGGCCGTCAAGGCGCACGGCGGCGAGATCGTCGACCGCGAGTACACGACGAACCAGGCGACGGACTTCAAGACCCAACTCACGAACATCAAGAGCAAGAATCCCGATCTGATTTTCGTGGGCGCCCTCAATCCGCAGGCGGCCGGCATCATGAAGCAGATGGCCCAACTCGGCATCAAGGCGCAGTACGTGGGCGGCGGCGGCGTGAAGGATGTGGACTTCGTCAAGCTCGCGGGCGACGTTTCCGAAGGCGCCATGGCGTGGGAGTACGGCCGGCCGCTCGACAGCACGCCGGTCGGCGCGAAGTTCGCCGACCGCTTCAAGCAGAAGTACGGCGTGGACGTGCTCTCGTACGCGCCGTTCGGCTACGACGCGGCGTGGGCCGCCATCAAGGCGATGCAGGCCGCCAATTCGACCAAGCCCGACGACTATCGCGCGAAGATGCAAAGCATCGCCTTCGACGGCATTACCGGCCATATCGAGTACAACGCGAACGGCTCGCTCAAGAACGGTTCGTCCACGGTCTATCAGGTGAAGAACGGCCAGTGGGTGACGCTCAAGACGGTAAGCGGTCTCTGATCGCCCACGCGGACCTCGCCTCTTTCAGGCGAGGTCCGCGTGCAAAGCGAGGGGTTGCGCTGCCACTGGCGGCCGCATCCCTAGAAGCTATGCCGGATACCCGCCATGATCCCCAGTTGCCCCGCCCCCGGTGCGGGCGTCGTGCCGCCGCCGCCCTGGCTCACCGTGTAGGCCGCCTTCGCGCTGTTCCACAAATACGCGCCCTGCAGATAAACGGCTGATCGCTTGGAAAGCTGATACGTGCTGCGCAGCGCCGCTATCGTGCCGCGCGTGTCGTGGTCGCTATTGACGATGTGGTACACGCCGCCATCGACGATAAAGGCCGCCGTCACTGGATACTGCGCCGTGAGATAGAACTGGTCCGTATGCACGTTGGGCGTTTCAGCCGAAACCGTGTCGACGCGCCTGCCCAGCCAGCCGCCGCCAATGCGCAGCGCGCCGATATGGCCGTAGCCGTTGAGCTGGATGCGCACGTCGGTGTCGCCCGGATTCGTCAGCGCGAAGGTCGGCGTGCCGTCGTACAGGTTCGCCGCCGCGCCTGGGCCGCCGTGCTGTTCGTCCCACGCCGCGGCGACGCCGTAGCCATTGCGGTCGTAGCGCAGCATCGCCGACCATTCGCGGCAAGACTGTGCGCTGCCCGGCACCGGCCCCGCGCAGGTGCCCTGGCCCGGCGAATTGCCGGTGCCAGCCGAATCGCGCCCGAATGACCACGTCGCGCCGAGTGTGAAGCCGCCGTAGCTGCCCTTGTAGACGACCGTGTTGTCGCTGCGCGAGCTCGGGAGGTACTGGTCGAACGAGGCCGTGCCGCCGTAGATATCCGGTCCGAGCAAGTCGGCGTCGGCGATCGCCCAGAACGTCATGGTGTACTGACGCCCGAACGTCAGGCTGCCATAGGGACTGCTCATGCCCACCCACGCCTGGCGCCCGAACAGCCGGCCGCCCTGGTTCAAGGTGCCGCCGCGCATGTTGAAGCCGCTCTCCAGCGCGAAAATCGTGGACCACCCTCCGCCCAGCCCCTCGCTGCCGCGCACGCCCCAGCGCGAGGGCATTTCGCCGGTAATGCCGGGCATGCGCACCACGCTGTCGCCCGCCGCGTTCGCGTGCGAGACGTATTCGATGCCGGTATCGACGATGCCGTAAAGCGTGACGCTGCTCTGCGCGAACGCCGACGCGCTGAGGCCCGCGCAAGCCAGCCCTGCTGCGATCCGAAGTTTCATGATCTCCGTGTTCTCCTGGTGTTCCGGTCTCGCGGACTCGCCGCCAGCCGGCCGTTGTTTTCGATTTGACGCGTAAAAGGGCAGTACGCAGCCACGCCGCCTTGTTACGCGTGGCTTTTTTAGGACTCTTGATTGAACGAACTGGCCGACCAGACGCGATGGCGCGGGGCCGCGCCATCGTCCAGTCTCAGGAATGGGTCAAATCCGGCGCTATCCCGCGCGCCTGGGGATATGACGGCCGACCACGGCTAGCGCGATCAGCACCAGCGCCATGGCTGCGCCGAGCATCGTCAGATAGCCCGCCGCGCCGCCTGCGGTAATCACCACCGCTCCGGCAAACGCGCTCAGGATCGCGCCCCCACGGCCAAACGCGAGCGCCGAGGCCGTGCCCGTCGCGCGCACGCCCGTTGGGTAGACGTAGGCACACAGCGCGTACATGGTCGATTGCACCGCGTTGACGAACAGGCCGTGCAGGCCGAGACCCGCAATGAGCAAGCCCGTGTGCTGGGTCGCGCCCACGCCGAGCATCACCCAGGCGCTCGCCGCGCCGCCCGCGCAGCACAGCAGGAGCGGCCCGCGCGAGCCGAAGCGCGCAATGGCGAGCGCGCACAGCAACGCGCCGATCACGCCGCCCAGGTTGTACGCGCTCAGTCCGTAACCGGCGAGCGAGACGCTCAGACCTTCGCTCGTCAGCATGGCGGGCAGCCAGCTGAACGCGCTGTACACGGCGAGCAGGCACATGAAGAACGCCCACCAGATCGCCACGGTGTCGCGCGCGCGGCCGTCGCGAAAGAGCGCCGTGAAGCCCACGTGCTTTTCGGCGCTTTGCTCGCGCGCGTCGGTGAACACCGCGTCCGGGGCAACCTCGCGTGCCATGCGGCCGAGCAGGCGCACGAGTTCGGGCCAGCGCTTCGGCCGGCGCGCGAGAAAGCGCGGCGACTCGGGCAGCGCCACGAGCAGCACGAGGGCGAGCACGAGGGGCAGCACGCCGCCCGCGAAAAAGAGCCCGCGCCAGCCGTACACCGGCAGCACTTGCGCCGCGAAAATGCCCGCCAGCATGCCGCCGAGCGGCACGCACACGATGGTTGCCGTCACCGCGAACGTGCGAAAGCGCGCGGGCGTGAATTCGGCTGTCATCGTCGTCGAACTCGGCAGCGCGCCGCCAATGCCAAAGCCGGCAATGAAGCGCAGCGCAGCGATGGCCGCCACGTTCGGCGCGAGGCCGATCGCGCAGGTCGCAGTGCCGAACACCAGCACGCTGCCCACCACGGCCCAGCGGCGTCCGAAGCGGTCCGCGAACAGGCCGGCGAATGCGCTGCCGAAGCCCATGCCGATCAGCCCCGCCGCCACGACGGGTGCGAACGCATTGCGCGTGATGCCCCACTCCTTGATCAGCACCGGAATCGCGAAGCCGATCAACTGGCTGTCGAAGCCATCGACGACGATCGACAAGGCCGCCAGCACCACGGCGATTTTCTGCAGCGTGGAATACGTGCCGTCGTCGAGCGTGCGGCCGATATCGACCGTGCCGCCGGCGATGGCGGCGCTCTCGTGCGGCGTCGCTCCCGAGGCGGGGGCGGGCGTGGCATAAGTCATGAGTTGTCTCCTTTGCTGCGCTGTGAACGCGCAGTCATTCGTTTGTCATGGTGTCGCGACGCTTATTGCCTATTTCATACGGATTCCTTTGCATCGACGAGACGCACGAGATGCAGCAGCGCTGCCGTATTCGGCACGGCGATAGCACGTATGCGCGCGGCCTCGACGACCGCGCCGTTGATGGCCTCGATCTCGGTCTTGCGGCGAGCGAGCACGTCCTGAAGCATCGAAGGCCGATGCGCGCGGTGATGCGCGAGCGCATGCCGCACGTTGTCGGCCACATGCGCCTCGTTCACGGCCACGCCGTGCGCGTGCGCCACCGCCGCGACTTCCGCGACGATCTTTAGCGCGAGCGTTTCGCCGTCCGGCACGTTCGTGAGTTCGCCGACGGTGCAGCCCGTCACCGCGCACAGGCTGTTGAGCGCCGCGTTGAACGCGACCTTCTCCCAGATCGCAGCCCAGACATCGGCGTCCGCGCTGCAGGCGAGGCCGGCGTCGTTGAGCGCTTCGACCGTGCGGGAAAGCATCGGCGAATTCGCGCCGTCCGCGCTCATCAAGCGGATCACGCCCTGGCCGTGCGAACTCACACGGCCAGGGCCGTTCTTGTCGGCAGGCCAGGTCGTCACGCCTATCATCACGCGAGCCGGGTCGGCGAACTGCGCGAGACGCTCGGCGTTGCCGAGACCGTTCTGCAGCGAAAGCAACGCGGTTTGCGGCCCGAGCACGGCGTGCGCCGCGCCGAGCGCCGCGTGCGTGTGCAGCGTCTTGGTGAAGACGATCAACAGATCGGCTGGCGTGATCGCCGCCTCCGGCCGCAACGCTTCGAGATTCGAGACGACGCGCTCACCCGCATCGGTCGTGAGCCGCAGACCGGCTTCGTTGATCGCGAGCAAGTGAGCTTCATCGACGTCGAGCAGCGTGACGCGATGGCCCGCAACGGCGAGCAGGCCGCCGAACAGCGAGCCCATCGCGCCCGCGCCGAGTATGACGATATGCATGGCGCGCCCTTAGAACGGGTAGTGGCGCGGCGCTGTCTGCAGCGTGATCCAGCGCAGTTCGGTGAATTCGGCAATCCCCGCCTTGCCGCCAAAGCGCCCGAAGCCGCTCTCCTTCACGCCGCCGAACGGCATCTGCGCTTCGTCGTGCACGGTCGGCCCGTTGATGTGGCAGATGCCCGATTCGATGCGCTGCGCGACGCGCCACGCACGCGCCGTATCGCGGCTGAACACCGCCGACGAAAGCCCGTACGCGTTGTCGTTCGCGCAGGCAATCGCGGCGTCCTCGCCACGCATTCGCACGATGCCCTTCACGGGGCCGAACGATTCGTCGTGGTAGATGCGCATCTCAGGCGTGACGTGGTCGAGCAGCGTGGCGGGCATGAGCGTGCTGTCGGCGTTGCCGCCGCATACGAGCGTCGCGCCCTTGGCGAGTGCGTCGTCGATTAGCGCGTTGCAGCGCTCCACGGTGCTCATGTCCACCACCGAGCCGAGCACGACCGGGCCCTTGCGCGGATCGCCCAGGGGCAGCGCGCGGGCGCGCTCGCCGAGACGCGCGACGAAGGCGTCGGCGACGCTTTCGTCGACGATGATGCGCTCCGTCGACATGCAGATCTGCCCGGAATTGGCGAACGCGCCGAACGCGGCCGCGTGCGCTGCCGCTTCGATATCGGCGTCGTCGAGCACGACGAGCGGCGCCTTGCCGCCCAGTTCGAGCACCGATGGCTTCAGATAGCGCGCACAGGTTTCGGCGATGATGCGGCCCACGCGCGTGGAGCCCGTGAAGTTCACGCGGCGCACCCTCGGGTGCGCGATCATGGCTTCGACCACGCGCGCCGCGTCGGCGGGCGCATTCGTCACGAAGTTGACGGTGCCGCGCGGCAGGCCCGCCTCCTGCATCGCCGCGACGATGAGACCGTGCGTGGCCGGGCAGATCTCCGAACCCTTGAGCACGACGGTATTGCCGCATGCGAGCGGCAGCGCAATGGCGCGCACCGCGAGGATCACGGGCGCATTCCACGGCGCGAGGCCGAGCACGACGCCGGCCGGCTGGCGCACGCCCATGGCGAGGCTGCCGGGCACGTCGGAGGGAATCAGCTCGCCGCCGATCTGCGTGGTGAGCGCGGCGGCCTCGATCAGGCCCGCCGCCGCGAGATGCACGTTGAAGCCCGCCCAGATGCCCGACGCGCCGGTTTCCGCGGCCATCGCAGCGGCGAACGCTTCGGCTTTGGCTTCGAGCGCATGCGCGGCCCGGGTCAGCAGCGCACGCCGCTCGCTCGGGCCCATGGCTGACCACACCGGAAATGCGGCGGCGGCGGCATCGACGGCGGCCACGGCATCTTCCACCGTAGCCGCGGGCGCGCGGCTCGCCACCGTGCCGTCGAGCGGATTGCGGCGCTCGAACGTCGCCCCGTTGCGTGCCTGCACCGCTTCTCCGTCGATCAGCATCGATACGGTTTGCATGTCCTTTTTCCTCGCTTTATGTGAAATCGATGGGTTGCGCGCGCACCGTTCAGGCGACGAGCATCTCGACCAGCATCGGGCCCTGCCCGGCCAGCGCGCGGCCAAGCGCATCGCGCAACTGCCCCGCCTCGCTCACGCGCACGCCGGGGCAACCCATGCCCGCGGCTAGCGTGACGAAATCGAGCCCCGGCAGGTCGGTGCCCTGCACGGGGTCGGTCGACGCGAAACCGAACACCGGCGCGAAGTCCTGCAACGCGGCGTAGCGCGTGTTGTTCAGGATGACGAAGGTAATCGGCAGCTCGAGCTGCACCGCGCTCCAGATCGCCTGGATCGAGTACATGCTGGAGCCGTCGCCGATCAGCGCGATCACGCGCTCGCCGGGCTTGGCGAGCGCCACGCCCACGGCGGCGGGCATGCCGTAGCCCAAGCCGCCGCTGTCCATCGTGAGGAAGGTGCCGGGGCGCTCGTAGGGCAGATACGTCTGCATCACCGGGCGCGAGCTGGGTGCTTCCTCGACGACGGTCGTGCCTGCGTCGCGCACTTCGGCGAGCGTCTGCAGCGTGTAGGCGACCGACATGCGCTCGCCCGGCACGGTCGGTGGCGTGGCGCGCGGCGGCACGGCGCGCGGCGCGGGCATCGCACGCTCTACGGCCGGCGTGGGCCGCTCCAGCAGATCTAGCACGCCCAGCTTCACATTGCCCACTGCGGCCATGCCCTCGGGCGTCCACGCGGCGGTGTTCGGGTCGTCGATCAACTGGCACAGCGCGGCGCCCGGCGGCACGTGCGGCCCGTGGCCCTCCACGTGATAAGTAAAAGCCGGCGCGCCGATCGCGAACACGAGATCGTGACCGCCGAGCAGCTCGACGATGCGCTCGCGCATGGCGGGAAGAAAGCCCGCGAACAGCGGATGCTTTTCCGGAAAGCTGCAACGGCCCGTCATGGGGGCGACGAACACGCGCGCACGATGGCGCTCCGCGAGCCGGACCACCTCGTCTGCCGCGCCCGCGCGATCCACCGCGCCGCCCACCACGAAGGCGGGGCGCGCGCACGCATCGAGCGCTGCGCCGATGTTCGCCAGCATCGCGGGCTCGGGGCGCGTGGTGTGCGCGAGCGCGCGCTCGGGCACGCGTTCGGCGGGCTGGTCCCAGTCGTCCACGGGAATCGAAACGAATACCGGGCCGCGCGGCTCCTGCATGGCGATCGCATAAGCGCGTGCAATCGCGAGCGGCACGTCCTGCGCGCGTGCCGGCTCGATGCTCCACTTCACATAGGGCTTGGGCAGCTCGGTGGCCTGGGTGGCCGCGAGAAACGGGTCGAACGGCAAGATCGAGCGCGCCTGCTGGCCCGCAGTGACGACAAGCGGCGTGCGGTTGCGAAACGCCGTGAAGATGTTGCCCATGGCGTTGCCCACGCCCGCCGCCGAGTGCAGGTTCACGAGCGCCGCGTTGCCGGTGGCCTGCGCATAGCCGTCGGCCATGCCGACCACGACCGCTTCCTGCAGGCCGAGCACGTAGCGGAAGTCGGTGGGAAAGTCCCGGAACATCGGCAGCTCAGTCGAGCCGGGGTTCGCGAAGACCGAGGTCATGCCCACGCGGCGTGCGAAGTCGATGACCGCGTCGCGCACGGTATAGGCACCGCCGGGCGGCGTGGTGTCCTGCTTCAGTTGGTTCTGCTGAGGCGTGCTGCCAGTCATCCAAGGCCTCCTGTCGAAAAAAGCGCGTCGTTCAATGGAGGATCATTATCGCGACGCTACGGGTAACCGAAAATTGCGGATTTCGCGAAAAGGCATTACCTTTGGGCATGACTTACAACCTCCAGCAACTCCAGGCGTTCGCGACCATCGTGTCCGCGGGCAGTCTCGGGCGCGCGGCGGAAACGCTGCACGTGACCCAGCCCGCGCTTTCGCGCGCGATCCGCCGCCTCGAGGAGCAAGTGGGCGCGCCGCTTTTCGAGCGGCATTCGCGCGGTATGCACCTCACCGCTGTGGGTGAGGCGCTCCTGCCGCACGCCATCCTGCTGCAGCGCGAAGCGGAGCAGGCGCGCGAGGAAATCGACGCCATGCGCGGCCTCGCGCGCGGCACGATCCGCGTGGGCGCGGTGGGCAGCATTGCGAGCCTCGTGTTGCCGCTCGCCGTGAGCGGCGTGCTGCGGCGCTGGCCGGGGCTGCGCGTCGAGATTCTCGAAGGCGTGTGGGACCGGCTCGCCGATGCGCTCGTCAAACGCGAGATCGATCTCGCGCTCAGCATGGCCGTGCCCGATACCGACGAAATTGCGGCCATTGGCGATTGCCGCTGGGAAGATTGCAGCTACGTGGTGGCGGCGCACGATCATCCGTTGCGCGCGAAGCCCGATCTCACGCTCGCGGACACCTTGAACGAGCAATGGGCAATTCCGCCGCGCGGCACGGCGCCGTTCGAGCACATGGAGCAGGCCTTCGCTGCGCAAGGGCTGGGCCTGCCAAACGTGGTGGTGCAAACGCGCTCGATCACGGCGCTCAAGAGTCTCGTGGCGCGCTCGGGGTTCCTGAGCTGGATGGCATCGACGATGTACCTCACGGAAAGCAAGGCGGGTGTGTTCGATACGTTGGACATGCCGGGGGTAGAGGGCCGGCGCATGCTCACCGCGTTTCGCCGGCGGCACGGCATTCTGCCGAGCCCGGCGGTTAAGCTGCTGGAGCAGTTGCGCACGTTGACGGCGGTGCCGCACTAACGCCGTTCGTCATTCGTCACGCAAGAGACGCCCCGCGTTCGCGATCACCACGAACGTGCCCACGTTGTGCAGCACCGCGCTCGCCACGGCGCTCAACACGCCTAGCGCCGCCAGCGTGATGACGGCCACCGTCCACCCGAGCCCGATCGCCGCATTCCCCGTCGCGATGCGCCGGCAGCGCCGCCCGAGGCGCACGCTGTCCGGCACGCGGCGCAGGTCGTCGGCGAGCAGCACGATATCGGCGGCGGCCACGGCGATATCGATGCCGCGCTCGCCCATCGCCACGCTAGTTGCGCCGGCCTTGATCGCGAGCACGTCGTTCAGGCCGTCGCCGACCACCATCGGGCGATGCCCCGCGCCGATCTCGCCTAGCACATAGTCGAGCTTGTCGTGCGGCAGCGCATGCGCCACCACGGTGTCGATACCCACTTCGGCCGCCACGCGGCGCGCCACGCGCTCGCGGTCGCCCGTGAGCAGCGTCGCACGCTCGATGCCGAGCGCACGCAGCCCGTCCAACGCTTCGCGCGCTTCCGGGCGCACCGTGTCGGCAAAACCGAACCATGCGAGCAGCCTGCCATTGAGCGCGATGCCTGCGCACGGGCCTTCCAGCTCCGCGGGCGTGGGCGGCAGCACGCTCACGTATTGTTCGAGCAGGTCATGGCGGCCCAGCACGGCGTCGCCTTCCGGCATCGTCGCGAGCACGCCAAGTCCGCGCAGTTCGCGCGCGTGCGGGGGCGGCCCGGTTTGCGGCGTTCCCGGCGCGCCGTAGCGCAACAGCGCGCGACACACCGGATGCGCGCTGACCTGGGCGAGCTGCACGGCCAGCGCCAGCGTGCTGGCTTCGTCCGCGTCCGGCTGCAGCGCCACCGTCGTCACGCGCAACTCGCCGTGCGTGAGCGTGCCCGTCTTGTCGATCACGAGCGTATCGATTTCGGCCAGCACGTCGATAAAGGCAGCATTCCTGAACAAGATCCCGCGCCGCGCGCCCGCCGCAATGCCGGCGATCGCGGTGGAAGGCGCCGCTAGCACGAGCGCGCATGGGCACGCGGCGACGATCACCGCCAGCATGGCCGAAGCGTTCGCGCTCACGAACCACACGATCGCCGCGATCAGCAGCACGAGCGCGAGATAGGCGTCCATATAGCGTTCGAGCGCCTGCGTGATGGGCGGCTTCGCGGCCTCGGCGCGCTGCATCAACTCGACGACCTTGCCCAGCGTCGAGGCCTCGCCGACGTGCGTGATCTCCACGCGCAACGGGCCGTCCAGATTCATCGCGCCGCCGAATACGCGTGCGCCCTCGCGCGCGTCCTGCGGCAACGATTCGCCCGTGATCGGCCCGTTGTCGATGGCCGAGCGGCCGTGCCGCACGATACCGTCCGCGGGCACGCGCGAGCCAGGCAGCACATCGACGACGTCGCCGGGGCGCAGCGCGTCATAGGGCACGGTCTCGATCGCGCCCGCGGCACTCACACGCCGCACGTCGCCGGCAGTGAGGCGGCCCAGCGCGCGGATCGCTTCCTGCGAGCCGAGCACACTGCGCTCTTCGAGCGCGTGGCCGAAGGTCATCACGATGGGCAAGAGCGCGGCCGTCGTCATGTCGCCCACGGCCCACGCGCCCAGCATGGCGAGCGCGATGAGGCGGTCGGTCACGCCGTGCAGACTCGGCGTCTTGAGGCTGCGCCACGCGCCCGCGAACACGGGCGGCGCGACCACGAGCGAGGCCGCCGCAGCCAGCACTTGTGCAAGCGTGGCGTTGCCGGGCGCCAGATGCGGCCACGCGAGCGAGAGCAGCAGCAACGCGCCCGCGAAAAGCGCGAGCAACGTGTGGCGCGTGATGGCGCGGCGCTCGGCGTTCGACATGACGAGCGTGGCGACGGATGGCCCTCCGTGACCTTCGTGCCCTTCGTGCGCGCGGCCGTGTGCGTGCGCGGATTTGGCTTCATGAGCGGCGCCGGGCGCGCGATGACTCGTCGGCGTTTCGTAGGGCGTGGTCATGGCGCGCGCCCCGGCAGCACGAGGCTCGATGCGTCGTTGGGGTCGAGCGTCGTCACGTGGGCAGCGTGCGCAAGTACCGCCTGCACGCGGTCGCGATACGCGCGCGCAAGCAGCCCCGGATCGTGGTTCGCGCCGAGTGCCGCTTCGAGCTGCGCGATCGTCGAGGTTTCCGACTGCGCCGTCGCCACGCGCTCCGCAGCGCTGGCTTGCGCGTCCTGCACGATGCGGTCGGCGCTTTGCTGCGCGTGCTGCCGCGTCTTTTCCGCAAGCGTGCGCGCCTGCGCGACATCGCGCTCGGCGTTCTGCAGCGAAGTCAGCACCGCGTTGAACGCATCGACGGCCAAGGCCGGAAACGACGCTTGCAGATCCATGCGCGAGACCTCGATGCCGAGCCCCGCATGCGCGGCAGTCAGCGCGTCGAGCTGACGCTGGACCGCGCGCGCGAGATCGCCGCGCAATTGCTCGCGGCGCGCCGCCATTTGCTGATCGGCGGCCACCATCTCCGGGCGCGCGACGAGGATCGAATCGAGGTCGCGTTGCGCGGCAGTTTGCGCGACCGCGGCTGAGACAATGCGCTCGAGCGCGGCGTCAAGATGCTCGAGCTGCAACGCATACGCGTAAGGGTCGCTCACACGGTAGAACAACGTGGCGCTCACCTGCACGACGCCGTTGTCGCCCGTGAGCACGTAGCCGGAACCCGCGAGCGCGTCGCTTGCATCGCTCAATTGCGCCGGCGCACCCGGATCGCGCGTGAGCGAGACGATGCGCCGTTCGAGCACACGCTCGCTGCCCGGTACGAGCAGCACCGTTTCGAACGGACGCGGCAACGCGACGAGCAGCCCCGCGCCCTGGCTGCGCACGTAGGCGCCAAAGCGCATCACGACGGCGCTACTGTCCGCGGGAATGCGGCGCACGTTCGACGTGGCCCACGCGAGCGCGGCCAGCACGGCCAGCGCCGCCACGAACCAGAACGACAGACGCACCGCCTGTGCGCCGGGCCCGAGCGCCGGGAAGTTGTCGCTCGTGCTCATGGCGTGTGCCCGCGTACGCGCGCGGTGGTTGCGGGCGCAACGACCGAGCCCGACGGCGCCGTGGCCGCACCGAGCCCAGGCGGCCCCTGCACCAGCGCGCGGAACGGCGCGGCGTCGGTGCGCAAGATCAGGTTCGTGTTGCTATTGACGACCGTACCGAGCGTGTCGAGCGAGCGCAGCATCGTATAGAGCTGCGGATCGGCGGCGTAGCTCTTGCCGTAGATCGCCGCTGCATCCTTGCGCGATTGCGCTTCGATATCGGCGGCTTTCACGTTGGCGTCGGCGATCAGCACGCGCGCGTCGCGATCGGCGTCCGAGCGGATCTGCGCCGCTTCGCGCAGGCCTTCGGCCGTGCGCTGCGCGGCCACGGTCTCGCGCTCGGCGCGCATGCGATCGACCGTCGCCGCCAGCGTCATGGCGGGCAGCGTGAGGCGTTCGAGCCCGACCTGGACAACGTGCACGCCATAGGCCGCATACACCTGCGCATCGACCTGGCGGCGCAGCGCCTCTTCGAATGCAGCGATGCGAACCTGCGACGGATCGGTATTCACGAGCGACGCGAGATCGAAGCCGGCAGATGTAGTCTGCAAGGCCGAGCCGACCAGCGAGCGAATCTGGCGCGCGGCTTCGTCGGGTTCGTTGCGCACCGCGCGCACGAAGCGGCCAATGTCGTTTGAGTTGGCGGGCACGCGCCAGGCCACATAGGCCTGCACGATGATGCGCAAACCATCGCGCGTGCCGACGTCCTGCAGGCCGCTCGAGGTCGTGTGCAGCCGCAGATCCACCGGCACCGCGGCCTCGATGGGCGCGGGCAGGCGCCACGCGAGACCGGGCCGCAGCAGCACGCGCACGGGGTCGCCAAAGCGCGTGACGACGGTGGCCTCGCCCTCGCGCACCTGCACGACGCTCGCCACGATGAGCGCGACGATCACGCAGAACAGTGCGAACGCCACACGCAACGCAAAACGCCGGGGATTCACGCGCGCGAATCCACCTGAGCCGCCTGCGCCGCCTGCGCCGTGGTCATGATGATGATGAGAATGCGCATCGCCGTGCGTATGCAAAAGGCTCACGTTCGAATCACCTTGCTCTGTCTATGGGGTAACGGGCTACCACGCCTTTTTCATGCCTGCCGCCGTGGCCGGGCTCAACGTGCGCAGGTCGATCGTCGCGCGGCTGCCACTCGCGAGCCGGTCGTCGATCACGGTCACGCTCGCGTTCTTCAGCCCTTTTTGCAGGCTGTGCAGGTAATACTCGAAGCCGAATGCCGGGCCGCCGAGCTGCTGCGCGATCACATCGGCGTCGAAGCCGATCTGCTGGGCGCGCGCGGCAGCAAGCGTGTCCGCCGCGTTCGCGCTGCCCTGCGCGATGATCTCGATCGCCTGCTGCTGCGCTTGCCCGAGCGCCGCCGCCGCAAAGCCGTGCGCCTGCACCACACTGGCCTGCGCGCGAATTTGCGCGGCCTGCACGCCGTGATACGCGGCGGCCGCGCCCGCGGGCGGATGCACGCTCTCGATCACTACGGCCACGACCTCGATGCCGCTCGCGAGCCGGTCCAGCTCGTGCTGCACGGCGCCGCGCAACGCGCCGGCCATGGCCGTTTGCGGCGTGTCGAGCAGCGACGGCAGCGTGCGCGACGCGAGGTAACGCACGACCTCGCGGTTCGCGATCGAGCGCACCGTGTCGTCCATATCGACAGCGCGATAGAGCGAGGCGCGCGCCGCCGCGTCCGTGAGGCCGACGCGATAGTCGAGCCGCACGTCCGCGCTCACGATCTGGAACGCCTGCTGAGCGCCGCTCGTGCCCGCTATCACCTGAGTCGTCTCCCAGGGGTGCGCCACGTCCCAAAGGCGATTCAATTGCGCGGGTGTGTCGCCATCTGCGGAAACGGGAGGCGCGGCGCGGCTGCTGTCGTTCGCGCTGCCGGAGACGATCAGTTGATGAACCGCGCCGTTGTCGATCACGCGCGCGCGACCGAAGGGCCAGGGCAGGCCCGCATGCAGGCCCGGCTGCCACACGGCGGCAGGTGCGCCAAAGCGCTCGTACACGGCGCGCTGATCGGGGCCGAGGATCGTCACGCCGCCGAGCAGCCAGCCTGCCGCCACCATGGCCACCAGCGCGCCTGGCAGGAGGCGAGCGAAACTTTGGAGCGCCCAGTTCTGCCGCAGATCGATGCCATAGCGCATACGCAATTGGGCATTGAACGCGGCGACCGGACGTGCCTGCACGCTCAGCACGCCCGCGATGGTGCTATGCAGGAAGCGGCCCTCGTCGGGCTTTCCCAACGCAGCGAGCAGTGCACGCAGGCCGAGTTCGACGGCAATCGCGCCAGAAAGCAGGGCGACGATACGCACGAGCCACGTAAGCGGCTCGCCCGCATAAGCCGACGCCGCTACCGAAGCCGCCATACTCAACGCAGCGACGAGCACCGCACGCAACAGCCCGGCGAGCGCGGCGGATTCGCGCGATTGCGCGCCACGCTGCGCATGAAAGCGCTCGGCCACGAGCGCAGCAAAAGCGATGACGAGCGTAGCGGCGCCCGCTACGAGAAAAGGCGCAGATTCACGTTGCGAAACCGTTGGCGCGAAGGCGGGAGACGTCCACGCAGAGGCGGCGAACGCCAGCGAAACGAGTGCGGCGAGCGGCGCGATCCAAACTTGCCACGGAAGCGACTGCAGCAGGCCGCGCATGTCGGCGGCCTCCGAATTGCGCTGGAACGCGAGGCGCAAGAGGCGCAGCAAAGTCTTCGAGACTGGTTCGCCGGCCGGCGCGCGCGCCGCCAACAGCCGCGTGCCGAAGACGACGATGAAGAGATTGAGGCACGCGCTCGACATGACGGCGCACATGCGCGCGTCGAACGGCAGAGCGGCAACGAAAGCCAGCGCGCCGAACACGCAAGCCAACCCCAACGCGGACCAGCCAAGCCGCGTCTGGCCCCCACGACCGCCGAGCCAGCCATATCCTTCGCGGTGGTCGCGCGCTACGCGATGCATCATCAGCAATCCTTACATACAAATTACACGAAACAGGCCCGCTCGACATACCCTCGGATACGACCACCGATCGCGCGACGCTGAAATTCGCGCGCCCAATGTAACGCGCTCAAAACCGAAACTCAATATAACTGGGCGCGCGCATCCGTGCCCCACTATTTAGCCGATTCGGAGCACAATACCTTCAGTCAAATTTGTCTGCTTTCCGGACGCGAGCGGCCCCTCACGCTGTCACGCCACGATCACAATTCTCGAGCTGCGCATCAACCCCAAAGTCATCATATGGACGGCTTGCTGATCGGACCGGCATCACGCAGGCAGGCGCTCTTCGCCAGCGTATGCGCATTTGCGATCCTCCTCACGCTCGCGCTCGCGGCGCCGCGTGCGCGCGACGCTTTGCCTGGCATCGCCCCGTTCATGCCGATGTGCGCGCTCACGGTGTTCACCACGTCGAGCATCGCGGCGTTCCTGCTGGGCGCGCGTTTCGCGGCTACGCGCGT
The DNA here is from genome assembly GCF_024206475.1 of Paraburkholderia sp. CNPSo 3274. Lineage (GTDB taxonomy): Bacteria > Pseudomonadota > Gammaproteobacteria > Burkholderiales > Burkholderiaceae > Paraburkholderia. Next base: position 34,227 of record NZ_JAMBPR010000003.1, read on the forward strand.
GGCCATGCTCGCCGCGCTGGGCGGCGCCTACGCGTTCACGGCCATTACCGTCGCGCTGCAGCTGTTGATGTTTCCTGGCGTGTTCGCGCGCACGGGGCTGTTCGGCGCGCTCCCGTATAGCGCCGCATGGATGTGGGTGTTCTGGCACGCAGGCTTTCCCGCGCTCGTCATCGTGGCCGAACTGGTGAGAAAGCGCCTGCCCGCCCCGCCGTTCGCCCGCGAACGTCTCGACGCGCGCGGCTGGCTGCTGATCGCCGGCCCGGCGGCAGTCGCCGCCCTGCTGGGCGTGCTCGTCACGCACGTCGATCTCGCATCGCCGTTCCACGACGTTGCGAACGCTGCGCCGTCGCCTGGTCCTTCGCCGACGTCGGCCATCGCGAACAATCTCGCGGGCCTCGTGATTTGCGCGCTCAACCTGATCGCCATCGCGCTCGTGCTGCTCAAGGGACGGCTGCGCCTCGTGCTCGATTTGTGGATCGTGGTGGCGCTGCTCGCCTCGCTCGTCGACGCCGCGCTCAATACGCTCAGCATCGAGCGCTTCACCGTGGGCTGGTATGTCGCGCGCGTGTTCAGCATGTTCGCGCCTGGCGTGCTCGTGTGCGTGCTGGTGTGGGAAGTGACGGCGCTCTATCGCCAGCTCGCCGAAGAACACGCCACGCTGATCCGCGCCTCCGCGCGCGATGCGCTCACGCGCATCTACAACCGCAGCTATTTCGACGAGCAGTTCCACCAGGCCTTCGAGCGCGCCGCGCGCAGCGGCCAACCGCTCTCGCTCGTGATGCTCGATGTCGATCACTTCAAGCACTACAACGACGCTTTCGGCCATCTGCACGGCGACGCCTGCCTCGGCGCCGTAGCGGGTGCGCTCGCAGTCACGCTTGCGAGCACGCTGCACCCGCCACGCGGTTTCGTCGCGCGCTACGGCGGCGAAGAATTCGCGCTCGTCCTGCCCGATACCGGCGCGGATGAAGCCGCGGCGCTCGCCGAACGCGCACGCGCCGCCGTCGAGCAGCTCGGCATTCCCTCTCCCGCAGCAGGCGGCCTCGTCACGGTGAGCGCGGGCTGCGCCACCCGCGACGCGATCGTTGCCTCGTCCCCCAATGCGCTGATCGAAGCCGCCGATGCCGCGTTGTATGCGGCCAAACACGCTGGCCGCAACCGCGTGAGCCACGCGGGCGCGAGCATCGCATAAAGCGTGGCCGATTCGTCGCTTCTTGCGTTGGCATAGGGGGCATTGCGAAACGCGGTATTGCCATAAGCGCAACGCATTTGGGTTTCAACCAGGTGCTTCCACGTCGCGGCATCAATAAAGTGCGTGCTATGGCCTGTTTCGGCATTTGCATACGTCGCGCGCAACCCATGCAAATACACCGATCCATGCACATTTTGTCCCCACACGCTTTCAAAATGTAATGAGGAATCGGGATGTCCATTGAAAAATCGGCGGAAATTGCCGCCCGCTTCGACCGGCTGCCGCCGTCGCGCACCGTCTGGTCGATGGTGATTCTGCTGTCGCTCGGCGGCGTATTCGAGTTTTACGACCTCTTCTTCACGGGCTATGTCGCGCCCGGAATGGTGCATTCGGGTCTTTTCACACCGGAATCGCTCGGCTTCTTTTCCGCACTCGGGCCGCTCAAGGTGGCCGGCTTCGGCACCTTCGTATTCTCGACCTTCGCCGGGCTGTGGGTCGGCGCGCTCGCATTCGGCCAGGTCGCCGACCGGTTCGGTCGTCGCATCATCTTCACGTGGTCGCTGATCTGGTACATCGTCTGCACGGCGATCATGGCGTTTCAGACGAGCGGCCAGGCGCTCAATATCTGGCGCTTCATCGCCGGTATCGGCATTGGCATCGAACTCGTGACCATCGACACGTACATTTCCGAGCTGATCCCAAGCGGCGAGCGCGGCCGGGCCTATGCGGTCAACCAGTTCATCACGTTCAGCGTGGTGCCCGTGGTCGCGTTTCTCGCCTATATCCTCAAGGACTCCCATCCTATTGGCCTCGACTACTGGCGCGTGGTGATCCTGATCGGTTCGGTAGGCGCAGTGGTGGTGTGGTTCCTGCGCCGCAGTATTCCCGAAAGCCCGCGCTGGCTTGCGCGCAATGGCCGCGAGGACGAAGCGGAACGCATCGTTGCCGACATCGAGCGGCGCGTCACCGCCGAAACGGGCACGCCTTTGCCGCCGCTCGGAGCGATCTCGCTTGAAAAGGCCGGACGCGGCTCGCTTGGCGAAGTGCTGCGTGCGCCGTATTTGCGGCGCACGGTGATTCTGTCGATTTTCAACATGGCGCAGGTGATCGGCTTTTACGGCTTCGCCGCATGGGTGCCGACGTTGCTGATCGCCCGTGGCGTCCACATCACGCAAAGTCTTGCGTACGCCTTTGTGATTGCCATCGCCAATCCGTTCGGGCCGCTGATTGGCGTGTGGTTCGCCGACAAGCTGGAGCGCAAGACGCAGATCGTCGGCGGCCTCCTCATGATGGCGGTGGTGATTACGCTATTCGCGCAAGCCACGCAGCCGTGGGTCCTGATCGTGCTGGGCGTGCTCTTCACGCTCGCTTCTAACGTGATGTCCTACGCCTATCACGGTTATCAGGCCGAGCTTTACCCTACGCGTATCCGCGCTCGCGCCGTCGGCTTCGTGTACTCGTGGAGCCGCATTGCCGCTGCGTTCGCGGGGCTCGCCATCGGCATCCTGCTTCATCATTACGGTGTGCCTGGCGTAGCGGTGTTCATTGGCGCCTCGATGATCGTGGGCATCGTGATGATTCTGCTTGGGCCGGTTACGCGAGGGCTCTCGCTCGAAGCGATCAGCCATTGAGTCAGGCGATCGTCAAAACAATACGTGCGATTTGACGATCATTTGTACAGCTGCGGCCAGCACGCACACCAGCACGACCACGCGAAAAGCGAGCGGATGCAAGTTGTCGCGCAACGGTCGAATGAGCAGCATGCCCGCGATGGCGGGCACGCTGGCCGCCGCCGAAATCGCGAGATCGACGAGATTGGCGTGCGTACCGTGGCTGAACGTCGCAATGAGCGTGATAACCGAAACGACGAGAATGATCGCAATCTGTTTCGTGAAGGCGCGACCCGTGGCGCCCGACGCGATCAGATACATGGCGAGCAACGGCCCCGGCACGGCGGCAATGCTCTCCATGAGCGCCGCCCCGAAGCCGAGCGCGAAACCCACTGGCCTCGCGAGCGCAGGCGCGAGTTTGAATCGCGGCGAGACGAGCAAAAGCACCGCCGCCACGATCAACGCCACGCCCGAGGCCATCTGGGCGTGATGCGGCTCCAGCGCGATCAGCACAGACACCCCAATCACATTGCCAATCACGGTGCCAATTAATGGCGCCGCGATATTGCGCAAGGTAGGCAGCATTTCGCCACCCTCCAGCGCCTGCGGAATATTGCCGAGAATGATCGGCATGGACAGCAGCAGCACCGCTTCCTTGACCGGCAAAAAAAGCGTAACGATGGGCATGGCCACGAGCGGCACGCCAATGCCGGTCACGCCCTTCACCATACCGCCCAGCACGAGCGCAACCGCAATGCCGAGCAATTGAAGTATGTCGAGCGACTGCAGATGGGGCGCGAGAAGGCCCGAGGAAAAAGAAAGGCCGGACATCGGTGACAATAAGGGCAATAGGTGCGCGTCGTTTCGCGCCACTCATGTGAAAGTGGCCGCGGGCGTCGAAACGCCGGCGCGGCCACCAGTTCGCAAGCGAATTTCGCTTATGCGCTTTTCTGAGCGACTTTATTAAGCAGCCGCTGCGGCTTGTGCCGGCGTTGCGGCGGCTCTACGACCTGCCGCTTTACGCGTAGCCCGCTTTGCGGGTGCGGCTTTCTTCGCGGGCGCGGCCTTGGCGCGCTTCGCCACGGTCTTTTTCACCGCTGCCGCATTGGCGCGCGGTTTCCGTGCGACCTTGGTGGCGGCCTTTGCCGCGCTGCCGTCGATCAGGAATTTCGAACGGTCTTTCACGTCGCGAATCCATGCCGGCGCACGGCCGCGGCCGGTCCACGTGGCGCCCGTTTTCGGATCGGCGTATTTAGCCGCAACGGTGCGCTTTGCACCTGCGGCTTTGACGCCTTTGCCAGGCTTGCGGCCACGCCTCTTGCCGATGAAGCGTTCGATGTCGGCCACGCTCAGGCCGTGTCTGGCCATCAGATCGCGAATTTTCGTGAGACCGACCGACGTTTGATTTTCCACGATCGTTTCGGCCTGCTTTTGCAGCTTTGCGATCTTCGATTGAATTGCATCCAGGGTGACCATTCACACCTCCTTATTCACGGTTTTTACGGACACCCTTCAACCATCACTGGCCGATCGAATCGCGATCTTGTCGGCCGGGGCGTCGCGAAAGACAAGGTGATTATGAAGTCAAATCACGCATGCTGGCAAATTTAAACGAATGTTTTGTAGTGGAAAACATGTTTCCTGATCAGACTATTGATCGTTCCGCAAACAAAGTCCCCATGAATTTTCATTGAGCAACATTCGCGCCGCTACGCGACGAGAGGCGCGCGCTGCAATTCGACAACATTGACCTGAGCGCCGAATATCTCGCGAATCATCGGCAAAAGGTGATCGTGGTGCGTGAGAAACAACACCTGGGTTTTGGTGGAGAGATTCCGTAATGCCGCGAAACCGGCCTTTGCGCGCTCGTCGTCGAAATTGATGAAGAGATCGTCGGCAACGAAAGGCAGCGCCGCCTTGTTCACCAGCTGCAATTCGAGGGCCGCGATGCGCAGCGCGAGAAAAAGCTGGTCGCGCGTGCCTTCACTCATTCCACTCACTTCCACGGTTTTGCCGTTGTTGCGCCGCGCATGTAACGCGGGCGGATTACGTTCGTTATCCACCACGAGCCTCGCGAAATCACCGAGCGTGAGTCCGCTGAATATTTCACCCGCGCGACGCAGCATCGGCCCCTGCTTCTGGTCGCGATAGCGATCCGTTGCCCATTTGAGCAGGCGGCTCGCAGTCGCGGCTTCGAGATATTGCTCCGCGGCTTCGCCCATTGCGCTCAGGGCTTCCTGGCGCTTTGCTTCGGCGAGCGCGGCATTGGCCTGGCCGTTGATCGCGTCGAACGCCTGCCTCGCGCTCACCTGTTGCTGCAGGCACTCGCTCAACGCGCGCTCGCCCGTTTCGCGTTTCTGGTTCACGGTCGCGAGCAGCGCGGGCACCTCGGTGATGGGCTGCTCAGCGATCTCCGCGGCGATAGCCTCCTGCGCAAGTCCGTCGCCACCCTGCACGAGCGTGTCCCGCGCCGACGAGATCGCTTTCGACAGCGCGCGACGGGCGTCGGAACGCTCGGCGAGCGGCAATGCCGCGTCGATTTCGTTCACGCCCGCGAGCTTGAGGATGGGCTCGATGCGCGCCTGTGCGCCCGCCACCGCCGCTGCTGCATCGGCCACGCGCGTGCGGGCAACCTGCACGTCTGCATCGGCCTGGGCGAGGGATTTCGCCGTTTCGCGCGCGGTTGCGAGTCGCGCCGCGAGCTGACGCGCCACGTCGATTCCGTCGCTCGACGCGGGCCATTCGGGCGCGAGCGCCTCGGCGAGGCGGCGCGCGTCGGTTTCCAGCATCGCTAATTGCGTGCGGATCGAGCGAATGCGATTGCGGGGTGCTTCGGCGTCCGAAAAAGCGGCTGCAATGGAATTGGCGAGTTCGACGGCGCCTTCCGCCGCCGCGAGCGTCGCCGCGCGCGCGGCGAGATTCGCTTGCGCGAGCGCCTCGCGCCATTGCGTCTGCCACTTTGTGTAGGCATCCTGCTCAATCGTCAAGCGGGATTGCGCGCTTTCGCTCGCGCGTTCGGCGTCGCGAATCTGCGCTTCCAGACTTTCTCGCTGCACGGCGCTCTTTTGAGCCGATTGCACGACTGTTTCCGCCATGCCGATCAATGTCGTCAGCGCATCGTTTTCGTTCACCAGCGCCACCGGGCGCAGGGTTTCGAGCAGCGCCGCATGCGCGGCGATGCGCGCCGCTCGACGCGCTTCAAGCTCGCTCGCGCGGCGGTCGCTTTCGCTCTGTGCATTGAGCGCCGCTTCGCGATTCGCGAGCCACGCGCCCAGATCTGCAAGCGGCATGCCAGCCAGCTTCGCGTCAATTGCAATTTGCGTCCAGGTATTGCGAAAGGCTCCGAGTTCGCGCTCGCGTTCGCTTAACGCCGCAAGCTTGCGCTGCGCATTCGCGCGCGTCGTTTCGACTTGCTGACGCAAGTTCTGCAATGTGGCCGCCGCCTGCGAAGTGCCGAGCTGCGCGTCGACGAGTTCGTCGGCCAGGCGCATCGCGTCGTCCACTGCGGGGGCGCCATCCGCGAGACTGATGCGCGCCTCTTTGACTTCGTCCCACGCGCTATCGCGGCGCGTGCGCGCCGCCTGCACTTCCGCGGTCGTGACAACCTTGTTGCCCTGCGTAAAATGCTTCTCCTGCAACTCGAAACGCTCGATATCCTCTTGCGCGGCCGCGGCCGCTTCTCGCGCTGCGACCACCGCGCTCATGCGCTCGCTTTCTACCTTTTGCAGTTCAGTCAGGCGCGTGGCCGATGGCAGGTCGAGCGCGCGCAGCGCTGGCACTGGCTTGTTCCATTGGCCCAGCAGCTGGCGTTTCTCTTCGACCGTGCGCTGCGCATCCGCGAGTTCGCGCTCGAGCGCGCTTTCCTTCGTCACACTGTTGCGGAATTCGCGCGCATCGTCGAGCGCGGCGTGCAACGCATGCGGCACGTCGATGCCCGGCAGGCGCACTAGCTGCTCCTGCAATTGTGCGAGCTTGCGCGTCTGTTCGTCATGTGCCTCGCGCGCCGTCGTGAGCGCTTGCTCGCGAAGACCGTGATCGCGCAGCAGGTTCGTCACCGTCTTCAGCGCGAGCGCGCCGGGCAACGCCGCGCGCAATGCGACTTCGTCACCCGGCCAGCCTAGCTGGGCGGCAGCAGCGAATGCGGCGTCGAGATGGTTGCGGATCTCGGTTTCACGCACCAGCAATTCGCGCGGATGATTGACGCATTCGCCGCGCAGCATGTCGAGCGCGTCGATTTCGGCGGCGAGCGCAAGTGCCGCACGATCAGGCTCGATCGCCTCACGTGACGCTTGCTTGCCTGCGAGATCGGCCTGGCGCGCTTCCTGGACTTTGCGCTCGGCGGCAATGTCGGCTTGCGCCTTCAACAGATCGGCATAAGCGGTGGGCGGTAAATCGACGACCTCGCCCAATGCGGCCAACGCGTTCTGCTTGAGCGAAAGCTCTTCTATATAGGGAGCGAGGCGGCGCACGCGTTCGAGCTTCGAGCGCTGCGATTCGAGACTGCGCTGTTCGGCACGCAAACGCTCGATAGCCTGTTCGACCGCTTCAAGCGCGTCCTTCTTCTCGACCCAATCGCGCGTGCGCACCTGCGCGGCCTTCAGTTCGCTTGTGGCCTCGGCGAACGACGTTTCCGCCTGTGCGTACGCACTGCCACTGCGCCGCGGAGCCCAAAGTTCGGCCGCACGGTTCTCCAGTTCCTCGCGCACGGGCCCGAGGCTCCCCACGCCCGCCGCCGATTCGAACAACACCTGCCCGAGCTTGTCGGATGCGTCGAGAATGCTGCGGCCGCCTTCAACCAGCCGCGCATGATCGAGGCCGAACATCTGCTCGAAGAACTCTTTGCTCGCGCCGTCGAGAAATGCGGCGAGAAAGTCGTCGGGCAGTTTGTCGTCCTGCGGGGTGCGCAGCGAGTTACGGCCGCGCGCGCGATGAAAACGCTGTTCGGCCGCGCCGCTTTCCAGTACGCCGCCAATACGCAATTCCGGCGTGCCGTGGAGGAAATCGAGCGGCGTTTGCAGGCGCATGCCGAACAACAACTCCGACACAGCGGTCCGCACCGTGGACTTGCCCGCTTCGTTCGGCCCCACGATGACGTGGAAATCGTGCGCGGCGTGGGGAAACGGCAGGGTCGTATCGGTGAACTTGCCGTATTTGATCAAATCGAGTTGCTTGAGACGCACCGGTCATTCTCCCGTGGAAAGGCGCGCAAGCAGCGCGGGGCCGACCTGCTCCACCAGCGCGGCGAGTTTGCTCTCGCGGGCGAGTTCGAGCAGTGGCGCGTCTTCTTTCACCTCGCTGCGCACTTTACCGACGAAGGCGCGCAAATCGCGTTCGAGCAGCGCGAGAAATTCGGCGTCTTGCGTGGCGGCTTCGAGCAGCTGTTTGAGATCGGCGAGCGCTTCGATCTGCTCGTTTTGTGCAGCAGCCGTATCGGCCGCGCTCGTTTCGAGCTTGACCTTTTCCAGCCACAGCTTGTCATTGCCGATAATGCCGACCTGATTGAGCACTTCGGCGCGCAATTGCGCGGCGCGCCCGAAAAAGAGTCCATGTGCCGGCGACTTGCCCGTCACCGTCACGCGCACCGCGCGCGGCACATGCGCATCGACGGACAGCAGCGCTTCGAGCGCAGCGCCAATCTTGCGCGACAGATCCGCAACGCTTTCGCAGTCGCTCGCGTCTACACGCACCGACTCCCAGCGCAGCACGTCGAGGTATAGACGCTCGACCTCCGTGCGGCCGGCCTCGACGCTCACGAGCACGGCGCCCCGGCGCCCCGTTTCACGGATGTGCCGGCCCTGCAGATTCCCCGGGAAGACGATGGTCGACTCTTCCGACCACTGCTGAAATTCGTGGACATGGCCGAGCGCCCAGTAGTCGTAGCCCTTCGCGTGCAATTCGGAACGCGTGCATGGCGCGTAGGTCGCATGTGCGGCGTAGCCTTCGAGCGCGGTGTGGAGCACACCGATGTTGTAATAACCGGAAACCGGCGACGGGTAGCCCACGGCGAGATTATCGACCACGGCTTTGTCCTTGAAGCTCTGTCCGTGCAGCGCCACCTTGATGTCGTGCAGCGCGTGGGTTTCAGGCTTGCGATGACTGAACACCACCACGTTGTCCGGCAATGTGAGCTTCCTGGTCATTTCGCTTTCCGCGTCGTGGTTGCCCCACAACGCGAAGACGCGAATGCCGGCCTTGCGCAGACGTCCCATCTGCTGGCCGAAGAAGATGCCGGTGTTGTGGTCCTTCCAGTCGCCGTCGTAGAGATCGCCGGCAATGACGACGAACGCGACCTCCTCTTCGATGGCACGATCGACGAGCAGGCGCAACGCCTCGCGCGTGGCATTGCGCAATTGGGCGGCCGGCGCATCGGGATAGGCGCTCAGGCCATGTAGCGGGCTGTCGAGGTGTAGGTCTGCCGCGTGGATGAACTTCACGACGTGTCCTCTATGGTGTTTGCGGGCGCTGAATGGAGAAAGGGCGATTGCTGCTTTATCGCGCGGGCGGCGCGTCATGCGCGCTGGCGATTTGAGCATGACGATGAGCCCGGGTTGAAGCCCTGGAATGTGGCTCGGCAATGGGGCCCAATTTTAATCGACGCGGACGGGTCTGCTTCGGCTAACGTGGTGCGCCGAGGCGCGTTGCTTGTGTCGCGCGAGTTGCGTGATGCGAACATCAAGACGCTGGTTGGATTCCTGCGCGATGAATTCCTCCGCGAGACCACGCTGCAAAGCATCGCGAAACATGAACCCAGATGAAGCGCTGCTCGCAGATCACTTCGTCTCGAATTCAGTGCTGTGGGCCGCAATGTTCGAACGAGTCGCAGAACCGCCGCAGCGATGATTGCGGCGACGGCCGAACAGGGTCAGCAATACTGTACCGATGGGCAGTCGTGCAGGCTGCTCTCTGCACGGTTGCTTTCGCTTGGCGCGGCCCGCCTCATCGGAAACTACAAAATACGTATTGAAATATACGATTTCCGCCGACGCGACAGGCTTTAGCTTGTTGACGACCATTCTGGCAGTGTTTCGGGGTCGGAGAGCCGCCATGCCCGTGAAACAAGTACTAGAATTTGGATTGTTTCCATCGTGAAACGCCCACAGGGTAAGAGTTTCGCCGATTTCTCAGTTTAGTGGGAAATGTTTCACGCCAGGATTGAGGCCGGTTAGCTTTCAGCAATGCGTCTGTTGTTCTCCTCGCGGAGGTCGGTGTCCGGCTGGCTCGCTTACCTAGGTTGCTCCTCTCTCTGTTGTATTTCCTCGATGTTCGCGCGCTGATCGGTACTTTGCTTTCTCGTTTGGAGCGGCGGGAGCACCGGGCGCGCATGTCCTGCAGTGCAGGCGTCGTCCTCCGCGGTACTGATTCGCAATGACGGTTAGTTGCAGTTATAAAGCGAGGCTCGTGAAAAAGCGAAGGCGAGCTATTCGGCGGAGAACGGTAATGCTCCACTGTCGCTTGCCGATTGACCAGCGAATAATCGAACAACCTGAAGTGCCGAACGCGGGGATGAAGCGCCGTGGCACGCTACCGTGACAAGCGGTATTGCCTCGCTCCCACACCACGCGCATCAGGCTCTCCTCTGACATGCAGGCTGCTCGCTTGCCTGCCGGTCCTCCTCAAGACAAGCCTCAAGTGAAGATGACTGGGCCGCGTTGTTTCGGCGTTGCCGGAGGCAACTGGGTCGGAATCTCGACGCAACGCGTATGCGACGGACGCAGGGGACTTGGTGCAAGTCTGTCGCCGCCAAGACGTCGGCTAAACGAGTGGACAGCGTTCGTACACTGACTAGTTGGGCGCGTCGGCATGACCGCAAGCCGTGAAAATTGATGTGGCTTGTGGTCGGTGGCGCTCATCGCCAAGAACGTGGCTGGGGCAAATCGAGGTCGGCGATGTTGGGAGGCCAGGCCTCCAGCCCACATGGACAACTCCCTGTGGGGGCGGTTCGAAGGTCGAACCAGGAGTTGGCCACACCGAGGCAGTTGGTGCACACGGCGCCCAGCAACAGCAAGTATTAGTCGTGGCCGATGCGCCGTGCGAGCGTCTCCATTGCGCCATGCAATGGTCCTCCTCCTATCGGCAGCAGCGCTTGTTCTTTGGGAGGCATGCGAAACATGTCATGCCTCCCGTTCCTCAAAGCGGCTTGATATCAGGCGCAGCCGCTGAGACAGCATCGTTTTCCACTCGCGAGCAGCTATTCCTTATTTGAGGCCGCAGAGAGATACGACGGCGGTGTGTCGAGTCGACACACGGGCAGGCGACGCACGCGCTGGCTACGCCTATCGCAACCGTGGCGGCCAACGCCAGGGGCAGCAGCGAAAGCTGATCGCCTTTTCGCGTGTGAGGGGTGTCGCCACGCGCTTCGGATGCATACGTTTCCTCACGAACCGCGCGCGTCACCGATGTGGCATATCTCAGATCACGGTCGCATCAGGCCGCGACGGCGGGGAGGCCACGACCGTGTGTCGACTCGACACACCGCCTCGGCCGACAACTCAGCACCCGAACGATAGGTCATCATCCCGCACACCGCACGATGTGCGCAGCCGTGGAGAAGACTTCATGCCGTGTTCTCGCCCCGCCGACGATGGCACATGCCCTAGGTTGCCGTCCCCTTAGGCGGCGACGGCGAGGGAGCAGCGATTGTGTGTCGACTCGACACACCGCCCCGGCTGGCAAGTCCGCATGCGCGCGAGCAAGCGATGGATCGTCCTCACGCCCACAGCACGATGAAGGCGCAGGGGAGCTGACCTCATCCTCATGCTTGTTTTCGTGCGTTCCCATAACTCGCCCGGTTTGCAACCCCGGTCCGCGTGTGTCGACTCGACACAGTGGCCACGCAAATGAATTCGAGGACCACCGCTCCCGGTTTTCGAGTACGCCTCGCGTCGACGGAAGCCGTGTCGTCCTCCTCCAAGTAGTAGTTCGATGCCGCCGTATCCTTCGGCTTTCGACGAGCATGATCGGTCGTGTGTCGAGTCGACACACGACCCATTCGCGGGCGGGCGGCACAGTCATTTTCGACGCTCACTCAACTGCACGACGCAAGGCAAACGCCCTCGCGGCTTTGTGTGCCGAATCGACACACGAGGCAGTTCAACCGGTCCCCATGCTAGACGCGCTGATCTCCAGTACGGAGCCTCAATGCTTCAGCCGCAAGTGGAATCCAGCCACGCACGGCATTTTCACAGCCCGCTCCCTCCCGCCGCGATCGACTTTGCCGGTGTGTCGACTCGACACACGCTCGTCCCCCGCACAACGCTCTCGTCTAACGGGCACCTGTGTGTCAACTCGACACACAGCCTAAGCCACAAAAAGAAAAAGCCCGCCGAAGCGGGCTTCCATCCACACCAACAACCTCAAGGCTCAATCAGCCGGGCTTCACATTGAACAGCTGACTAATCAGCTCTCGAATTTGCGTTTCCTGGGCATCCGACAACACGCCCGTCTTGAGCTTCACTGTAAAGCTGTTGGTGTCTTTGGTAATGCTGCCGGCGTGGCTCTTGCCCGAAAAGATCTTCTCGATGCTGCGCTCGGATACGCTTTCGGTCGATTCCCCCCGGTCGGCTTGCGCTCCGATCGCCGCGGCCAGCTTGCCTTGATCCAGCGTCCGGGCGACTACGGCCGGCCACAACTCGCGCGCTGCCGATAGACCGGGCGAGCCGTACTTCTTGATTGCCGAAACAACCTCGTCGGCAGCCGACCCGCCGAGCAGTCGCGGATTCAAATCAAGATCGCGTCGGATGAATTCCGGGAGATTTTCAAAGGCCAAAAAACGGTACAGGCCTTTGCGCGACATTCCCAACGCCTCGGCCATGCGCTTGCGAGTCGGAAACTCCCGCTCGGCGCGGCGCAGCGATTGCCCAATTTCATAATCGGTGAGGTCTTCGCGACCGACGTTTTCCACGAGCGCGAGCACTGCCATGTCCTGATCGGAGCACTCGATCACGGAGGCACGAATGTCCTGCGCCTGAATCAGGGCATGTGCGCGAAGACGTCGTTCGCCGGCGATCAGCTGATAGCCGTTTTCCGCGCGCCGAACGACGATCGGCTCGACGAGCCCGACTTCGCGTATCGATTCAGCCAACGAGGCGAGGCCCTCGTCGCTGAAAATCTTGCGCGGCTGCCACGGGTTCGGCTGAATCGCGTTCACCGGAAGCATGAGCTTGTCGCTCGTGTTTTCCAGTTCGTGGATGCGCTGCTGCGCCACCGCCAACGCGCCGAGCATGCCAGGCCCGGTCTTGAACGCACTGCTGCGGCGCGGCTCGGCCGGAGCGACGGCTGCCGCCGGCCGTTCGGCGGCTGGCCGCTCCGAAGACGAGCCGAGCTCAGCGGTCTTCGCAGCCATCTTGTCGCGGAATGAACTCACTTGCCGGCCCTCCATTGTTCTACGTAGAGATCGTCGATCCACTGTACGTAATCAGTCAGCGGCTGACGCACGCGCGCCACCGTCTTGTCAGCCAGATCTCCCTTGCTGATGTCGAACACGGTAGCCATGGCAAGTGCGCCGTTACTCATCGCGGAGCTGGCTGGCACCTCGAGCGCGTTCACCCAGTCCTTGTAGGTCCGCTGCACCCATGAGCGCACGACGGGTGCCGACGACGTCTTGCCGTAATCGACCTTCGAAAGCAGGACGGAAACGAAGTCGTACGTCTTCTCGTCGCCGCGTTCCATGATCGTGTGCGCAAGGTCTGAAAACAGGCTCCAGAACGACACCGAACTGATGAAATCCAGGCTTTCGGGCACGAGCGGCATGACCATCGCGTCGGCGGCCATGAGCGCATTGATGGTGAGATAGGACAGTGACGGCGCCGTATCCAGAATGATGTAGTCGTATTGCTTGCGCAGCACCTCCACACCTTGGCGCAGCAGGTCCCAGAACTTGAACCCCGGGTTCTTGATCACGGTACCCGGAATATGGAACTCCGCGGAAAAGAGCGTGGGGTGCGCGGGAATGACGTCAAGCCCGTCCCAATAGGTTTCCTGCACGAAATTCAGCAGGCCGCCTTCCATATGCGGGTCGTAGATGAACGGGAGGACCGTGCTATCCTCAGTCACTTCCTTTTCGGCATACAGACCGCAGAGCTCCGTCAGCGACGCTTGCGGATCCAGGTCGATCAGCAGCACCTTGCGGCCACGCAAGGTCAAGCCTTGGGCGAGACACATGGTCGTGGTCGTTTTCGTCGAGCCGCCCTTGAAGTTGGCAACGAGGATCACCTTGCCGTCGGCATCGCGCACGCCGGTATGAAGCGGTGTCTGATAAATATCGGAGACCTGCTGGACCCACGTTCTCGCTTCGGGCAGGGTGAAGACCCGGCTTCGCCCGGACCCTTGCGCCACGCCTTGCGGGAGACCCTCGCGGGTGGCGAGCAGGTTGTTCAGTTTGATGCGATCAATGCCGCACATCTCCGCAACCTGAGCGGACGTAAATGTGGGCGCCATCTTTCGCGGCCGCGGTGCCAGCATCATCTCCCGAAGCTCTTCAGACAGACGGCCAGCCTCTTCGGCAAATTCAGTGATCGCGGAAAGATCCACACGTCGATCGATCGACGGCAATTCGATAGTTTTCGCCATTAATACGCTTTTTATCAGAATTTGGATAAAGCGTAGAATACAGCAAAAGCGTATGAAAACACACTAATTGAGGGCGATATGAAAAAAAATGACCCTTCAAAACGCCTTGTATTGCCCTCGTGGGACATTCCTAAGGGCAAAGTCCTAGCGAAACCGGCAACGCCACCACGGCCGCTGTAGGCCCTTTTCCTCTGATTTGCCTATTTTTTGTGCAACTCACCGGGGCCAGAGCACTTCCAGCAACTGCGCGGGTCGAGGTTTTTGTGCAAATCCAGCCGTGGATCCAACCCGTGCTGGCTTCGTCGCTCGCATGCGTACTGCGCGGTCACGGTTTTTGTGCAGTTCCACCGCCTGATCCGTCGGCACTCTCCGTTCAAGCGGCCAGGTAACGATTTTTGTGCTTCGAGATTTCTGTTACCCAGTTTAGCCGGCCACGATTGCACAAAAACCGTTACCGTACACGCCGAGCAAGCCTTGCTGCGCGCGCCCCACCGCCGCATTGCACAAAAACCGTTGCCCCATTACCTCGCTGCGCCCAGCACGACCGCCATTTCGTCATCTCCCGGCGGTCGAATTCCAGCAGGATGCGCTTCCACGCTAAAGCTGCACAAATTTCGTTACCTCGCACAATCGACGAACGACTGAACCATCACACCTCGACCGCACAATAACCGTTGCCTTCCGCTCCGCTTTCCAGGATGTGCACAAAAAACGTTGCTATCACGGGGTACCTCGGCCGGTGCACAAAATCCGTTGCCTTGATCTTCCTGCCGAAGAGTCACCCCCTGGTTAGCACCCTTCCGACCACTCGTCACCCCATTCAACTCGATCTCCGCTCGCCTAATAGACCTTCTGCACATAAATCACTCCCGTAAACCACCGGAGCCGCACAGAAATCGTTACCCTTCCACGCGCTTCGCCGGGCGAAAGGCAGATCGCGTTCAAATGCCTCAAGGCTGTGAGCCTTCATACACGGGGCTTTGAAGCTAATCCACCTCGAATTCCCTGACCGCATCGCGAGACACAACACGTCAGAATTCGCGTTGAGCATCTTTTTTGGCGAGCGGTTTGTTTGTTTACTTAAAGATAAAAACCTACCAACCAACTAACGTACGCACTAGTTTTCTTTCATTTCAAGGACTTGCCCTTCAAAAGCACTGTTTTATGTGCTCGCGGCACCGTTTTATGTGCGGCCAGGTTCCGTTTTATGTGCTGTCGCTGTAGAGATATTTGTGCGGCCAGGTACGTTTTTTGTGCGCGAGCCGAATCGGGTGCCTGTTTGAGGTAACGGTTATTGTGTTGACTTGTGTTTGCGTAGTGATAGAGTGCCCGCCAATGTCGACGGGGAGAGCGTGCGTATGTCGGAGGAGAGCGGGCGAAGGACTACAACACTGCAGATGTCGCTGGGTCTCTTTGAGGAGATGTCCGGCCAGCCGATCAATGAGAGCACGCGTGAGATCGGCTTTCAGCGCAACAACGTGTTCGTCGCCATCAATGGGCTTGGGCTGTCTTCGCGCCGTTTCATCGACGCCGCCTATTTCATTGCCGCCCAGGAACCCGCGCCGCGCGATACCTACGACGTCGACCTGAACTACTTCAAGTGGCTCATGCGCTATGAAAGCCGCAACGTGCGCCATTTGCAGAGCGTCATCAAGGAGGCGCAGCGCGTGCTGATCGAGGTCACCGATACGCCGCCCGACCGCTCGCCCAGCGAAGACGACCAGTGGATTTCCGAGCAGCTGATGGGCAGCGTCAAGATCGGCAAGGGGCGCATCCAGTTCCGCATTCCGCCGCTCATGCTGCGCCACATCACCGGGCCCGACAAGCATCACTGGCTGAACCTGTGCATCACGGCGTCGTTCTCGCAGACCTATGCGCGCGCGATCTACGACTACGTGCTGCCCTTCGTGGGGGCCGGTTTGACCGACTGGATCGAGCTCGACGTCATGCGGCGCTGGCCCGGCAAACTCGGTACGAGCGCGTCGGAGTTCAAGCATTTCCGGCCCAAGTACCTCGATCCGGCGGTGCGCCAGATCAACGAGCTATCCGACATCGACCTCAGCTACGAAACCCGGGCCGACTCGGAAACCTCGCGCAAAATCAACAAGATCCGCTTCCGGATGAAGCGCAAGGACACGGTCGCCGCGCTTCTCTCCCGGCAGCCCGACGCGCACGACCTGCTGCTCACGCTCAAGGAGGAGTTTGGCCTTAGCAACAAGCAGTTCGACGTGATCGCGGAGCATCGCATGAGCTGGACCGACGAGCGCATCCAGCAGGCTATCGAATACACGCGTTTCCGGCTTAACCAGGGCAAGGTGACCAAGAGCCCTGCGGGCTATCTGATGAAGGCGCTGAGCCACGACTGGCAGGTCTCGGAGGCCGAGCGCAAGATGGTGGCGATCCAGAGCGAACTGGCCGTGGCGGCGACCGTTCAGGAGACCGCCAGGACGGTGGCGACCACGGCGGTGAAGCAGAGCATCGCGGCGCGCGACGAAGAGGCGCGGTCGCAGCGCAACGAGGAGGTCAAGCAAGGCCGCGAGCACTTCGAATCGGCCGACGAGAAGACCCGCAAGGAGCTGGTGCGGCTCTACATCGCCTCGCAGGCCGGCAAGCTCATGCTGCGCCGCCTGAAGCTCGAGGCGGGGGCGCTCTCCGACGTGAATATCCTCAACCACTCCGATTTGTCGTGGTACTTCGGGCAATTCGTCTACGGGAAAATGAAGCAGCTTGCCGTGCAGTGAGTGTCTGCAATACGCTTGACGGCTGAAACGCCGCTGGGCGTATTGAGAGCGCGCCCCGCAGCCCGTCACTGCCTCCGACGCTCACGCAGCAGAAAACATCCAGTCGATCAACGGGTTAGGCACTCGTCCCAGGCGTTCTCCACAAGCTTGTCAACGAAATCTGTGGGTAACTCAAACGCCAGGCGCCAACCCACGCAGACATAAAAAAAGGGAAGGCGCAGTGCCTTCCCTTTCTTCACAATGCGACGACGCTTTACTTCTTCTCGTCGTTCAGTTGCGGCAGCGTATAAGCCGCTCCCGGCGCGAGCAGACCGACCTTCGAGTACACACGCAGCTTCTCGCGCGTGTCGGTGATGTCGAGGTTGCGCATCGTCAGCTGGCCGATACGGTCGCGCGGCGAGAACGTCGAGGCGACCTTTTCCATCGACAGACGCTCCGGCTGATACGTGAGGTTGTCCGACTTCGTGCTGAGGATCGAGTAGTCGTTGCCGCGGCGCAGTTCGATCTTCACTTCGCCGGTGATGGCGCGCGCCACCCAGTGCTGGGCCGTTTCACGCAGCATGATGGCTTGCGGGTCGAACCAGCGGCCCTGGTACAGCAGGCGGCCCAGACGGCGGCCGTTCTCGCGGTACTGCTCGATGGTGTCTTCGTTGTGGATGCCCGTCACGAGGCGCTCATAGGCGATGTGGAGCAGCGCCAGACCCGGGGCTTCGTAGATGCCGCGGCTCTTCGCCTCGATGATGCGGTTTTCGATCTGGTCGCTCATGCCCAGACCGTGACGGCCGCCGATCCGGTTCGCTTCGAGCAGCAGTTCCACGGCGTTCGGGAAAGTCTGGCCGTTCAGCGCGACCGGCTGGCCTTCCTCGAAGCGGATCGTCACTTCTTCGCGGTCGATCTTGACGTCGTCGCGCCAGAACGCCACGCCCATGATCGGATTCACGATCTTGATGCCGCTTTCCAGGCTTTCGAGGTCCTTCGCTTCGTGCGTTGCGCCGAGCAGATTCGAGTCGGTCGAATAGGCCTTCTCGGCCGACATCTTGTATTCGAAACCCGACTGGCGCATGAACTCCGACATTTCCGAGCGGCCGCCCAGTTCGTCGATGAACTGCTGGTCGAGCCACGGCTTGTAGATCTTCAGGTCCGGGTTGACGAGCAGGCCATAGCGGTAGAAGCGCTCGATGTCGTTGCCCTTGTAGGTCGAACCGTCGCCCCAGATGTTGACGCCGTCTTCCCGCATCGCCGCCACGAGCATCGTGCCCGTTACAGCGCGGCCGATCGGGGTCGTATTGAAGTACGTGACGCCGGCCGTCGAGATGTGGAATGCGCCGCATTGCAGGGCGGCAATGCCTTCCGCCACGAGCTGCGCGCGGCAGTCGATCAGGCGCGCGCCGGCGGCGCCATATTCGGTCGCGCGGCGCGGGATCGAATCGTAGTCGTCTTCGTCGGGCTGGCCCAGGTTCGCCGTATAGGCGTAAGGCACGGCGCCCTTGAGCTTCATCCAGTGCAGCGCGGCGCTGGTGTCGAGGCCGCCGGAGAAGGCGATACCGACCTTTTGGCCGGTCGGAAGGCTTTCAAGAATTGTGCTCATGATGAGAAAGAACCCGGTAGAACGAGAATGCGGAAGGAATTCGGTCGAATCGTCAAGTATGTTGTATCCCCGGCCTTTCGGCAAGCCTGGCGGGGAGGGCCTCAGGCCCCGTTCGACGCGCCATCCGCGTTAATAAAAAGGGGCGCAGCGAGGGCAGGTGCTCAGCGCAGGCTGTCCCAGGCGCCTTCGATCGCATGCAGTGCGCCCATCACGATCGAACGGTTCAGCGCCGCGGCCAGCACGCCATCGCGTTCGGCGTACGCCTCGCACAGCCGCTGATGGTCGGTGCAAGAACGCTGCAGGCGGCCCGGCAGCGAGGTGCTCAGGTGGCGCAGGCGGTTCGTGCGCATGCGCATGGAGTCCAGCACCTCCTTGAAGATGCCGTTGCGGCTCACACGCAGTTCCTCGTCGCGAAACGCGACGTTGGCCCAGAAGTAGCCGTCCACGTCACCCCTGGCCGCAACTTCGGCCAGCTTGCCATGCGCGCGCCACAGCGCGGCGATGTCCTCGTCCGTGGCCTGCTCGACGATCGCGAGCGATACCTGACCGTAGAGCAGGGCGCGCAGCGCGTAGATCTCGCGCACTTCCTTCAACTGCATGGCGGCCACGCGCGGGCGGCGGCGCGGCGACCAGTGGACGAGTCCCTCGCGCGTGAGCGCGAAAAGCGCCTCGCGCACGGGCGTGCGGCTCACGCCGAAGCGCTTGGCGAGATCGACCGAATTCAGGTCGTCGCCGGGACGCAGCCGGCCTTCGATGATGCCGCGCGCCACCCAGTCGACGATCTCGGCCACGCTCGACGGCTCGCCCGTTTCCGGGGCGGCCATTACGCCGACATCTTCATCCATGCGCTTTCCCCCGAGGCGCCGCGACCGGGCGCAGCGCCGTCGATTGTAACAAATCCAGTGCCGGCTTCGCTTGCGAAGTCGCAGCTCGGATACTTAAGTGTATACACTAAGGCAAGAATCTCTCTGTGAAAACCAGAGAGTCGCCATATACTGATTCTAACTGTCGACACTAAAACACAATCCAATCGGCTACCCGTCAGGCAAGGAGACGCCATCTACATGGGAACTGAGATTGCCGGCTCAACGCACGTTGAGGCGAGCGTCTCGGCGCGGCTCGACTGGCTGCCGCCCACGCGATACTTCCGCGGGCTCGTCGCCCGCATCGCGGTGGGGGATGGTTCGAGTTCTACGAAATGTTCATGGCGGCCTATATCTCACTGGGCCTCATCCACAGCGGGCTGTACCGCGCCACCACCGCCGGGCTTTTCGACGTGAACGGCTTCGCCAGCTTTCTCGGTTCGTTCTTCGCGGGCATGTTCGTCGGCACGATGGCACTGGGTGGCATCACCGACCGTTTTGGGCGGCGCATCGTGTTCACGTTCGCCATGCTGACGTACTCCGTGGCGAGCTTCATCGCCGCTTTCCAGCATTCGCCGCCGCGCGACGCGCTGGGGCGCTACACGGCGTTCAGCATCCTCGTCATTCTCACTTCGGTGCCGGTGGGTCGTGATCGTCGTGGCGGTTGGCGTGTGGGGGCCGAAAACCAACGGTGTACGTCTAGAGGAGTTGTCGCAATGAGTGGTTCCGTCGCCGCCACGTTCGCGCAGGGCCTGTATGCGCTGGCACAGCGTCCCTTGCCCGCCGACGTCCTGAAGGAAGCGAAGCGCTCGTTCATCAACGTTGCGGGCACAACGGTCGGCGCCTGCATGCATCCGGGCGTGGAAGCGATCCTCGCTACTGCGCGCGATCTTGGCGCCGCACATGAGGCGGGCGTGCTGGGCCGTACGGAGCGCATCGACGTGCATTTCGCCGCGCTGGCGAACGGCTTCGCCGGCCACCTCGACGATTTCGACGATACGCATCTTGTCACCGTGATCCATCCCGCTGCGGCCACGCTCGCCGTACTCACCGCGCTCGCGCCGCAAACCCAACCCACGAGCGCGCAGGCGCTCACGGCGTTCGCGCTGGGCTGCGAGGCGCAATTGCGCGTGGGCGTGGCGATCTCGCCTGAGCACTACGACCGGGGCTGGCATATCACGGGCACGTGCGGCGTGATTGGTTGTGCGGTCACGGCGGCGCTCTTGCTCGGCCTCGATGAAGTCAAACTTAAGGAAGCCGTATCGATTGCCGCCTCGATGTTCGTCGGGCAGCGCGAGGCATTCGGCACCATGACCAAGCCTTTTCATCCCGGCAAAGCGGCTGCCAATGGCATCGACGCTGCGCGGCTCGCCCAGCATGGGCAGCGCGCCGCAGAGGACATCTTCGAAGCGCCGGGCGGCTATGCGAGATCGCTCTCGACGAAGGTGGAGTTCGAGCGCATGAACGGCGATTTCGGCGAGCGCTGGGAGCTTTTGTTCAACACCTACAAACCGTATCCGTGCGGGATCGTCGCGCATCCTGCCATCGATGCTGGCCTCGCGATTGCGGATCGCATTGCGGATGCCGGTTCGATCGACGCGATCGTGCTGCGCTGCCATCCGCTCGTGCCGGAATTGATGGGTAATCCACAGCCGCAAGACGGCCTGCAGGCGCGTTTCAGCGCGATCCATGGTGTGGCCGCCGCGCTGTGCGACGCTCAGGTGGGCCTCGCGCAATACGACGATAGCCGCGTGACGCGCGACGACGTGAAGGCGCTGCGCGCGAAGACAAAGCTCGCACCCGACGCCGCCGTGAACCGCGACGAGGTGTACATCGAGGCGCGGCTTCGCGACGGCAGCGTTGTCGCGCATCACGTCGAACATGCGCGCGGCAGTCTCGCGCGGCCACTGACTGACGACGAACTGCTCGACAAGGTGCGTCTGCTGATCGACCCGCGGCTTGGCGCGGGCGCGGCGGATCGTATTGCCGCTGCAGTCGCGAACGTGGAGCGCGCTGCGAGTCTCGATGCGTTCTTCGCCCTTTGCACGCCGAACAAGGATCTGGCTCATGCATAACCCCGCCGCTCACTCCGCCGTTTCCGATGCGTTCGTGGCGCTTGCCAAAGCAAAGCCTGGCGAGCGCGAACTGGAGGCCGCGCGCAGCGCCGTGGCGAATGCGCGCCGCTGCACAGCGCAGCCCTGCGACGCCAGCCCGCTGAGCGCCATGCTTGGGCAGGCCACCGATGCGCGCTCGCGTGCATGGCAGCTCGGCGCCGCGCTCGCCATGCTGGATGCCGGTTCGACGGCCGTGCCCGCCGTGGCGGCAGCGCTTGCGCTCGGCGAGTCTCTCGAGGCCGCCGAAGAGGACATCGCCGCCGCTGTCGCGGTCGGCACGCGCGCTTCGGCGCGGCTAGGCGCCGCCGTGGACGACGATGCGTTTCGTGCTCGCTGGAACGTGGCCGCGTCTCTCGGGATCGTGGGGGCGACGCTTGCGGCTGCGCGCCTCCTCGGGCTCGACGCGCTGCGCACGCGCCACGCGCTCGGCATCGCCGCAACGCAGGCCGCAGGGCTCGTGCGCAACGTGGGCGAAGCCATGGGTTCGCTGGAAACCGGCAAGGCGGCCGCTGACGCCGTGCTGGTCGAATGCAAGAACCACATTCTCGATACCTTTGGCGCGATGGTGTCGGGGTCGCGCATGCGGCCTGGCATGCTGGCGACGCAATACGTGCGCTCGCTCGGCGGCACGCCGCAGGCCTCGGTCGTCGGCTCGGACCTGCGCACGAGCTCGGTGAACGCCGCGCTCGCCAACGCCATGTGCGCGCACTCCGACGAGACCGACGACTTCGAGCCCGTCACGAAGGCGCACCCCGGCTGCTCTACGGTGCCCGCCGCGCTCGCGCTAGGTGAAGCGCAGGGTGCATCCGGCGCGGCGCTCGTGCGTGCCGTCGCGCTGGGCTACGACACGGCTTGCCGGCTCCTCATGGCGCTCGGCCCGGACCTCGTGCGCGCATCGCATCGCAGCGCGGAAGGCACGGCCTCGACGTTCGGCGCGCTTGGCGCGGCCGCGGGGCTCGCGCGGCTCGACGAACGCCAGACGCGCTATGCGATCTCGTACGCGGCGCAACAGGTATCGGGGCTATGGAGCTGGGTGAAGGATCGCGACCACATCGAAAAGGCCTTCGATTTCGCGGGCATGGGCGCGCGCAACGGCGTGATGGCGGCGACGATGGTGCAGTCAGGCATGACCGGCGTGGCCGATGTGCTCGACGGTACGCACAATCTCTTCATCGCGCTTTCCACGAAGCCGCAGCCGCAAGCGATGATCGACCAGCTCGGCAGCCGCTTTTTCGTGACGGAAACGGCGATCAAGACGTATTCGGTGGGCTATCCGATTCAATCGCCGCTCGACGCCTTGCTCACCCTGCCGCGGCAATATCAGCTCACGCCGGACGAGGTGCGCACGGTGGCGGAGAAGGTGCCACCGGACGCCATAGGTATTGTCGGCGACAGCGCGATGCCCGACGTCAACTGCGCCCACATGGTGGCGCTGGCGCTCGTCAAGGGCGCAGTATCGTTCGCGGACAGCCACGACGTCTCGCTCATGCACGATCCGCAAATCCAGGCGCAACGCGCGAAAGTGACGGTCGTTGCCGACCCGAAGCTGCGCGACCCGGCCGCGCCGCGTGGCGGCATCGTTGAAATGACGTTGACGGACGGGTGCACCGTGAGCCACTACACGCGCTTTCCGCCCGGCACGAAAGAGAACCCGCTGAGCGTCGCCCAGGTGAACGAAAAGGCGCGCGATCTCATGGAGCCGGTGCTCGGCCAGCAAAAGACCGCGCAACTGATCGCGCGGATCAACGCGCTGGAGCACGTCGCGAACGTTGCCGACCTGCGGACGCCGTTCACGGCGTGATGCATTCGTTACGGCATGCGCGTTCGGGAAGTATCCACACCTTGCTCGTCCTTCATGCCCAATAGGGCGACGGACTCCGTGCCGGGCCGCCGCGTGGCCTTCCAGATCATCAGCAGGTGGTAGTAGAGGCGCGGGCTGAAGCCGAACCGGTACGCGTAGAGATTGCCGAGCGCGAGCTGCAGCCCGGCGCGCGCCTCGCGATTGCGCGCGAGCAACGAGACGACGATCGGCACGAGCCGGCGCATGGCGAGCTTGCGAGCCGGTTCGAGTTCGGGCGCCAGCGCGAGGCCGTTGAGAAAGCGCCACGCCGAGATAGACGAGGCATTGACGCCCGTCCGCGTTGCCTGGGATACCGAAACGTCGGTGATGCGATAGCACGAGACGTATTCGTTCACGTAGTACACGCGTTTTGCCGCGAGGCACAGGCGCGTGCCGAACACGTAATCGCAGCAGGTGCCGTATTGGTCGTCGTAGCCGACGCGCTTGACGAGTGCCGCATTGGCGAGCCAGCCGTTGTTGGGGAACATCTGCACGATGCCCACGCGACCCGGCGGGTGTTGCAGCCCCGCCGTGCTGGCCGTACGGTGATACGCGATATTCATGCGGTCGCTAGCCGCGTGCATGATGCGCCCGTCGTGATCGGTTTCGTACTGATCGCCGAACGCGACTTCCAGATCCGGATAGCGC
Organism: Paraburkholderia sp. CNPSo 3274; assembly: GCF_024206475.1. GTDB lineage: Bacteria > Pseudomonadota > Gammaproteobacteria > Burkholderiales > Burkholderiaceae > Paraburkholderia. The sequence continues at coordinate 58,391 of NZ_JAMBPR010000003.1, forward strand.
TCCCACTGCGCAAGCAGTTTCTCAATGCAGTGCACGAGCAGGTAATCGTCGTCGTGGATCAGCAGGATCTTGTCTCCGCTCGCCCGCTCGAAGAGGCTGGCCACATTGGGCGCCTGGCCGAGCGCGGGCACGTTTCGCCGGTAGGCGATGCGCGGATCGTCGCCGTAACGCGAGGCAATCAGTCGCTGCGTGCGCTCGTCGCTCGAGTCGTCGCCGATCACGATCTCGATGTTCGCATGCGTTTGCATGAGGCACGATTCGATGCAGCGAACGAGCAGTTCAGGCCGGTTGTACGTCGGCAGGCAAATGGAGACCTTCGTTGTTGTCGTCATGGGCAGACCCCAGTGCTGGAGGGATGCGGAGACGTTCGCAAAGGCGGGTTTGTAATGCGAACTTCATCCGTTGGACATGACGGTAAATGAAAAAAAACCGAAAGAAATTGAAAATAATTCGCAAGGAACGCACCTTGCGCAAGGCGGCCCGCAGAGCCCGCAACGGCGGCCATCCGCACAAAGTGCCGATGTTTGATCTGATGAATCGGAAAGAAAATCCGGGCGGCAAAATAATCGGGAATTCGTCGAGGATGGACTGAGTGCCGGAACAGTCACGTCATTCGCGTTAACATTGGCGCTCCGCCTGAAACGACCGACGGCATCCATGGCTTCCATCTCCTACGCTCACAAACCGCTCACGCCGTTTCGCCGCGCGCTCGCACGCTTTTCCCTCTCCGAACTCGCGAAATACACGAAGCTCACGCTCGGCATGTGGATCGGCTTCGGCATTCCGTACGCGTGCGGGTATCCCGAGGCGGCGGTCGCGCTCTCCGGCTCGACCATGCTCACACTCGCGCTTGGCAGTTCCATCTCGGCGGCGCGCGGGTACTTCTACAAGCGCGTGATGTCGAACCTCGTAGCGATGCCGATCGGCACGCTCCTGATCTGGCTGACCGCGCCGCATTTGTGGCTGGGCGTGATCCTGCTGCCGCTCGTGATTTTCACGATCGTGCGCGTCAGGCCTTCGGTGTTCCAGATGACGAGCATCACCGTGCCCATGACGCTCGTGCTCTACACGGGCGAGCACATACCGTTGCTGGAGCAACGGCTGATCGGCGTGGTGCTCGGCATGCTGCTCGGTTTCCTCATCCAGCAAATTGCCTTTCCGCCCGATCACGGCTTCTGGGCGAATACGCTCGTGAACGACGGCAACGCACAGGCCGAGGCGTTGCTCACCGAGGTCGCAATGAAAACGCTGGACCGAGAGAAACTGAAATCGGCGACGGCCGCGCTGCGGGTGTCGAGCAGCAATCTGAAGCAGGCGCACGATCTCCTCAAGTCGGACCTGGAGCAGTCGTGGGTGTCGGCGCATTTGAAGCGCAATCGCGATCGCTTGCCGCTGTTCTCGTGCTACCACGAGCTATTCGATTCGATCGTCGGCTTCCTCGAAACGCTCGACACGTTCAACGCGCAATACGAGGCGCTGGATGCGCAATGGAAAGACGCATACCGGCGCGGCCTCGCGCGCCTCGTGGACGTGCACCGGCAATTGGCTTCCCAGGCCGACCTTCGGGTGGAACGCCCAGGTCTACTCGTGGAGCCGCTGACTCGCGAGGAACTGCATGCGCTCGTCGAAGCGCTGCCCGCAACGGGCGTCTTCACGAGCGTCTATCTCGGGCATTTGACCGGCTACGGCATCCTGCTGAGCCGTTTGAGCGAGATGCATACCGAGCACTTGCGCAAAGCGTGATCGCCGTCATCACCTGCATCTACATCGTGCTCGGCTCGCTCATGGAAGCGCTCGCGATGATGCTGCTCACCATTCCCGTGTTCGCTGCCGTGGTGCAGCCACTCGGCGCGAACATGATCTGGTTCGCCATTTACGTGGCGATGATGATGGAGATCGGCATGATTCATCCGCCCGTGGGCATGAACGTATTCATCGTGAAGACCATGCTGCCGGAGTTGTCGATTCGCACCATTTTCCGTGGGACGGTGCCGTTTCTGTGCGCCAACATCGTCGCGCTCCTGGTGGTGATTCTCGTGCCGGGCGTGGCACTTGGACTCGTGCAACTCATGCGTTGAATGCGTACCGCCCGGCACGCAAGCGAGCGTCTACCCGTAATTGTCCTGGGGTGGGCGCGCCGCGGTGCAATGCGTGGCGCGCTCCGCTCGCAGCGTCCCGCCTGCCGTGCCCGCTGGACTGGCGCGCCCGATTGTTCGCGATCCGCGAATGACGTATTCGGGCGTTATCCGGTACTGATTACGCCGCGCTTGCGACTATCTTGGCGTCGTCGATGCCGATGACGTCCTGCAAGTGAGCAGTGGTGCACGTCGCGTCGCACACCGTTTTCAAACATGAGCGTGTGGCGCGGCATTCGGCCGGCCCAAGGAGACAGAGATGAAACCGAACACATGGGACACGGCCTACGAATGGAAGGCCGTGACGCTGCTGGCGCTGGGCTTCGGCCTCGTGGGCCTCGACCGCTGGCTGATCGCGCCGCTGTTCCCGTCGATCATGAAAGACCTCAATCTCAATGCGCAGGATGTCGGCAATTGCATCGGCATACTCGGCCTTTCGTGGGGCGTGTTCGCGGCGGTCATGGGCGGCATGTCCGACAAGGTGGGGCGGCGCAAGGTGCTGATTCCGGCGATCATCGCGTTCTCGCTGCTCTCGGGCTTCTCGGGTCTCGCAGGCGGCTTCGCGAGCCTGCTGGCCATGCGCGCGCTGATGGGCGTGGCGGAAGGCTCGTTCTGCCCAACCAGCTTCGCCGCCACGGCCGATGCCTCGCACCCCAAGCGCCGTGGCTTCAATCTCGGGCTTCAGCAAAGCGGCTTCGCGCTGTTCGGGCTCGCGCTTTCGCCGATCATCGCCACGCAGTTGCTGGGCGTGATGAACTGGCGCGGGGTGTTCGCACTCGTCTCGGTGCCGGGCCTCATTCTCGGCTTGCTGATGTACCGCGTGATCCGGGAGCCGCAAGGTGCGCTGACGCGTAGCGCGGGTGCGCCCGCGGCGAAGGCCGAACCCGGCCACTGGCGCGACGTGATCCGCAGCCGCAACATTCCCGTGGCGATGGTCGCGCTCTTCTGCGCCATGACGGGCGTGTTCGTGCTCGGCGCCATGCTGCCGCTCTATCTCACGCAGTATCTTTCGCTCGATATGCAGCGCATGGGCGTCGTGGCCTCGGCAATCGGCTTTGGCGGATTCGTCGGACAGTTCGGCTTGCCGGGGCTTTCGGATCTGCTGGGCCGGCGCCTGGCGAGCGTCCTCGGCTTCGTGGGCACCGCTGTCATGCTGATCGTGTTTCGCGGTCTCGGCGCGCAGCCGCTCGCGCTCTTCGTGGTGCTGTTCGCGGCGTCGTTCTTCACGCTCGGCCTCGTTTCGCTGCTCTCGGGACCGGTTGCCACTGAAGCCGCGCCGGCTGGCATGGTGTCGACCTCGATCGGGCTCGTGGTGGGCGCGGGCGAAATCTTTGGCGGCGGCGTGGCGCCCGCGCTCGCCGGATTCGTTGCAGCGCATTTCGGTATCCAGAACATTTTGTGGCTGCCCATTGGCGCTGTTTTCCTCGGGGTGCTGGTGAGCCTCTTCCTCAAGGAAACCGCGCCCGCGAAGCTGCGGCGCAGCGAGGCCGCCGCCCCCGCCGCGCCCTTGCCTGCAGCGGGGCAGGCCGAGTAGCGTGCGAGCGCTGTCCGTGTCGTCTTCTGCGGTTGCGCAGCCCGTGCAGGAGCGGCGCGGGCGACTGGGAGCGGGCCCTATACTTGGATGGCCCGAACCCGTGAAGAAGAGAGGAGCATGGACCGATTCCTGAGCATCGAAGCCTTTGTGCGCGTGGCGGAAACGAGCAGTTTCGCGGAAGCGGCCCGGCAACTCGGCGTGACCAGTTCGGTCGTGACGAACCGGATCCAGCAACTGGAGAAGTTCGTCAACGCACCACTCTTTCATCGCAGCACGCGGCACGTGCGCCTCTCCGAAGTCGGCGAGGCGTTTTATCGTGAATGCGCGGAGGTGGTGGGGCGCGTGAACGAACTGACCGACCAGATGCGCGAACTGCGCGCCACGCCCACGGGCAGGCTGCGCATCCAGATATTGCCGGGTTTCGCGCTCGGCCATTTCGGCGCGCCGCTCGCCGAGTTCAACCGCCGCTATCCTGGCATCCAGCTCGATGTGATCGTCAACGACCGCGTGGTCGATCCGATCGAAGAAGGCTTCGACGTCGCTTTCCAGATTTTCCCGCCTATTTCCGATTCGCTGATCGAACGGCGGCTCTTTTCGGTGCGGCGGCTCTTTTGCGCCACGCCCGCTTATGTGGCAGAGCATGGCGCACCGCAGCATCCTCGCGAATTGCTGCAGCACACCACAGCACTCTATTCGGGCTATCCCTCGCGCAACCGCTGGACGATGGCGCGCGGCGACGAGGTCGTGGAGATCGAGTTGCCCGGCATGATCCGCTCGAACTCGGTGCATTTGCTGCGCGACTACGCACTCACGGGCGGCGGCGTGGTGTGCCTGCCTACGCTCGTGGCGAGCGAGGCGCTCCTCAACGGCACGCTCGTGCCGATTCTTACCGACTACCACCTTTCGGCATTGAGCTTTGCAGCCGTGTATCCCTCCACGCAGCGTCAGGCCTTGAAAGTGAAGGCGCTGGTGGAGTTTCTGGCCGAGTATCTGGGCCCCGAGCCCGCGTGGGACGTGCCGCTGATCGAGCGCGGCTGGGTGCGCTAGCGCTTGCGGCGCTTGCGGCGATTGCCTGCCGCGATTGTTTGCGAAACGCGAATGCCGTAGTCGCCTGGCCGCTGGTTGTAGCCGACCCGCAGCGCTCCTAAAGTTGATTCCAACGACACCTTCCAAAACAGGAGACAGCCATGACCGATTCGACATTCCACACCGTCTTCGGCTCGCTCGAGCAGTACCGCAAGGGCGAGATCGAAATCACGAGCGGCGACGCTCGCCACTATGTTTTCTCGAACGTCTTCGAAGTTGCCGCAAGCTCGGCGCCCTACGAGAAGGTCGTGGTCGGCAAGAACCTCGAATACGTGATCGAGGTGCTGCGCATCCAGGGACAGTCGCGCTGGTTCGCCTGCGCACACGATGAGTTCGTCATCCTGATGGATGGCGAAGTGCGTATCGACTTCGTCAAGCTCGATACGCCGCTCAAGGACAGTAAGGGCACGGTCGACGCAGGCGAGCAGCCTGCAGGCCGCAAGATGGGCCACGTGGTGCTGCGCAGCGGGCATCAAGCGCTGCTGCCGGCAGGCTGTGCGTACCGCTTCAGCGCACAAAAGGCTGGCGTGGCGCTCGTGCAGACCATGGTCGGTGAACTGTCCGTCCAGAAGTGGGCTGATATCTGCCTGCACTGAACGCACACACGCCAACCCATCACTCGACTACTGGAGACACCAAATGGCCACCCTCGAAACCCTCGACCATTCCGCAGGCTTTGCCGCCGACACCGTGCGCGCGAGCGAGCCCGACGCCGTGACCGGCTATCGCCGCTACACGCTCGGCGCCTTCGAATTTACGCGCGACGAATACTTCGTCAAAGTGCTGTGGCCCGCGAAGGGGCAGACCCGCACGCACGCCATCCCCGCCGACGCCTTCCTGCGCGCGATGATGCGCGACGTGGCCTGGGGTTTCTTCTACGGTTGGGTCAATTTCGACCACGTGTTCGGCACGCGCAACCACTACGGCAAGGTGGACGTGTATGCGGGCTCGTTCAACGGCATCATGAAGGATGCCGGTGTGGACTATATCGAGACCTTCGAAACGCCCACCATCATGGCGACCTTCAAGGCGATCCTGCACGACTGGACCAACGAAGGCTTCGACCCGTTCGCCGCGCCCGAGGAAACCGGCACCGCGTTCGGCCGCAAGCATGGCGAGAACGACGCCGCGATCGAGCGCACGCGCATCGCCACGCGCCGCATGCCGGGCCTCGAAGGCGACTCGCCGCTGCGCGACGACCTCCCGGTGAACCGCGCCTTCACCGACGTGCCACAGGACAGCCCCGAAGTGCACGCCGAGCCCGGTTTCGAAGGCGAGCTGCACGCGTTCAACCTCTTCAAGTATCTCTCGCGCTCGGACGTGACATGGAACCCCTCGGTCACTTCGGTGTGCGGCCAGAGCCTGTTCTGCCCGACGACCGAGGAGTACATCCTGCCGGTATTCCACGGCAACGATCGCGTGGAATGGTTCCTGCAGCTCTCCGACGAGATCGTCTGGGACATCGGCGACAAGAACACCGGCGCGCCGCGTGCACGCATCACCATGCGCGCGGGCGACATCTGCGCGATGCCCGCCGATATTCGTCACCAGGGCTATTCGACCAAGCGTTCGATGCTGCTCGTGTGGGAGAACGCGACCGCCGGTTTGCCCACGCGCTACGAGAGTGGCGAACTCAAGCCGTATCCGGTCGAGTTCTGAACGAGTTTCGCAGTTAGGCAGCAGCCTTAAGCATCAATCGAGGATTTACTCATGCAAACGCAATTGTTCATCGACGGCCGCTTCGTTGACGCCGTCGAGGGCGGCACCATCGACGTGCTCAATCCGCACGACGGCTCGCTGATCACGAAGATCGCCGCCGCCACCGCCGCCGACATCGATCTGGCCGTGGCCGCCGCCACGCGCGCCTTCCCGCAGTGGGCGGCGATGCCGGCCGCGGAGCGCGGCCGCCTGCTGCTGCGTCTCGCCGACGCCATCGAAGCGAACGGCGAAGAACTCGCGCAACTCGAATCGCTCGACACCGGGCACCCGATTCGCGACTCGCGCGCGCTGGACGTGCCGCGCACGGCGGCGTGCTTCCGCTACTTCGGCGGCATGGCCGACAAGCTTCAAGGCTCGGTCATTCCGGTCGAAACGGGTTTTCTCAACTACGTGCAGCGTGCGCCCATTGGCGTGGTGGGCCAGATCGTGCCATGGAATTTCCCGCTCATGTTCACGAGCTGGAAGATGGGCCCGGCGCTCGCGGCCGGCAACACGGTCGTGCTGAAGCCCTCGGAAATCACGCCGCTTTCCACACTGCGCATCGTCGAACTGATGGCGGAAGTGGGCTTTCCCGCGGGCGTCGTCAACATCGTGCCGGGCTATGGGCACACGGCCGGCCAGCGGCTCGCGGAGCACGAGGGCGTGGGCAAGATCGCCTTCACCGGGTCGACGGCTACGGGGCGGCGCATCGTGGAGGCCTCGCAGGGCAACCTGAAGCGCGTGCAGCTCGAACTGGGCGGCAAGGGTGCCAACATCGTGTTCGACGACGCCAATCTCGACGCCGCCATCAACGGCGCGGCCTGGGCGATCTTCCACAACCAGGGCCAGGCGTGCATTGCGGGTTCGCGTTTGGTGCTGCACGACAGCATCGCCGACGAATTTCTCGAACGCTTCGTGGCGCTGGCCGCTTCGATTCGTGTCGGCAATCCTTTGGATCCCGAAACAGAAATGGGACCACTCACCTCGCTGCAGCATCTGGAACGCGTGAAGGCTTTTGTGGACGTGGCGCGCGAGCAGGGCGGGCGCGTGCTCACGGGCGGCAGCGTGCCCCAGGACCCCGCGCTCGCCAACGGCTACTACGTGCGCCCCACGGTGATCGAGGCGAAGACGCCGGACGATCGTATCGCGCAGGAAGAGGTGTTCGGTCCGTTCGCGACCGTGCTGCGCTTCAAGTCCGACGAAGAGGCGCTCGCCATTGCCAACGGCACCGACTACGGTCTCGGCAGCGGCTTGTGGACGCGCGACCTCTCGCGTGCGCACAGCATCGCGGGCAAGATTCATGCGGGCATGTGCTGGGTGAACTGCTACAAGCGCGTGAATCCGGGCAGCCCGTTCGGCGGCGTCGGTCAATCGGGCTACGGTCGCGAAATGGGCTTCGAGGCGATGCACGACTACACGGAGGCCCGCTCGGTGTGGGTCAACGTGGATGCCCAGGTGCCGCCGCACTTCAAGCGTTGAGGCACGTATGGATCACTTCGTCTATCAAGGCTTGCCGTCGCGCGTGGTGTTCGGCTGGGGCAACCTCGCGCGGTTGCCGGAAGAAGTGGACCGGTTGGGCGCGCGCCGCGCGTTGATCCTCTCGACGCCCGAGCAGCGCGCGCTTGCTGAAGAAGTCGCGCGCCTGCTCGGCGAGCGCGCCGCGGGCATCCATGCCGAAGCGGTCATGCACGTGCCTGTGGAGGTCGCACGGGCCGCGCGCGAGAAGGCGGCGGCACTGGACGCGCAGTGCTGCGTGGCCGTGGGCGGCGGCTCGACCATCGGCCTTGGCAAGGCCATCGCGCTCGAATCGGCGCTGCCGATCGTCGCCGTGCCCACCACCTATGCGGGCTCGGAGATGACGCCCATCTACGGTCTCACCGAAGGGCGCTTGAAAAAGACCGGGCGCGACCTGCGCGTGCTGCCGCGCACCGTGATCTACGACCCGTCGCTCACCGTCTCGCTGCCCGCCGGCATTTCGGCGGCTTCGGGCGTGAACGCCATGGCGCACGCGGTGGAGGCGCTCTATGCCGAGGACGCGAACCCGGTGATCAGCCTGATGGCCGAAGAATCGATTCGCGCGTTGGGCGAAGCGCTGCCGGCTGTCGTGCGTCGCCCGGACGACGCGGCGATGCGCAGTCGCGCGCTCTACGGTGCGTGGCTCGCGGGCAGTTGCCTGGGTGCTGTGGGCATGGCGCTGCATCACAAGCTCTGCCACACGCTCGGCGGCACCTTCAACCTGCCGCATGCGCAAACGCACGCGGTCATGCTGCCGCATACGGCGCACTACAACCACGCGGCCGCGCCACAGGCGCTCGAGCGCGTGGCGCGTGCGCTCGGCGGCGCGCATGCGGACGAGGCCGGGCCACGGCTCTACGCGTTGAACGAGTCGCTCGGCATGGCACTGTCGCTCGAGGAAATCGGCATGCCCGAAGCGGGCCTCGACGAAGCGGCCGACCTTGCGTGCACGAATGCCTACCCCAATCCGCGACCGTTGGAGCGCGAAGCGATCCGCGCACTGCTGCAACGCGCGTGGGAAGGCGTGGCGCCGCGCTAGTCAGGCCGCGCCACGCCGCGCGCGTGGCGCACAAAACAGAGGAAAGGAGACAACCATGTCGATGCATGGCACCGAGGCCGAACGCGCCTTGACGGAACAGGTCGTGGGCCGGTTCGCGAACACACCCGACGCGCGCCTGCGCACACTGATGCAAAGCCTCGTGCGGCATTTGCACGCCTACGTGCGCGAAGTCGAGCCTACGGAGGCGGAGTGGCTCGCCGCGATCCGCTTCCTGACCGAAACGGGCCAGATGTGCGATGACGTCGTGCGCCAGGAATTCATCCTGCTTTCCGACACGCTGGGCGTGTCCATGCTCGTCGACGCGATCAATCATCGCTACGCGACAGGCGCGACCGATACGACGGTGTTCGGCCCGTTCTATATCGAGGGCATGCCGGAACGCGCCTACGGCGAGAACATGGCGTTCACGCCCGGTACGCCGGCCCTCGTGCATGGCCGCGTGCTCACGACCGACGGCAAGCCCCTGGCGAACGCGCTGCTCGACGTGTGGCAGACGGCGGACAACGGCATGTACTCTGGGCAGGACACCGGGCAGCCTCACGGCAACCTGCGTGGCCGTTATCGCACCGACGCCGAAGGCCGCTACGCGATCCGCACCATCGTGCCTGTGTGCTATCCCATTCCTACCGACGGCCCGGTGGGCCGCATGCTCAACGCCACGGGTCGGCATCCGTGGCGGCCCGCCCATCTGCACTTCATGATCACGGCGCCGGGCCACAGCACGCTCGTCACGCATCTGTTCAACCAGAACGACCCGTATCTGGACTCGGACGCGGTGTTCGGCGTGAAGCCCTCGCTGCTCGTGGATTATCGCGAGCACCCGGCGGGCGGGGCGGGCGCGCAGCAGTTCGGCTTCGCCGACAGCTTTCGCGAGGCGCGCTACGACTTCGTGCTGGAGCGCGCATGAGACCGCACACGCGTTACTACGCCGTATTCGCGACCGACAAGCCTGGCATGCGCGAAGTCCGCGAGCGCGTGCGTGCGGTGCATCGCACCTATCTGCGCTCGGCCTCGCAGCGCGGGGTGTTCGTGCGGCTGGGCGGGTCGACGCTCGCGCCGCGTTGCGACGCGCTCAACGGCACGCTGCTCGTGATCGAGGCGGAAGGATACGACGATGTGATGCGCTTCGTGCGCGACGATCCTTATACACTGGCGGGCTTGTTCGAACATGTCGAGATTCGTCCGTGGGACTGGAATCTTGGTAATCCTGAGCAAAGAGTGTGAGTCATGCAGACCGTGAGCCTGTGTTGCCTTGACGATGTGCCCGATGGCGGCGCGCGCGTGATCGACGCCGCGCTGGCAGGGCGGCCGGTCGTCGTCGTGCGGCGTGCCGGCGAAGTCTGGGCTTACGTGAACCGCTGCCCGCACTTCTCGGTGCCGCTCGACTACGAGCCCGGCCGTGTGCCGACGTATCGCGCGCAGGTGATCATGTGCGCGCATCACAGCGCGTTGTTTCGCTTCGAAGACGGGCAGTGCATTGAAGGCCCGTGCGCTGGCTCGAAGCTCGATGCCATTCCCGTGTGGCTCGATGCGCAGTCCAACGTCCTGGCGCAGTGCGGCGGCGCCTGACTGGCTTCCACGCACGGGGGATCGATGCTCGCGCTGAGTCCGGCATCGGATTGGGCATGGCGCAAGAAAAGTGCGAGTAGTTCAGGCCGCAGCCCGTCGCCGCGGTGAGCCGCGAGCGCGTGAAGGGGGAGGAGCGGAGCAAGCAGTGACATGATTCGACTCCCTACGTGAGACGTTCCGTTCGTGGCGCAGTCAGACCCGCTTGATGAGCCCGAGCTGCGTGAGCGCTGTTACGCCGTCGTCGAGCCCGATCTCCTCGACGATCTTTCCGTCTTTCAGGCGCAACACCGTCGTGCCGGTGAAATGCATCTTGCGGCCGCTCGCCGCCGGCAACGATCCCGCGAGAAAGTCCCCGAACGCCGGGCCTGAATGGGTGCCGCCGCCTTCCCACTGACCTACCACGAACTCGCCTTCGGCGATGAGGCCGGCGGCGCCCCAGAAGTTCAGATCGGGGAACGCCGCGCGAAAGCCGGTCATGAACGCCTTGATGTCCTCGCGCCCGCGGCGCGGCTCGTGCAGCGAATACTTGAGCAGCATGTCCGGCGCGGCTAGCTCGTCGACGACGCTGAGGTCGCAGGTTTCGCCCCAGAAACGCGTGAACCAGCGGCCAACGATCGCCTTGTTGTCCTCTTCCATCGACATGTTCGACTCCTTGCTGATCTCGATTCACGGTGAAGCAGGATTGCTCCGCCTGAAATGAACGATATCGACCAGCAAGCCGCGCAGATACCCGTTTCTTGCCGTGACATTCGCGAGGTATTCACGTCGTGGCGCGCGCCGAATTAGAGCGCAACAATCGGATCGGAACGCGCGGCGCGTTGGCGTATCGTTGGTCTGTATGCGAGATCGGCGAAAATGCCGGTTGCGAGACGAGGGAGACACGCGATGAAAACCGGAGCCATGCGGGCAGACAAGCCGGAATCCGGAACCTACGACTGGGTCGAGATCGAGCGATCGCTCGACGCGCGCGGCTATGCCGTCCTGCCCCGCGTGCTCAGGCCCGAGCAGTGCGCGCAGCTCGCTGCCCTTTACGCGAGGGACGATGGATTTCGCTCGCGCATCGTCATGGCGCGTCACAATTTCGGGCGCGGGGAGTACAAGTACTTCGCGTATCCGCTGCCGTCGCTGCTTCAGCGGTTGCGGCATGCGCTCTATCCGTACCTCGCGCCTGTCGCCAACCGCTGGAACGAGCAACTGGGGATCGACACGCGGTACCCAGCCGACCTCGAAGCCTTTCTCGATCAATGCCACCGCGCGGGGCAAACGCGCCCGACACCGCTCATCCTCGAATACGGCCCGGGCGACTATAACTGCCTGCACCAGGACCTCTACGGCGAGCATGTGTTTCCGCTGCAGGTGGCGATGCTGCTCTCACGGCCCGGCGTCGACTTCGAGGGCGGCGAGTTCGTGATGACGCAGAGCGCGTCGAACGGTCAGTGTGCCGAAGTGATTCCGCTGGAGCAGGGCGACGCTGTGCTGTTCACCGTCAACCAGCGGCCGGCTGCGAACCGGCGCGGCAGCACGCGCAAGGTCGCCATGCGGCACGGCGTGAGCGTGGTGCGCAGCGGGAGGCGTCATACCGTCGGCCTGATTTTTCACGATTCACGCTAGCGCGCACACGACGCGAAGGAGCGCATGATGCAACTGTTTCTCAGCCATATCGAGTCGCCGCTTGGCAACCTCATGCTGGTGAGCGATGCGCAGCAGCGGCTGCACGCGCTCGAATTCTCTGATCACCGCTCGCGGCTGCATCGTGGCCTGCGCGAACGTCACGGCGGTGCCGAATTGATCGACGCCGCCGCGCCGGCTTCGATCGCCGACGCCATGACGCGCTATTTCTCCGGCGAATTGAACGCGCTCGATCCTCTGCCGGTCGTCATGGCGGGTTCGGACCTGGAACAAAGTGTCTGGGCCGCGTTGCGCCACATTCCGGCTGGCAGCACCACCAGTTACGGCAAGCTCGCGAAAGCGTTGGGATTCGAAGACCCGCGCGCGGCGATCGACATAGGCGCGGCGAACGGCGCGAATCCCATCGCTATTGTCGTGCCGTGCCATCGCGTGATTGCCAGCAACGGCGAGTTGAAGGGCTACGCCTGGGGCTCGCATCGCAAGCGCTGGCTGCTCGAACACGAGAAGGCGATTGCGGTCACGCGCGAGGTTCCACAGACGGCAACGCTCCCGGGTTTTTGACACGAATATGTCCTTACCTATGACTCCATCTGCCGACACATTCGATAAGCTGAACTGGAGCGCAATCGCCTCGCAACTGGACAGCGAAGGCTATGCGGTACTGCCTCGGCTCGCTGGCGCGGACGGAGCCCGCAGGCTCGCGCGCGAGGCCCTCGCATCGAACGCATTGCGCCGCGTTTCGCTGGATTCGCTCGATCTCGGCCGTGGCGATTTGCTGTATTTCAGCGCTGCTCTGCCGCAGCCATGGGCGCAATGGCGTGCGGACCTCTATCGTCAGTTGGCGCCCATCGCCAATCGATGGAACGAGATGCTTGGCATGCCTTATCGATTCCCGGCGGATCTGGATGAATTCCTGGAGCACAACCGGCGAGCGGGGCAAACGCAGGCGCAGTCGCATCTGAACCATCTAGGCAGCGACGACTACCTGGCGCTGCATCAACGCAGCGACGGAGAGCATGTGTTTCCGCTGCAAGTGGTCGCCCTGCTCACGGCGCCGGGGAAAGACTTCACGGGCGGCGAACTGGTGCTGACCGAGCAGCGTCCGCGCATGCAGTCGCGCCCGACGGTCGTTCCGCTCGGGTTGGGTGACGCGGCGATCATCGCCACGGCCCAGCGGCCATTCAAAGGCAGCAGCGCTAACTACCGTGTGAACCTCCGGCATGCCATCAGCCGGGTGCGCAGCGGCGAGCGTATTGGCGTCGAGTTGTCGTTCCACGACGCCCAGCAAGCGGCAAACGATCAACACGCATTCCATCTCGACACCTGATTCATGCCGCGCAGTCGCGCCGATGCGCGCGCAGGCATTCAAATCCGGCGCTGCAGATGCAACTAACTGCCAAGCCCGCCAACCCCAGACCCGCGCCGCGCTGCGGCGGCATCAATTCGATTCCACCCGGTGTGCGTCGCCCAGGGACTTCCCGTATAAAGACTTTATCGACTATTTATCGATAAATTGTCGTGATAGATTCCTGGGCTGAATTGGGCGCAATGGGGAAGCGCGCGCCCGCGCGGCCGGGTCCACGAGTCCGGCGGAAACCGATAAGGCGGAGGAGAGATGCTGGTTTTGATAGGGGTGCCGATCGTGGTGATCGGTTTCGCATTGCGCCTGAACGCGCTGCTCGTCGTGACCGCGGCGGGTGTTGCAACGGGGCTGGCGGGCGGCCTGCACACGGTCGAGATCGTCAGCGCTTTCGGCAAGGCGTTCGCCGATAACCGTTACATGGGCCTCATCTGGCTCACGCTGCCCGTGATCGCGCTGCTCGAGCGCAATGGCCTGCGCGAGCAGGCAAAGCACCTCATTTCGCGCGTGCACGCCGCCACCACTGGCCGCGTGCTGATGCTCTACTTCGTGATCCGCCAGATCACGGCAGCGCTCGGCCTCACGTCGCTGGGTGGCCACGCGCAGATGGTCCGTCCGCTTATCGCGCCGATGGCCGAAGCCGCGGCCACGAAGCGCTTCGGCGAGGTGCCCGACGCTGTGCGCCAGCAGATCCGCGCCAACGCCTCGGCCGTGGACAACATCGCCGTGTTCTTCGGTGAAGACATCTTTATCGCGATCCAGTCGATCCTGCTCATCAAGGGCTTTCTCGAGCAGAACGGCATCATCGTTCAGCCGCTGCAGGTCTCAGTCTGGGCGATTCCCACCGCGTTCGCGGCGCTCCTCATCCACTGCGTGCGTCTGAAGCTGCTCGATCACAATCTTTCGCGCCGCCTGGGCGCGGCCAACGCGCAGGGCGCCGCAAGCCGCCAGGGAGCCGCATCGTGATCAAGCTCGAATCGCTCTATGTCGTCGCGGGCCTGATGTTCGCGTCGTTCGCCGTCTTCAACCTGCTCGACCGCGCGAACCCGCGCCGCGTCATCAACTTCGTGTTCTGGGGCGTCTACGCCGTGACGTTCCTGTTCGGCGGCGTGCTGCCGCATTTCGTGATGGGGTGCCTCGCCATCGCGCTCGCCTTGATCGCGGGCTCAGGCAAGCTGGGCCGCAGCTCCACGAGCAACGACAACGCCAAGGCCGAGGCGCGCCGCGAGCAAGGGGCGCGGCGCTTCGGCAGCCGGCTCTTCATTCCGGCGCTGCTCATCCCCGTCGTGACGCTCGTCGGCACGCTCACGCTCAAGTACGCGCCCTTCGTCGAAGCGAAGAACGTCACGCTCATCTCGCTCGTGATTGCCACGCTCGTTGCGTTCGGCGCGGCGCTCGTCATGTTGCGCGATTCGCCCGTGCAAGCGCTCAAGGGCGCGCGGCACACCATGGACGCCGTGGGCTGGGCCGCCATCCTGCCGCAAATGCTCGCGGCGCTCGGCGCGCTGTTCGCCGCGGCGGGCGTAGGCCACGTGGTGTCCGAGCTCGTCACGAACTGGATTCCCCAAAATTCGGCGTTCGCGGTCGTGGCCGCCTACACTTTCGGCATGGCCCTGTTCACGATGATCATGGGCAACGCGTTCGCCGCCTTTCCGGTGATGACCGCTGGCATCGGCCTGCCGTTGATCGTGCATCAGTTCCACGGCAACCCGGCTATTCTTGGCGCGATCGGCATGCTCTCGGGCTTCTGCGGCACGCTCATGACACCCATGGCCGCAAACTTCAACATCGTCCCGGCAGCGCTGCTCGAACTGAGCGACAAGAACGGCGTGATCAAGGCGCAATGGCCGACCGCCGTGCTGCTTCTGGTCGTCAACACGCTGCTGATGTACGCCTTCGTTTTCCGGTTCTGATGAGATCACGATGACCACACACCTCACCGACGCCCATGCCTCGAAGTTCGCCTCGCTCGCGCTTGCCCACCTCACGCGCGAGTACCCGAACAAGCTGACTCACTCGCTCGACGGCCCGCAGGACGTGCAGGGCCCGCGCGCGCTGCACCCGGTCTTTTATGGCAGCTACGACTGGCATTCGTGCGTGCACGGTTACTGGCTCGTGCTGCATCTGCTGGAGCGCTTTCCCGACTTGCCCGAGGGGCCGCAGATCGTCGCCGTGGTCGACGAGCACTTCACGCCGGAGAAGATGGCCGGTGAGATGGCCTACCTCACGCTCGCGCACAACCGCGGTTTCGAGCGCCCTTATGGCTGGGCGTGGCTGCTCGCGCTCGCGGCGCAGGTCGAGGCGCAGGTTGAGTCGTTGAAGCTGCCGCAGGCCGCGCGCTGGAAGGCGGCGCTGGCGCCGCTCACCGACTGGTTCGTCGAGCGCTTCGAGGAATTCCTGCCGAAGGCGACCTATCCGCTGCGCGTGGGCACGCACTTCAATACGGCGTTCGCGCTCACGCTCGCGTACGACTTCGCGAAAGCCACCTCGCGTCCGGCGCTGGTGACGTTGATCGAAGACACCGCCACGCGCTGGCACGCGAACGACGCGGGCTGCCAGGCGTGGGAGCCGGGCGGCGACGAATTCCTCTCTCCCGCGCTGAGCGTGGCCCTGCTGATGAGCCGCGTACTGAGCGCGCGGGATTTCGAGCCGTGGTTCACGCGCTTTTTGCCCGACCTCGTTACGCAAGAGCCGGTCACGCTCTTTACGCCGGCCACCGTGACCGACCGCAGCGACGGCAAGATCGCCCACCTCGACGGGCTCAATCTGAGCCGCGCGTGGTGTCAGCGCTCACTCGCACGCGCACTGCCCGCGGGCGACGCTCGCGTGGCCGTCCTCAACGATGCGGCGCAATTGCATCTGGCCAGCGCGCTCGACCACGTGGCCGGGGACTATATGGGCGAGCACTGGCTCGCGACCTTCGCGACGCTCGCGCTCGAAGCATGACAAAAGCATGAAACTTGTGGGGCGCGCCGTCCGCGCGCGCCCCACGCCGCTTTCCAGACTGAAGATTTACGCGCCCGCGGTCGATATAACGGGCTGAAGCCCCGAGCCGCCACCAGAATCTGCTGCGCATAGGCCGGCTCGGGACATCGAACCCACTCAGGTCTGGAAGGTATGCAAGTAGAGAAATTCATGACGAGCCGTGTCGTCACCATCGGTTTCGACGACACGCTCGCTACCGTGCGCGAGATCTTCGCCGAGGCGAGCTTTCACCATCTGCTCGTGGTCGAAGAGGGCAAGCTGCAAGGCGTCGTCTCCGATCGCGACCTGCTGCGCGCGATCAGCCCGTTCATCGACAGCGTGGTCGAATCCGCGCGCGACCTGGGCACGCTCAACAAGCGCGTGCACCAGATCATGAGCCGCAAGCCGCTCACGCTGAGGCCCGAGGCGAGCCTCTCCGACGCCGTGGCCCTCTTTCTCTCGAACAAGATTTCATGCATCCCCATCGTGGATGCCGAATTTCGCCCCGTGGGCATCGTGAGCTGGCGCGACGTGCTGCGCTATCTCGTGCCGATGGACGAGGGCGAGGCGGGTGCGGAGGAAGCCAGCGCATGATGCGGATTGACTCGAATGCATCCCACATGTTGGTCTGTATTACGAAGTGTTGCTAACGGTCGAACTTCTTTGCTGCGAACCATAAAGTTCACAACCTCTCCTGCCGTTGTTATGTACTGGGCGCTTAATCAGCCTGAACGCCTGGGCTGCACTGGGCAAGCGCACCGGAACATTCGATGAAAGACGACTGGGACACGCGCGGCCTCCAGAGCCGCGCACCCCACGTAAGAGAGACCAGGAATGCTTCACAAGCTGTCGATACGCGCGAGCCTGACCCTGATGATCGCCTTCTTCGGCATCGTCCTGATTGTCGGTGCCGCCACAGGACTCCTGTCGATGCGAGCAGGCAACGAGTCGCTGCGCACTATGTACACCGTCGATACGCCGGCCGTCGCCGACCTCGAAGGCAGCGCCGGGCAGTTGCTGCGTCTGCGCCTCGCGCTCGCCACCAACGCATCGCTTTCCGATCTCGGCGACCATGATGCAGCGGACGCGGTGCTCAAGCGCTTCGACCAGTACCTGAAGAACTCGAACGAGCGTCTGGACCACTATCTGTCGATAGCGAGCGGAGAAGGCGAAGCGCAGGATCTCATCGCCGACATGCAGGCTAAGCGCAACAGCTTTCTGCGCGATGGCGTCGATCCGGCGCTGGCGGCACTCAAGGCCGGCGACAAGACTGCGTTCCAGGAACTGCAGGGCCACAAGTTGCCGACGCTCTACAGCAACTACGAGAAGGCGATGCTCGTGCTCGAGAAGCGCCAGATCGACCTCGGCGCGCAGCGCTACCAGGAGGCACAGGACCGCTTCAATGCGGTGAGCGTCGCGGTGGGCGTGGGCATGGTGCTCTCGCTGCTGTTCGCGTGGATTGGCCGCGCGGCGCTCATGCGCGCGATCGTGCATCCCGTGGACGCGGCCATCGCGCAGTTCCAGCGCATCGCCGCCGGCGATCTGAGCGGCACGGTTCAGACGACGAGCAACAACGAAATGGGCCGCCTGCAGGCCGCGCTGCGGCAAATGCAGGATGCACTCATCAAGACGGTCAGCAGCGTGCGCGAAGGCGCGCTGTCGATCGACAAGGGCGTGAGCGAGATTGCCGCGGGCAATACGGATCTTTCGCAGCGCACCGAGGAGCAGGCCGCATCGCTCGAGGAAACGGCGGCGAGCATCGAAGAGCTGACCTCCACCGTCAAGCAGACCGCCGAAAACGCACGCCAGGCCAGCACGCTCGCCCAGGGCGCTTCCGGTCTCGCCGCGCAGGGCGGCGCGCTCTCGCGCGAAGTGGTCGGCACGATGCAGGACATCGTGGGCGACTCGCGGCGCGTGGGCGAGATCGTCGGCGTGATCGAGGGCATTGCGTTCCAGACCAACATTCTCGCGCTCAACGCGGCTGTGGAAGCGGCGCGTGCGGGCGAGGAAGGGCGCGGCTTCGCGGTGGTGGCGAGCGAAGTGCGCTCGCTTGCGCAGCGTAGCGCCGCGGCGGCCAAGGAGATCAAGGAACTCATCGAGTCGTCGACCTCGCGCGTGGCAACGGGCGCGGGCCTCGTCGAGCGCTCGGGCTCGACGATGAGCGAAATCGTCGAAGCGATCGCGCGCGTGAGCGCGATCATGAACGAGATCGCATCGGCGGCTGCGGAGCAGAGCACGGGCATCGATCAGGTCAACATCGCGGTTGGACAGATGGACCTCGTGACCCAGCAGAACGCGGCACTCGTTGAGCAGGCAACGGCTGCGGCATCGTCGCTCGAAAACGAAGCACACCGGCTGAATGCCGCGGTTTCGGTGTTCCGCACCGGTCGCGCGGGGTAAGGCAAACGCTGCGTGGTGCAATTCGCCGGTTATAGTCGTGCAATCACGACTGTGGACTTCCAGCACCATGCAGCTTCTCGATCACGTTTCGATCGGCGTTCCCGATCTCGACGCAGCGCGCCCCTTCTACGATGCGATCATGAACACGTTGGGTGCGCTCAAGGTCTATGACCGCCCCAACGCGCTCGGCTACGGCGAGCGTTGCGATGCCGCCGAAACGCAATCGTCGTATATTTCCGTCTATCTGGACGCCAGCGCCATCGAGCCGAACAAACGGCACTGGTGCTTCAAGGCCGCTTCGCGCGCGCAGGTCGATGCGTTCCATGCAGCCGGTCTCGCGGCGGGCGGCCGCTCCGATGGCGATCCAGGCTTGCGGCCGCATTATCACGCCGACTATTACGCCGCCTTTCTCGTCGATCCGGCCGGCAACCGGGTCGAGGCCGTGTGCCATACGGCATCGGCCTGAAGTTGCGCAACGTTAGAGGCGCAAGCCGGCGACCCGAGCGGCGTGGGAGATGAGGAAATGTCAGGCACTGGCAAATACTGGTTTCGAGCCAAACGCTATGGTTGGGGGTGGGGACTTCCGCTCACCTGGCAGGGTTGGGTGGTGCTCGTGGTGTATGCCTTGTCGATTGCTTTGAGCGCGATATTTTTTGAACCGCATGGGTATCCGTTCGCGTTTGCGGGGCTCGTGATACTCGCGACGCTCGCGCTTTCGGCGGTGTGCTGGCTCAAGGGCGAGCCGCCTCGCTGGCGTTGGGGCAAGGACCGCGAGTGAGCGTCTCGTCGCCAGGGGCGTAGCGTGCTGCTTAAGTTGTCGTGAAGGGGAAAGCCATGGCACGAGCAAAGCAAACCGGCAGCGCTGCGCTGCTTGGCACATGGAAGCTGCAATCGTTCACGACCAAAGATCTGGCCACCGGAGAAAAGACCGATTTGTTCGGCGCTCACCCTTGCGGCTATCTCAACTACGGCGCCGACAAGCGGATGTACGCGATTCTGCTCGAGGAGAACCGTACTGCGCCCGCCGATCTCGTGCCGACCGACGCCGAGCGCATCGCGCTTTTCAATGGTTCGTGCGCATACGCGGGGACGTGGAGCATCGAGGGCGACCTGGTGAGCCACCACGTCGACGCTTCGTGGAACGAATCATGGACGGGGACGATTCAGTTGCGCCGTTTCAGAATCGACGGCAAATACCTGCACATCACGACGCTGCCTTCGTAGTGCGTCGCGCCGTGCGGCCCTTCGCCTGACGATGGGCCGCACGGCGTATGTTGCGACACGCCAATCCACATGAAAGGCCGCGCATGCTGCTCTTGCAGATCCTCATCGACGGCTTTGCCATCAGTTCGCTCTACGCGCTCGGCGCCATCGGCTTCACGCTGATTTTCGGTGTTTCCGGCATATTGAATCTCGCGCACGGCGGCGTGATGCTCGTCGCGGCGCTGATGGGCTGGATGCTCGCGGGCGAAGCGGGCCTCGGCACCTACCTCGGCACGCTGCTTGGCGTGGTCGCCGGCCTCGTCGCGGCTTACATTACCTACCTCATGGTGGTGCGGCCTATCCAGCGTTCCGCCGCTATTCCGAACGAAGAGAAGGAAATCTTCGTGCTCACCGGCACCTTGCTGTGGGGCATCATGATCCAGCAAGGCATGGCCTGGCTCTTCACCGACAACCCGGTGACGATGCGCCCGCTCATCAGCGGCGTGGCGATGATTGGCAGCGTGCGCGTGCCGTTCAACGAGATCATGATCGCCGCGGTCTGCTGGGCTGTGATCGGCCTCCTGTGGCTCTTCGTGAACCGCACGCGCGCGGGCAACGCGCTGCTCGCCGCTTCGATGAATCCGCGCGGTCTCACGCTGCTCGGCTTCGAACTCTCGCGCATCTATCTGCTTGCGTGGACCATCTACGGCGTGCTGGCGGGCATTGCGGGCGTGCTGCTGGCGTCGTTCCTCGGCGTGAGTACGAACAACGCCGGGCAGCTGACAGCGAGCGCGTTCTCCATCGTGGTGCTGGGCGGACTTGGCAGCGTTTCCGGGTCGTTGATGGCCGCGTATGTGGTCGGCTATCTGGAGACCGTCACCGCGTATCTCGTTGCGCCGACGCTGCGGCCGCTGCCCGCGCTGCTGCTGCTGGTGCTCGTCGTGTATGTGCGGCCTCAGGGCTTCCTGGGCCGTCGCTAACCGAGCGAAGGGAGCACATCGACATGTCCGGTCTTCTTCGTTCGCATGGGGTATGGGTGGCCGCGTTGCTCGCCGTCGCGGCGGCCACGCTGCCCTGGTGGATGTCGGGGTATATCCTCGGCGTGCTCACGGTCGCGTATTACTTCGGCGTGTTCGCGATGTCGTGGGATCTGCTGTTCGGCTTCGCCGGCGAGGTGAATTTCGGCCCGACGTTCCTGATTGGCCTCGGCGCCTATTCAGCGGCGATCATCGACGCCCATTGGGGTCTGCCGATTCCCGTTTGCGTGATCGCGGGCGGCCTCGTCGCGCTGGTGGGCGGCGTGCTGCTCGCCGTGCCCGCGCTGCGGCTACGCGGTCCGTACTTCGGTCTCGTCACGCTCGTGGCCGTGCTGCTGCTGCAGAACGCCATTGTGATTTTCGCGGGCGTGACGGGCGGCGAGATCGGCATGATGGTGCCCGACGTAATGTCCGTCGACGCCAACCACAACTACTGGATTGCGCTGGCGTTTCTGGTGGTTTGCGCGATCCTGCTGTTCGGCCTCTCCCGCTCGGCAATCGGCCTCATTTTGCAGGCCAGCGGCCAGGACGCCACCGGCGCGCAGGCGCTGGGCTTCAACGTCACGCGGCACAAGCTCGTGGCCTTTTGCATCAGCGCCGTATTTTCGGGCGTGGCGGGCGCGATGCTCGTGTTCTATCAAGGCACGGCTTCCGTGAGCACGGTGGTGGACTTGAGCGTCGGGGTGCAAATCATCATCGCGGCTGTGCTCGGCGGCCGCCGCACGATACTCGGCGCCGTGCTCGGATCGATCTTCCTGATCGTGGCCGGCGAGTTCCTCCGACCGCTCGGCCAGCTCAACACGTTCGTCGTCGCGGCCGTGGCGCTCGCGGCGCTGCTGTTCTTTCCGGACGGCTTGCTTGGCAACTTGCTGCGCACGAGGGAACGCCAATGAACGACACGCCGCTGCTCTCAGTACGCGGGCTGACCAAGCGCTTTGGCGGTCTCGTCGCGGTGAAGGACATTGGCTTCGACATCCGGCCCGGCGAGATACTGGGCCTGATCGGGCCCAACGGGTCCGGCAAGTCGACTGTGATGAAGCTCATCATGGGCATCGAGCGGCCCAACGCGGGCTCGGTCAAGGTCGGCGACGTGGAGATGGCCGGCTGGGCGCCGCACCGCATTGCGCGCGCGGGCGTGGGCATCGTGTTCCAGCATTCGCGCCCGCTGCATCGGCAAACGGTGCTGGAGCACATCAAGCTCGCGCTGCTTCCGGACTCGCTCGTCAAGCTCGCGGCAGAGCCGCATGTGCATCAGCGCGCGCAGGAAATCGCTGCGCGCGTGGGTCTGGCCGCCGTCATGCACCGGCATCCCGCTACGCTGCCGTTCGCGGACCTGCGCCGGATGGAAATGGCGAAGGCGATTGCGCGCGACCCGAAGGTCGTGCTCGTCGATGAGCCGTTCGCTGGACTAACCGTTGCGGAATCGGAGGCATTCTCCGAGCTGATTCGCGGTTTTCGCGCGGAGGGCCGCGCGGTGCTGCTGGTCGATCACAACGTCAAGAGCCTTTCCGCGCTCGCCGACCGCGTGCTCGCCATGTACCTTGGCGAGCGCATTGCCGAAGGCACGGCTGAAGAAGTGATGCAAAACGAAACGGTGCGCCGCGTGTATCTGGGTGGCAAGCTGGAGTTGCGTCAGCGGGCGAGCTTCGCGGGCGAGGCGAAGCGCGCCATCCTCGAGGTCTCCAACGTGCGCGTGCTGTACGACAAGGCATGCGCGCTCGACGGCGTGAGCCTCCACGTTCGCGAGGGCGAGTTCGTTTCGGTGGTCGGCCTCAACGGCGCGGGCAAGACCACGCTTTTCAACGCACTCTCAGGCCTTCTGCCGTACAAGGGGACGATCCGCTTCGACGGGTGCGATCTGAAGGGCATGAGCGGGGCGGCCGTCTCGCGCGCGGGCCTTGTGCAATGCCCGGAAACGCGCGAACTGTTCGGCGACATGACGGTGCGCGAGAATCTCGAACTCGGCGGCTATCGCCTATCGGACGACGTGCGCAAAAAGCAGCTCATGTGGCTCTTCGACCTCTTTCCCATCCTCAAGTCGCGCCAGGGCCAAACCGCGCGCACGCTCTCGGGCGGCGAGCAGCAAATGCTGGCCATTGCGCGTGCGCTCATGCCCCAGCCCAGGCTGCTGATACTCGACGAACCGACGCTCGGGCTCGCGCCCGTGATCCTCGAGCAACTTTCGAAGGCGCTGGATGCGCTGCAGCAGGCCACGCCCATTACGGTGCTGCTGGGCGAACAGAACGTTCGCTTCGCCCTGCCGCACGCGGACCGCGTTTATGTGCTGGAGCATGCGCGCATCGTCTGGGAGGGAAGTGCTGCGTGTTTCGAGGCGGAGATGGGGCGCGGCTTTCTCGAAGCGATGCCCACGAGCGATCCTCATGCCCTGACGTCGAGCGCTACGCGTTGAAGGCCACGCGCAGCATGCGCGTGCCGTCTCTTCAGGCCTGGGTCTCAGCCTCAGTCTCAGCCACGGCCTCAGCGTCTTGAGGCTCCAGCACTTTCACATCGTGCAGCCACCGCGTGGCCTTGGCGATGGCGCGGGAGAGCCGCGCCACCTCGTTCAACTGCTCGATCACGTCGTTGGCGAAGCGGAAAATGAACGCCGCACCCTCGTTGCGCAACTGCAGCGCGGACATGATGTGCTGCCGTGCCGAGTCGGACTGGGCTTCGATTTCCGGTTTGGCGTTGACGATGCCCGTCACGACGTCGGCCTCCGGGTGCGCGATCATCTGCACGGCAAGCGTGAATTGCTCGATGACGGACCTGGCGAATCGCAACAGCTCGGGGTTGCTCGCCAACACGGTCACGTCCGCGCTTTGCGCGGCGCGCCTCTGGCTTAGCGCGAGCATGCTCGTGGTGGCCACATCGCGGATGGCGTCGAGGCAGGTCGCAATACGCGCGAGATCCACCAGTTGCCGGCCTTCGTCGTCGCTTTGCACGGCGTCGGAGAGCTTGCCGATGTAGGTGAGAATCGCGGTGCTGAGCGAGTCCGCCGCCTTGTCCTCGTTCGTCACTGTGGAAAGTGCCTGCGTGGAGCTTTCGACCAGGAGCGTAGCGCTGTGCTCGACGAGAATCTGCACGAGCTTGCCGAGCGAAGCCAGTTCGAGTTGCACGCGGGCAATGGCGAGCGCCGGCATTTCGACCAGCGTTTCATCTAGGTATCGCGGCACGCCGGGATCCTGCCACCCTTCGCGGCGCACCGGGGCCAGGCGTTCGGCGAGCTTCGCAATGGGCCCGGTGAACCAGATCAGCACGAAGGTGCTGAACACGCTGAACACCGTGTGCGCGTTGGCGGCCTGGCGCGGTGTTTCCGCCGCGAGGCGCGCAGCGCCGGTCAGTTCGGGCGCGGAAGGCGAGATCATGCGCACGAAATCGGCGAACTGTGGAATCACAAAGGCGAAGAACAGCACGCCAAGCACGTTGAAGATCAGGTGAACGATACCGACTTGCGCCGCCTCCGCCGACTTGCCAATTGAAGCGAGCAGCGCCGTGCCACAGGTGCCCACATTCGCGCCGAGTATCAGCGCAATGCCCGATTCGAGCGGAATCAGCCCCTGGCTGCCTAGCGCGATCACGATCGCGAGCGTGGCCGCCGAGCTTTGCACGATGGCCGTGAACACCGCGCCGATCACGATGCCGATGAGCGGATTGCGCATGTTCTGCATCGCGTCGATGAACGGCTGGTAATCGCGCAGGGGCCGCGTGGCGTTGCCCATCATCTCGATGCCGAGAAACAGCAGGCCGAGGCCGAGCAGCGCGCCGCCCAGTTCGCGCAGCGTTTCGCGTTTCGCAAAACCATAGAGCAGGAAGCCGCCGCCGAGCATGAAAGGCGTGAGCGCGGAGATATTGAACGCGATGATCTGCGCGGTGAGCGTCGAGCCGATATTGGCGCCCATGATCATCGGGACGGACTGTAGCAGCGTCATGAGCCGCGCGGAAACGAAGCCCACCAGCAGCACCGTGGTGATGGTCGACGAATTCAGGAGCGCCGTGATGCCCGCGCCGGCAAGCACGCCGCGAAACCGGTTGGCCGTGAGCGAGCCCAGCAGCGATTGCAGGCGCGCCCCGGCAATCGTTTTGAGCGCCCCTGTCATGAGATCCAACCCGAACAGGAACAGGGCGAGGCCGCCCACCAGCAATCCGGTCACCTCGACCAGGTTCAGGTTCGCACCAGGCAGCATGGCATTGGGCCCTCGCTCTCGAGTCGGGACGAAACGATTCTACGCGTCATGGTACTGCCTTGTGGCCGCGCCGCGCTGTTGCGGGCTCACGGACTTCTTCAGCGCGGGTATCGAGCGAATGACGAGCTTCTCTATCTCCACCACGAGGAAGAACAGGATCGCGCCCGCCACGAGCCAGAGCCAGGCCGAGAGCGGCAGGGACTCGGTATCGAACACAGCGTGAAAAGGCGGTGTATAGGTGAAAAGAATCTGCAGCACGACGACAGCACCGATGCCGTACCAGAGATACGGGTTGCCCATGTGCGCGCGTACCGATAGCGCCGAATTGATCAGTGAGCGGCTGTTGAGCAGATAGAAGACCTGCCCCAGCGTGATGGCGTTGACGGCCGCCGTGCGCGCCATCGAGTCCGAGACGCCCTGCGACTTCATCCAGAAGAATGAGGCGAGCGTATAGAGCACGAGCGTGGCGCCGACAAAGAGAATGCGCCACACGCCGAATGGTGTGACGATAGGACGGTCGATCGAGCGCGGCGGGCGCTGCATCACGTCGTCCTCGTGAGGCTCGAACGAAATGACGAGGCCAAGCGCGACGGACGTCACCATGTTCACCCACAGCACCTGCGGCGCGGTGATCGGCAGCACGAAGCCGAACAGGATCGCGATGGCAATCACGGCGCCCTGGGCGATATTGGTGGGCAGCATGAAGAGCATGGCCTTTTCGATGTTGTTGTAGACCGTGCGCCCCTCCTTCACCGCCGCCGAGATCGAGGCGAAATTGTCGTCGGCGAGGATCATGCCCGCAGCTTCCTTCGTGACTTCCGTGCCCTTGATGCCCATCGCCACGCCGATGTCGGCCTTCTTGAGCGCGGGCGCGTCGTTCACGCCGTCGCCCGTCATGGCGACCACCTGCCGGTTGGCCTGGATCGCCTTCACGAGCCGCAGCTTGTGCTCGGGGCTCGCGCGCGCGAATACGTCCACGTCACGCACGCATTCCTGCAGCGCGGCGTCGTTCATCGCCTCGATCTCGGTGCCGGCCACGGCCGTTTTGCCGTCGCCGATGCCGAGCATGCCCGCAATCGCGGCGGCCGTGACCTTGTGGTCGCCCGTGATCATCGTCACGCGGATACCGCCGCCGTGGCATTCGCGCACCGCGTCGATCGCCTCCTTGCGCGGCGGGTCCATGAGGCCCACGAGACCGAGCAGTACGAGCGTCTTCGGCAGGTCCTGCGGGCCGAGGTTGCCCAGTTCGAGGCCGGGCTCGGGCAGCCAGGCCAGCGCCAGCACGCGTTCGCCCTGCGAAGCGAGCCGCTCGCCTTCGCGCGCAAAGCGCTCGCGCTCGAGCGGCGCGGGGCCGCTTGCCGTTTGCTGGCGGTCGCAATTTTCGATGATCACTTCCGGCGCGCCCTTCACGAGCAGCATTTCGCCTTGCGCCGAACGGTTCAGCGTGGCCATGAACTTGTGTTCGGACTCGAAGGGAATGCCGTCGATGCGTGGCGCGGCCGCGGCTTCCGCGCCGCGGTCCATGCCGAGCTTGCCGGCGAACGGGTAGAGCGCGCCCTCGGTCGGGTCGCCTTCCACTTTCCATTTGCCGTCTTCTTCGAAGAGGCCGGCGTCGTTGCACAGGATGGATACGCGGCCCATGAGCGTGAGGACTTCCGGCGGGGCGGCGCCGAGCGCGTTGCCGCCCGCGCGGACTTCGCCTTCGGGTGCGTAGCCGTCGCCGGTGACTTCATAGGGCGCGTCCGCCGTCACGACCGAAGTCACCATCATCTCCATGAGGGTGAGCGTGCCGGTCTTGTCCGAGCAGATGCGCGAGACGGAACCCAGCGTTTCGACCGCGGGCAGGCGGCGGATGATGGCGTTGCGCTTCGCCATGCGCTGCACGCCAATGGCGAGCGTGATGGTAATGAGCGCTGGGAGGCCTTCCGGGATCACCGAGACCGCGATGCCCACCACAGCCTGGAACAACTGGATGAAGGTCATGTGGCCGAGCCAATGGCCCCATGCGAAGAGCAGCACGCTGAGGATGCCGATAGCGATGGTGATGACGTATCCAAACTTCTTGATCTGGCGTAGCAGCGGCGTTTCCAGCGACCTGACCTCGGCGAGCATCTGGTTGATGCGGCCAAGCTCCGTCTGGCTGCCCGTCGCCACGACGATGCCGGTTGCGCGGCCCGAGAGGACCATCGTGCCGGAAAAGGCCATATTCTCGCGGTCGCCCACGGTAGCCTGTGCCGGCACCGCACCGGTGTTCTTCTCCGCAGGCACGGATTCGCCCGTGAGCGCTGCCTCTTCCGTGCGCAGGTTCCTCGCCTCCACGAGACGGATGTCCGCGGGGATCTTGTCGCCCGATTCCAGCAGCACGATGTCGCCGGGCACGACCTCGTCTGCGGGAATCAGGCGCACCTCGCCGGTGCGCAGCACGCGCGCTTCTGCGGAGAGCATGTTGCGAATCGAGTCGAGCGCTTTCTCGGCGCGCCCTTCCTGCAGGAAGCCCAGCAGCGAGTTGAGGATGACCACCGCGAAGATGATGGAGGCGTCGAGCCACAGGCTCAGCATCAGCTTGATGAAGCCCGCCGCGAGCAGCACGTAGATGAGCACGTTGTTGAACTGGGCAAGGAGCCGCACGAGGGGGCCGCTTTTCTTGCCCAGCGGCAGGACGTTCGGCCCATAGGTGCCGAGGCGCTGCGCGGCGTCCGCCACATCGAGCCCTTGCGACGGATTCACGTTGAGCTGGCGCTCGATCTCGGCAGCGGGCATGGCGTGCCACTGCACTGCGCCCCCACCTGTTGCCGCATTCTCGGCAGAACTCATCTTCGCCCCCTTGGTTGCGCAGAGATTCAACGCAATAGTAAGTTTTTTTCGCAACAGGCACGCGCAACCTGGTGCGCGCGCAGTTTTGTTGGGGGCCGCCGCCGCGGGATGTATGGCAACATCTTCCCGCCACGACCCGCCCGAGTCATTCCATGCGCATCACGCCGCTGCCGCCGCTGCCCTGCCTCGTCGCGTTCGAAGCCGCCGTGCGTCACGCCAGCTTCACGCGTGCGGCTGCCGAACTGCACCTCACGCAAAGCGCGATCAGCCGCCAGATCCCGTTTGCTCGCCCGGCTATCTCGCGGGACGCGCGCTCGCGCCTGCCGATCTGGCGGGCGAAACGCTGCTGCTCCTCGAAGACGGCCAGCGCCAGTGGATGGCGTAGACGCGGTGCGCCTTGCGGTGCGCGAAGAGATCCAGAAGGGCGCCACGCAGATCAAGATCATGGCGTCGGGCGGTGTGGCCTCGGCCACGGACCCCATCAACAATACGCAGTACTCCGAAGATGAAATTCGCGCCATCGTGGCGGAGGTGGCTTCCGTGCAGCAGAAGGGGCGCGAATCGCTGGAGGTCTATGCTAAGGCCGGCGTGCAGATGGGGTTCGGGTCCGACCTGCTCGGCGAGATGCACGCGTTTCAGACCGGCGAATTCCGCATTCGCGCGGAAGTGCCGTTGTGGCCGGTAACGGCGAGCGGATCGAATATGTGCTGCAGCGAGGGAAGATTGTGAAGGCGCGGGTGAAGGGCTGATCGTTCCAGCTTTGATCGACGGTCTCTCATGGTGTGGCGGTGGCCCTATGCCGTCACCGCCTGAGGACTTCAGAATATAAGCAAATGCTCACCTTCGGCTACTCGCATTCAGCGACGCACGAGCGCCACGACGTAGACGCACGGGCCCTTGCCCGGATTGAAAAACGCGCAGTCGGCAGGCGGCCCGAGCTGCAGGCAGTCGCCGGCTTCGAGCGTGTGAACCTGCTCGCCTTCTTCGAATACCAGCGTGCCGCTGCGCACCCAGATCTGCTGATGCTGGAACGTGAACGCCGACGCCGGATACGCAACACGAACCCCGCCTGGTAACTCGATCTCCACCAGGTCGAGCATGCCGCCGTTGCGCGGCGAGACGGCCCGGCGCGTATAGCCGGTTTCGGGGTCTTGCCAGATCTGCTGACCGGCGGCGCGGCTCAAACGCTCGCCAGTTTGCTCGGCTAGCGCGAGCAGCATGGAGAGCTGCAGGCCAAAGGCGCCCGAAAGCCGGCCGAGCACGGTAGCGGTGGGGCTCGCTTCGCCGCGTTCGATCTTGCTGATCATCGCCCTGGAAACGCCCGAGCGCTCGGCCATGTCCGCGAGCGACCAGCCGCGCGATTCGCGCTCGATGCGCACGCGCGTGGAAATGGCGGAGGTGGGGTCGGTGAGCGGTCGGTTCATACCTGGAAGATTGGCGGTCTGGGCAGGGGTGAGTCGATTATACGGGCCCGCTAGCTGGAGCCTCGGTACGCTTACCTTGGAGGAGCGTCACCAATGAGTTTTAAGAGAATGTTCCAGTAGCTTGCACGCCCTCAAAACTGGAATTCGCACGGCTTTGCCCACATCCGCGAGTGAACAGATGCTCAACACCTCCAGAAAATGCTTGACTGCCGGGCTGGCTGCCGTCGCGATGTTGCTCGCAAGCAGCCAGGCGTTTGCACAGCAGGTCGTGAAGATCGGCGTATCAGCCCCGCTGACAGGCGCCGGAGCCGCCAATGGCAAGGACATCGAGAATGGTGTTCGCCTCGCCGTCGAAGAAGCCAACGCCCAGCACACGAAGCTGGGCGGCCAGGAGGTGCGCTTCGAGCTGGATTCCGTCGATGATCAGGGCGACCCGCGCATTGGCGTGCAAGTTGCCCAGAAACTCGTCGATGACGGCGTGGTCGCCGTGGTGGGCTACTACAACTCCGGAGTCGCGTTGCCCTCATCGCCGATATTTGCCAAGGCCGGCATTCCGTTGATAGACCCCGCCGCCACGAACCCGGCCATCACCCGACAAGGGCTGAAGAACGTCTTCCGTATTATCGCCACCGACGCACAGAACTCCGGCAATGCAGGAAAGTATGCGGTCATGGTCACCAAGGCGCAGCGCATTGCAGTGATGGACGACCGCACGGCATTTGGCCAGGGAGCCGTGGATGAATTCAAGAAGGCTGTCATCGCGGCCGGCGGCCACATCGTCGCTTCGGAATACACCAACGACAAGGCCGTCGAATTCAATGCGCAGCTCACGAATATCAAGGCGGCGAACGCGGACCTCCTGTACTTTGCCGGCCTTGATAACCAGGCAGCGCTTTTAACCAGGCGCATGAGACAACTCGGCATGCGGACGCAGTTCGTAGGAAGCGGTGGCATTGCCGACAGCATCTTCCTCAGCGTTGCGGGCAGCGCTGCCGAGGGCGCAATGGCTTGGGAGTACGGGCGACCAGTCGAGTCCCTTCCCCAGGGCAAAGCATTCGCGGAAAAATTCAAACACCGATTTGGCGCGGATACATTGACTTACGCGCCATTCGCCTATGACTGCGCATGGGTGGCTATCAACGCGATGAAACAGACGAATTCTGCAAAACCTGAGGTATTTGTGCCTGCCTTGCGGCTTCGGTGACGACGTAGGCCATCGAGCCTCCTGGGTGCGAATGGCGGGAAAAGTCGACCCGCGCGGAGCGGGCCGGCCGGTCACATGGGCAGACTTATGCCTCGGCAGCAACGGCGCGAGACGGCTCTTCCGACGATCCCGGAACGTAGCGTCCCGTTTGACGCGTGACCAGTTGCAGTGGCTTGCGCGGCGCGTCATGGTCCTCCTCGAAGAAGAACTTCTTTTCGCCGAACGCAGGGACGAGATCGTGAAGCCACGTCGCGTCGGGATCGAACCTGGCGTAGAAGGGACGACGCACCCAGTCAGGATTACGCGCCTGCAGCAACTGCAAGGCGAATACCTTTTCGCCGCCGATGGTGACGATTCCATCCACGACGACCTTGCCGGGGAAGGCGCTCATCGACGGACCGCGGACCGTGCGCGCGAGGCCAGACACGGACTGGTAGGCGGCCTGGAAAATCTCGTAGGCGCGGGCGAGCGGCAGCTGAAAGTAGTGGCTAGGCCCCGTGTCGCGCTCGACGAACATGTAGTAGGGAATAGCGCCCAGGCGAACGCCTGTCGTCCAAAGCTCCGCCCAGCCCTTGGGATCTTCGTTGATGTGGCGGATGAGAGGCGCCTGCATGCGCAGCGTCGCGCCCGACGAAACGATCCGCTTGACCGCGCGCTGTGCAATCGGGGTTCGCAACTCGGCCGGGTGATTGTAGTGGCCCATGATCGCGAGATTCTTGCCCGCCGCCACGACCTTCTCGAACAGGCGCAGCAGATCGTCAGAGTCCTTGTCCGTCACGAAACGCTGAGGCCAGTAGGCGACCGACTTGGTGCCGATGCGGATGTTCTGGATATGCGAGAGTTCGGGCACGAGCAGCGGCTCGATATAGCCGGCGAGCGAACGCGTGTTCATGATGAGCGGATCGCCGCCAGTGATGAGCACGTCGGTGACCTCGGTGTGCAGCTTGAGATAGGCGACGAGCTCGTTGGACTCCCTCGCGTCGAACTTGAGGTCGTCCATGCCGACGAACTGCGGCCAGCGGAAGCAAAAAGTGCAGTACGCGTGGCACGTCTGGCCTGCGCTCGGAAAGAAGAGCACCGTTTCCTTGTATTTGTGCTGCAGGCCCCGCACCGGCTGACCGTTCATGAAGGGCACGTTATGCGTCAATTGACCCGCGGGATGCGGGTTCATGGACAACCGGATGTGGCGGACCGCCTCTTCGATGGCGGCCTCGTCCTTCTTCACCAATACCAGCTCTTTCAGGTTCACATAGTCGGACGGCGCCAGCATGTCCTTATGCGGGAACGTCAGGCGAAAGATCGGATCGTCCGGAACGTTGGTCCAGTCAATCAGTTCGTCCATCACATAGTGGTTCGTGCGAAATGGCATAACGCGTGACACTACCTGCACGGCGACCCTAAGTTCTTCGGGAAGCAGCGCCCATTGAGGCGCCTGGCTGATCGTCTGCCGGGTGTAGGGTTTGAACTTTGCAGGAATGAAATCGGAGGTCATTAATCGTTCCTTCAGTGGTAGGATGGCGCGTGCCGGCGGGCGCCTGTCTCTCAATTGGGATAACTAATTGTTGGGTCGGGTGATGAATACAGAATTCGATTTCTTCGTGCGGCCGCAACCCGCCGAGCGTAAGCAGGAGCGATTCCACCTCGGGGGCCAGCGGCCACGATACCGAGGGAAGCCGGAGATACCGACGGCAACCAGGGGGACACAGGGGTCATTGTTGCGATATGGTCCCTGGTCTGCAAACGATATAAACTCGCAACGTTGTGCGTTTGAGGAAGGAACGTGAGACGAAAGATCCCGAGTATCGAAGCGTTGATCGCGTTTGAGGCGGCGGCGCGGCATCTGAGCTTTACCCGCAGTGCAGACGAACTGGCGCTGACCCAAAGCGCGGTGGGAAGGCAGGTGGCGACGCTCGAGGAGTATCTCGGCGTGCCGCTTTTTAACCGCGTCAAGAAGCGGCTCAGCCTGACCGAGATCGGCGAGATCTACGCGCGGCAGGTCCGCGAGAACCTCGCAAGGATGGAGCGCGACACACTGGCTGCCATGGCGCACCGCGACGCCGGCGGCATCCTCGAACTCGCAGTCATCCCGACATTCGCCACACGCTGGCTGATTCCGCGTCTTCCTCTCTTCTATGCGCAGCACGAGCACGTAACGGTCAATCTGGCAACCCGTGCAGAGCCGTTCCTGTTCACCGACACGCCGTTCGACGCAGCGATTCACTTTGGCGACCCCGTCTGGCCTGGATCGATTGCGAAATATCTCTTCGGGGAAGAGATGACGCCCGTATGCAATCCTCAGTTGCTAGGGGGAAGGACGGTGCTCGAGCCTCGTGAGGTATCGGGATTCACGTTGCTGCAACAATCGGCGCGGCCGGACGCGTGGCGGCACTGGTTCTCGCAGGCAGGTATTCACGACGCCGATTGCATGCAAGGGCAGCGTTACGAACTGTTTTCCATGCTGGTGGAAGCGGCGCGTGCCGGATTGGGAATCGCGCTCGTGCCGCGATTCTTTGTGTCGCATGAACTGGCTATCGGCGAGCTCAT
This sequence comes from Paraburkholderia sp. CNPSo 3274, assembly GCF_024206475.1. Lineage (GTDB taxonomy): Bacteria > Pseudomonadota > Gammaproteobacteria > Burkholderiales > Burkholderiaceae > Paraburkholderia. The sequence continues at coordinate 91,751 of NZ_JAMBPR010000003.1, forward strand.
CCTGCCGTGCAATCTCTCGTTGCGCAGCGAAAAAGGGTATTACCTGGTCTATCCCGAGCACAAACAGAATTCGCCCCAACTGCTAGGGTTCGAGGCGTGGCTGCTCGCCGAGGCCAGCAGGTACGTTCAGCTCGGCATGTAGTCACACCTACCAGGCAGGCGCGGTAGGTCTTGATACGCAACCGCGCCGACCTCACGACGCTATGTCAGTTCCCTGGTGAGGAACTGTGCGCGCCCGCGGCCAAAGGACCAGTCCGCATCGTCGTTCTCGATGATCGACACGATGACGTCGTCCGGGGAAATGCCGCATTGGGTCTGCAGTCTTTCGACGAGCAGGCGATAGAATTCGACCTTTTGCGGCTCGGTGCGCTTGCGGCTTACCACCGTCAGCAAAACGACGTCCCTGGATCGCGTGTACCCGAGCCCGGTGTCTTCCGCCACCAGTTCGCCAGGACGATGCTGCGTGACGCTCTGGTAGCGATCGGTAACGGGTACATCGAAGGCCTGCACCATTGCCTGATGAGCGGCGTCCAGAAGCACCCGCACCTGTTCGTCAGTGCGGCCCTGGATGATGTCGAATTTGAGCATTGGCATGTGAACGTCTCCTTGAGTGTGACAGCGTCTGGGCGGCACACTCCCGGCAAACATACGCCAACCGGTCGACCGACACAAATGGCGATCCGTGATGGGTGGCATCACATCCAGTGAACTCGGCAAGAGAAGTCCACCTGAGTACTTCGCGGCAATACCGGATCAATCCCAGGTTTCATTAGTATCCGTTTGTCTACTATAGTAGATGGCATCGAGCGCGCCGAACAGGAGCCGACATGCCACGTGAAATCCGTCTGAACGCTTTCGACATGAACTGCGTGGGCCACATTCAGCAAGGCTTGTGGACGCATCCGCGCGACCAGTCGAGCCGCTATACGGAACTCCAGTACTGGACCGACTACGCGAAGAAGCTCGAACGGGGCCTCTTCGACGGCATTTTTTTCGCGGATGTAGTCGGCGTGTACGACGTCTACGGCGGCAATGCCGACGCCGCGCTGCGCGGCGCGGTGCAGGTTCCCGTGAACGACCCCACGCTCGTCATTCCCGCCATGGGCGCGGTTACGCAGCATCTGGGCTTTGGCGTGACGGCCAATCTCACGTATGAACAGCCGTTTCTGTTCGCGCGGCGCATGTCCACACTCGACCATCTCACGGGCGGACGCATCGGCTGGAACATCGTGACGGGCTATCTCGACAGCGCGGCCCGCGCCATCGGCATGGACGGCCAGACCGCTCACGATGACCGCTACGATCTGGCCGACGAATACATGGCGCTCGTGTACAAGCTCTGGGAAGGGAGCTGGGATGACGACGCCGTTGTCAATGACCGCGCCGGCGGCATCTACGCCGACGCCGCGCGTGTGCGCATGATTCATCATCGCGGGCCGCAATACAAGGTGGACGCGATGCATCTGTGCGCGCCGTCACCGCAGCGTACGCCGGTGCTGTACCAGGCAGGGTCGTCCGCGCGAGGGAGGCGTTTTGCCGCGACGCACGCCGAGTGCGTGTTCATCAATGGTCAGAAGATGGAAGGTGTGAAGGAGATCGTCGGGGACATTCGGCGCCAGGCGGTGCAGCTCGGGCGCGCGGCCGACGACGTGAAGGTCTTTCTAGGCGCGACGCTGATCGTCGGACGCACGGATAGCGAAGCGCGCGAGAAGTTCGACGAGTACCGGCGCTACGCGAGTTCGGAAGCGGCGCTCGCGCACGCGGCGGCTTCGCTTGGCATCGACTTCGCGCGTTACGATCTCGACGAGCCCATCGAGACGGGCAAGAGCCAGGCGATCGTTTCCAACGTCGAAGCCATGACGCGCAGCGCCGGGCCGCAATGGACGCGCCGCAGGCTGCTCGAGCAGATGGCGCTCGGCAGCCGCCAGGCGCCGTGGGTGGGGTCTGCGGAGCGCATTGCGCAAACGTTGATCGAGTGGAGCGAAACGGCAGGCGTGGATGGCTTCAATCTCTCGCGCACGGTGGTGCCGGAATGCTTCGACGACGTGGTCGAACTGCTGGTGCCCGAACTGCAAACACGGGGCGCGTATAAAAGCGCGTATCGTGAGGGCACTCTGCGCGAAAAGCTCTCTGGCGGCGCGCGCCTGCCGGCGTCGCACGCGGCAGCGCAATATCGCGGCGCGCATGTGAACGACGCATGAAAATCGGGCACTGAATTCCCGCTACGAGGAGACCGCGGCAAGCGGGCAAGAATATGGTAGACAAATCCCTCTTTCGCGACGCCATGGCCGGTCTTGGGGCAGCCGTGAACATCGTCACGACCGATGGCGACGCCGGGCGCGCCGGCTGCACGGCGTCCGCCGTGTGCGGCGTGACGGACGAGCCGCCCACGCTGCTCGTCTGCATCAATCGCACGAGCCGCAACAACGCGATCCTGCGCGAGAACGGGCGGCTCTGCGTGAACGTGCTGGCGGCCGACCAGCGCGAGGTGGCCACGCGCTTCGCCACGAAAGACATGGACATGGCCGAACGTTTCGCGCTCGCCGAGTGGTATCGGCTCGAAACGGGCGCGCCCGCGCTGCGCGGCGCGGTAAGTTCCTTCGATTGCCATATCGCGCGCACGACCGAAGTCGGCACGCATACGGTGTTCTTCTGTGAGATCAAGGCGGCGCGCATGGTGGGCGGCCGTGACGGCCTGATCTGGTTCGGCCGCGCGTTTCATCGCGTGCTCGCGCAGGCGCACGCGGCCGCGGCGGCCTGAGCGTGGCGGGCACGCCTTCCCGAGGCGCTGCCGGTTCTCGTTCTTCTGACGAAACGGGGCCGCCAGGGCGTGGCGCAGCGCAACGCGGCAAGGCCGCATCGCTCGCGTTGCTGCTCCTCGCGCAGGTGGCGGCGATGGGCGTCTGGTTTTCGTCGAGCACCGTGGTGGCCCTCATCAAGCAGGCGCACGCCATTGCCGCCTTCGACGAAGCCTTGCTCACGAGCGCCGTGCAGTGCGGCTTCGTGGCCGGCACCATCACGTCCGCGTTGCTTTCGCTGCCCGACCGCTACGATCTGCGCCGGCTGCTCGCGGGTTCCGCGCTCGTGGCGGCCGTGGCCACAGCCTCGCTCGCGTTCCTGCCGCCGGTTGGCGGCGCGGTCGTCGCGCTGCGGTTCATCACCGGCATGTGCATGGCGGGCGTGTATCCGGTCGGCATGCGGCTCGCGGCCACCTGGGCGCAAGGCGATCTCGGTCTGCTCGTCGGCCTGCTCGTGGGCGCGCTCACGCTCGGCTCGGCAAGCCCTCATCTGCTGGCGGCCACGGGCGGGCTCGGCTGGCGCACGATCTATGGCGTCGCCGCGGCGTGCGCGGCGTGCGCCGCAGTGCTGATCGGCTTTGCGGGAATTGGGCCGAATATCCGGCGCGCAACGCGCATCGACTTTGCGAAAGTCACGCGGGCGTGGCGGCAACCCGCCTTGCGTCTCGCCAACCTCGGCTACCTGGGCCACATGTGGGAGCTTTACGCGATGTGGGCGTGGCTCGCGCTGTTCCTCCAGCAAACGTTCGTCGCGCGCGGCATGGCCAACGCCCGCACGCGCGCGGAATGGATGACCTTCAGCGTGATCGCGATCGGTGCGGCGGGCGCGTGGCTCGGCGGCGTGCTGGCGGACCGCGTGGGGCGCACGGCCGTCACGGTCGGCGCGATGGCGACGAGCGCAACGTGTGCAGCGCTGATGGGCTGGCTGGCTAACGCGCCGCTCATCGTGATGGGTGCGGTCGCGCTCGTATGGGGCGTCTCGGTGATCGCCGATTCCGCGCAGTTTTCGGCGAGCGTCGCCGAACTGGCCGATCCGGACTCGGTCGGCACACTGCTGACCGCGCAGACCTGCGCGGGTTTTTTGCTCACGCTGGTGAGCATTCATCTCGTGCCGTACGTGGTGGCGTGGCTTGGATGGCGGGGCGGCTTCGGCATGCTGGCCGTCGGGCCGGCGCTGGGTTGTGTCGCGATGCTGCGGTTGCGTCGTCGTCCCGATGCTGTGCGGCTTGCGGGCGGGCGGCGTTGATCCGCAAGTTCCCAGGCGGGCGGTAATCGAAAAGCAGAGGAAAACTGAACAATTGAAGTGCGCGACGCGATGCGGCGCGCTGCGTGGTTCCACGTGCTCGGCCATTCGTGGACCTTTCCACAGAACCACGACATGCGGTAACTTAACGCGGATATTGGATACGTCTCGCGCAAGAGGAGCTTGTCACGCATGTCAGCAAGACTGAACGAATTCCAGCAGCCCATTGGCGACCCTGTCACCGGCTGGCAGCCGCGCGAACGGCCTGCGCGCGTGACGATCGAGGGTCGGTTCTGCCGCATCGAGCCAATCGACCTCGACCGCCACGCCGCCGATCTCTTCGAAGCCTACGGCACGGCGGCCGATGGGCGCGACTGGACCTACCTGTTCGCCGAGCCGTTCACCGACTTTGCCGCGTTTCGCGAGTACCTCGCGAAAGCGGCTGCATCGAGCGACCCGTTTCATTACGCCGTGATCGACCGCGCGAGCGGGAAAGCCGTGGGCACGTTCGCGCTCATGCGCATCGAGCCGGTGCATGGCGTGATCGAAGTGGGCAGCGTGACGTTTTCGCCGCGCCTGAAGCAAACGCCGCTTTCCACCGAGGCGCAGTACCTGCTGATGCGCTACGTGTTCGACGACCTCGGCTACCGGCGCTACGAATGGAAGTGCGACAGCCTCAATGCGCCTTCGCGCAAGACGGCGCTGCGTCTGGGCTTCCAGTTCGAGGGCATTTTCCGCCAGGCGATCGTGTACAAGGGCCGCAACCGCGACACGGCGTGGTTCGCGATCATCGACCGGGATTGGCCGCTCGCGAAAGCCGCGTTCGAGACGTGGCTCTCGAAAGAGAATTTCGACGCGCAAGGCGACCAGCGCGCGTCGCTTGCCAGCTTGAGGGAAGCGGCAGCGTCCTGAATGTCCGGGGCGATCCTTTACTGCTACACGCGCGCGGACAACTCCGCGCGCAAGCGCTACGACGAAGTCGCGAAAGCCGACGATTTCGTACGCTATCGGTTGCCGTTCTAAACCGCTCTCTGGATGTGGCGCTCGGGTACGCGCAAACGGAGGTCTCGGGCGAAAGCTGAACGCGCGGGCCGGCGTTCCCACGTCCCAAGGCTGATAGATAGGATTGTAACGAGTATTGTCACGATCGTTTCATCGGTATAGGATGGGTGCGAATAAACCACCACGGTTTGATGTGCATTGCACAAATTCGCCTCCCAGCCTATGTCAGAAGCCTCAACGAACTCGCTCGTCGTGCTGCGCGGCGCGCCCGCCCAGCATGCCGCGCATTTAGCGCGCAACGCCGGCGTGCCGTTCGACGCCGCGTGGCTCGACCCCTTGCGCGTCAACCAGTCCGCCGTCGAGCGGCGCACGGCCACGCTCGGCACGCGCCGCGCGGTCAAGAAGGACGCGCAGGCCGCGTGGCTCCTGAAGGCCATCACCTGCATCGATCTCACCACGCTCAATGGCGACGACACCGAAGGCCGCGTGCGGCGCCTGTGCACGAAGGCGCGCCACCCCGTGCGCGCCGACCTGCTCGCGGCGCTCGGTTTCGCTCCCGATGCCATCACGACGGGCGCGGTGTGCGTGTATCACCGCTTTGTCGCGGCAGCCGTGGACGCGCTGGCGGGCAGCGGAATTCCCGTCGCGGCCGTCTCCACCGGCTTTCCGGCTGGCTTGAACCCGCACGCGCTCAAGCTCAAGGAAATCGAGGCCTCCGTTAAGGATGGCGCCGAGGAAATCGACATCGTCGTCACGCGCGAGCACGTGCTCACCGGCAACTGGCGCGCGCTCTACGACGAAGTGCGCGAGTTTCGCGCGGCCTGCGGCGAGGCGCATCTGAAGGCGATTCTCGCCACGGGCGACATTCGCGTGCTGTCGAACATCGCCAGGGCGTCGATGGTCTGCATGATGGCCGGCGCGGACTTCATCAAGACATCGACGGGCAAGGAAGGGACCAACGCCACGCTCGACGTTTCGCTCGTGATGGTGCGCATGATCCGGGAGTACCGGGAGCGCACTGGGGCGCTGGTGGGCTTCAAGCCCGCGGGCGGCGTATCGAACGCCAAAACCGCGCTCGCGTACCAGATCCTCATGAAGGAAGAGCTGGGGCGGCCCTGGCTCGAGCCCGAGCTGTTCCGCTTCGGCGCTTCGAGCCTGCTCGCCGACATCGAGCGCCAGCTCGAACACCACGTGAGCGGCCGCTATTCCGCCTTCCACCGCCACCCCGTAGCCTGAGCAGACCATACCGATGAGCGTAGCCGAGTATTTCCGAACGATGGATTACGGTCCCGCCCCCGAGGACGATCAGCCCGTGCGCGCATGGCTCGCGCAGCACGAGGCCACGTTTGGGCATTTCATTGACGGCGCGTGGCGCGAAAGCGCCGATGGCGTGTGCTTCGAAGTGCGTGCGCCCGCCACCGGCGAGGCGCTCGCCGCCGTGGCGCAAGGCGGTGCGGCGGATGTGGCGGCGGCCGTCGCGGCGGCGCGCGCGGCGCAGCCCGAGTGGTACGCCATCGGCGGCGCGGCGCGCGCGCGGCATCTCTATGCGCTATCGCGCATGGTGCAGCGCCACAGCCGCCTCTTTGCCGTGCTCGAAGCGCTCGACAACGGCAAGCCGATCCGTGAAGCGCGCGACATCGACGTGCCGCTGGTGGCGCGCCATTTCCTTCATCACGCAGGTTGGGCGCAACTTCAGGAGAGCGAACTGGCCGGATGGTCGCCGCTTGGCGTGATCGGCCAGATCGTGCCGTGGAATTTCCCGCTGCTGATGCTCGCGTGGAAAGTGGCGCCCGCCATCGCTCTCGGCAATTGCGTGGTGCTCAAGCCCGCCGAATACACGCCGCTCACCGCGCTCCTGTTCGCCGAACTGGCGCATCGCGCCGGCCTGCCCAAGGGCGTGCTCAACGTGGTGACGGGCGACGGCAGCACGGGCGCGGTGCTCGTCGAGCACCCCGGCGTCGACAAGATCGCCTTCACCGGCTCGACCGAAGTGGGCCGCCTCATCCGCACCGCCACGGCTGGTACCGGCAAGTCGCTTACGCTCGAACTGGGCGGCAAGTCGCCGTTCATCGTTTTCGACGACGCCGACCTCGACGGCGCCGTGGAAGGCGTCGTGGACGCCATCTGGTTCAACCAGGGCCAGGTATGCTGCGCGGGTTCCCGGCTGCTGGTGCAAGAGGGCGTCGAAGCTCGCTTTCTCGAGAAGCTCAGGCGCCGCATGGCGACGCTGCGCGTCGGGCCCTCGCTCGACAAGGGCATCGACATCGGGGCGATCGTCGATCCGGTGCAGCTCGAACGCATCGAGTCGCTCGTGGAAGCCGGGCGGCGCGAAGGCTGCAACGTGTGGCAGCCGCGCGAAGTCGAGCTGCCAGCGGGCGGCTGCTTCTATCCGCCGACGCTCGTTACGGGCATTGGCCCCGCCTCGACGCTCGCGCAGGAAGAAGTCTTCGGGCCAGTGCTCGTGGCCATGAGCTTTCGCACCCCGGAAGAGGCCGTGGCGCTCGCGAACAATTCGCGCTATGGCCTCGCCGCGAGCGTATGGAGCGAGACCATCGGGCGCGCACTCGATATCGCGCCGCGCCTGCAATGCGGCGTGGTGTGGATCAACGCGACGAACCTCTTCGACGCGAGCGTGGGCTTTGGCGGCTACCGTGAATCGGGCTTCGGGCGTGAGGGCGGCCGCGAAGGCGTGTTCGAATATCTGAAGCCGGCCGCATGGAGCAAGCTGCCGACGCGCGCGCAACGCGAGGCGCGCCCGCCCGCACCAGACTTTGCGCACGCGGGCACCGGTCTCGATCGCACTGCGAAGCTTTTTATCGGCGGCAAACAGGTGCGGCCCGATAGCGGCTATTCGCACGCCGTCTACGCGCCGAACGGCGAATGGGTGGGCGAAGTGGGCGCGGGCAGCCGCAAGGACGTGCGCGATGCCGTCGCCGCCGCGCGCGGCGCGAGCAAGTGGACGCAGATGAGCACGCACGCTCGCGCCCAGGTGCTGTACTACCTCGCGGAAAACTTGAGCGCGCGCGCCGAAGAATTCGCGCGGCAGCTCACGCGCCGCGCGGGGCACGACGCGCGCGCGGCCGAGCGTGAAGTGGAGATGGCGATCGACCGGCTTTTCAGCTATGCGGCGTGGGCCGACAAGTTCGATGGCGCGGTGCATACACCGCCGTTGCGCGGTGTCGCGCTCGCCATGCATGAGGCGCTGGGCGTGGTCGGCATCGCTTGCCCTGACGAAGCGCCGCTGCTCGGCTTCGTTTCGCTGATCGCACCGGCGCTTGCGATGGGCAATCGCGTCGTGGCGCTGGCGAGCGAGGCTTGCCCGCTGGCGGCAACGGACTTCTATCAGGTCGTGGAAACGTCGGACGTGCCTGCGGGCGCGCTCAACATTCTGACCGGCGAGCGCGCCGCGCTGCTGCCGGCCCTCGCGAAGCACGACGACGTGGACGCGCTCTGGTGCTTCGGCACGGCGGCCGATTCGTCCCTCGTAGAGCGCGAGTCGGTTGGCAATCTGAAGCGGACCTTCGTCGATCATGGCCGCGAGGTTGACTGGTTCGACCGGACGAGCGCAGGATTGCCGTTCCTGCGCCACGCCGTGCAGGTGAAGAACATCTGGATACCGTACGGCGACTGAGCGCTTCGAACAAGAAAGCGCCAGCCCCCAGCTTTGCATGGGGCCGCACTAAGCGCTAAAGCGCCAAGTGCGGCCGACAGGAGACAAAAATGCTGAAGAATCTTGACCCGCTTCTGAACGCCGATGTCCTGCAAGCGCTGCGCGCGATGGGTCACGGCGACGAACTCGTCGTTTGCGACGCCAACTTCCCCGCCGACTCCGTTGCGCGCGCAACGGTGCTCGGCAAGCTTCTGCGCATCGACGGCGCAGATGCGCCCCGCGCCGTGCGCGCGATCCTCTCCGTGCTGCCGCTCGACACCTTCGTCGAAGCCCCGGCCATGCGCATGGAAGTGGTGGGCGAACCCAACACGATTCCCACCGTGCAGCACGAAGCGCAGGCCGAGGTCGACGCCGCGGAAGGCCGCGCCGTGCCGTTCGCGCCCATCGAACGTCATGCGTTCTACGCGCGCGCCCGCAAGGCTTACTGTGTGATCGCCACGGGCGAAACACGCGGCTACGGCTGCTTCGTGTTCACCAAAGGCGTGCTGCTCGCACCCGACGCACCGCGTGCGAAGGAGCACGGCCAATGAGCGGACGCGTCGTCATCCTCGGCATCTATGTGACCGATCTCGCGTTCCGTGCGAGCCGCATGCCGATGATCGGCGAGACGCTCGCCGGATCGGCATTCGCGATGGGGCCGGGCGGCAAGGGCTCGAATCAGGCCGTGGCCGCCGCCCGCGCGGGCGCGCAAGTGGTGTTCTGCACGCGCGTGGGCAACGACGCATTCGGCGACATCGCGCGTGCGACGTGGGCCGCCGAAGGCATCACGGCGCGCACCCAGGCGGTGGATGGCCTCGCCACGGGCGCGGCGCACATCTTCGTGGACGACACGACCGGCATGAACGCGATCATCGTCGCGGCGGGTGCAGCGGGCACGATGGAGCCCGGCGACGCCGAAGCGATCGAAGCCGATATTGCGGCCTCCCAGGTATTCGTCACGCAGCTGGAACAGCCGCTCGCGGCAGCGCGGCGCGGCCTCGAACTCGCGCGCCGGCATGGCGTGAAGACGGTGTTCAATCCGGCGCCCGCCATGGCGCTGCCCGACGACATCTTCCCGCTTTGCGACTACGTCACGCCCAATGAGACCGAGGCGCAGGCGCTCACGGGCATCGAGATCCGCAACGCCGACGACGCGCGCCGTGCCGCCGACGTGCTGCTCGCCAAGGGCGCGGGCGCGGTGATCGTGACGTTGGGCGAAGCCGGCGCGCTGCTCCATACGCGCGATGCTTCGGTCCTGCTTCCCGCCTTCAATTGCGGCCCGGTGGTGGAAACGGCGGGCGCGGGCGACGGCTTCACGGGCGGCTTCGCGGCAGCGCTCGCGCGCGGCGACGACGCGCTCACGGCCACGCGCTTTGGCTGCGCGCTGGCAGGCATTTCCGTCACGCGCCCCGGCACTGCGCCTTCCATGCCGCGCAGGGAAGAAGTCGACGCCATGCTCGCACGCACGGCGAACACCGCTGCACATTGAGCATAGCCAGGTGAAAACACACCGCAAAGGATGAGGTCTATGAAGTCTGCACTCTTTGCCAAATGGTTCGGTGACCGCCAGTTGAACTTCCTGCTGGCCGTGAACCTGCTGGTCGTGCTGGTCGCGGTCTGGGTGTCGCGCGGGCAGTTCGTCGGCATCGACAACCTGCAGTCGATGGGCGCGCAACTGCCCGAAGTCGCGCTGCTCGCGCTCGGCATCATGCTCTCCATGCTGTCGGGTAACGGCGGCATCGACCTTTCCGGCGTGGGGCTCGCGAATCTTTCGGGCATGATCGCCGCGCTGGTCGTACCGCACCTCGTGAGCGGCGACGACTCACCCGTGCTCTATACGGCGCTCTTCTGCGTGATCGTAGTGTGCATGGGGCTCCTTGGCGGCCTGCTGAACGGCGTGGTGATTGCGCGCCTCGGACTCACGCCTATTCTCTGCACGCTCGGTACACAACTGCTTTTCACGGGCTTCGCGGTGGCGCTGAGCAACGGCGCCTCCGTGCACGTGGATTACGTCGAACCGCTCGCCGATATCAGCAACGGCACGTTCTTCCAGGTGCCGATCTCGTTCCTGCTATTCGTGGCCGTGGTCGTGCTGCTGGGCTGGCTGCTCAGGCGCACGCCGTTCGGGCTGCGCCTCTACCTCATGGGCACGAACCAGCGTGCGGCGTTCTATGCCGGCATTCCGCGCGCGCGCATGCTGATCATGACCTACGCGATGTGCGGCGTACTCGCCTCGCTCGCGGGGCTCGTGAGCGTTTCGCACACGCTCAGCGCGAAATGGGACTACGGCAATTCTTATCTGCTGATCGCCATTCTCATTGCGGTGATGGGCGGGGTGAACCCGGCGGGCGGCTATGGACGCATCATCTGCGTGTTCTTTGCCGCGACGGTGTTGCAATTCCTTTCGAGCCTCTTCAATTTGATGGGCGTTTCGCAGTTTTTCGGCGACTGCGCCTGGGGCTTCCTGTTGTTGCTTTCGCTCGCGTTCGCGGGCGGCGAGCGGGTACGCGCGATTTTCGGTCTCGGCGCCTGGGCGTCTGCTGGCAAAGGGCGGACCTCGGGCTGACTGGCTGAACCGTGTAGCAGGCGGGCCTCGTGCCTCGGAGGTCCGCCGCCATCCATTTCGGGGCGACATACGTGCTTTGCATGGGACCGCAGTAAGTGCTTTGCATGGGACCGGAGTAAGGGCTAAAGCCCGAACTCCGGTCGACAGCTAAAGCGCAAACTGCGGATCGACATAAAAAACGGAGACAAGGAACATGAAGATCAAGCGACTCAGCGTGGCAATTACAGCGTGTGCACTCGCCGCTGGCATGGCGGCCGTGGCGTATGCGGCGGAAAACCCGACCATCGTCACGGTGGTAAAGGTGACCGGCATTAGCTGGTTCAATCGGATGGACGACGGCGTCAAGGAATTCGGCAAGGACAACCCGAACGTTGCGGTCTACCAGACGGGGCCGGGCCGCGCGGACGCCGCGCAGCAACTGAAGATCATCGACGACCTGATCGCGAAGAAAGTGAGCGCGATTGCGGTCGTTCCGTATGATCCGCCCACGCTCGAACCGGCGCTCAAGAAGGCGATGGACCGCGGTATCAAGGTCGTCACGCACGAAGCCGACAACGAAAAGAACACGATGGTCGACGTCGAGGCGTTCGACAACTCCGCCTACGGCGCCGCGCTCAACGACCGCCTGGCCTCATGCATGCACAACGAAGGCAAGTGGGCGACGATGGTCGGCTCGCTCGGCAGCCGTTCGCAGGTGCAGTGGGCCGACGGCGGCATCGACAACGCGAAGAAGAAGTTCTCGAAGATGCAGCTCGTCGAGACCAACCTCGAAACCAACAACGACGGCGAGCACGCCTATGAAGTGGCCAAGGAAGTGCTGCGCAAGCATCCGGACATCAAGGGCTTCCAGGGCTCGTCGTCACTCGACGTGATCGGCATCGGCCGCGCCGTCGAGGAAGCGGGCCTGCAGGGCAAGATCTGCGTGTATGGCACCGGTTTGCCGACCGAGGCCGGCAAGTACCTCGAAAGCGGTGCGATCAACGGCATTGCGTTCTGGGATCCGAAGCTGGCGGGCATGGCGATGAACAAGATCGCGATGATGCTGATCGACGGCAAGACGGTGGAGAACGGCGCGAACCTCGGCCTGCCGGGTTACGAGAAAGTCACGGTGTCGAAGGGGCCGGGCAAGGGCATCATCGTGCGCGGCCAGGGTTGGGTGAGCGTCGACAAGTCGAACTACAAGCAATACAACTTCTGATCGGGAGAAGGTGGCGCGCGCAATGGTCTTGTGGCCCGGCGCGCGCTTCGTCGCAACGTCACGAAGAGAAGATATGGCTTCAGAACCGTTATTGCAGGTGCTCGGCGTGCACAAACGCTTCACGGGCGTGCACGCCTTGCGCGGCGTGACGCTCGCGTTCGAGCGCGGGCAGATCTATCACCTGCTCGGCGAGAACGGGTGCGGCAAGAGCACGCTCATCAAGATCATCTCCGGGGCGCAGCCGCCCGACGAAGGCGAACTGGTGATCGACGGCGCGCGCCACGCGCGGCTAACGCCGCTCGAATCGCTCGCGGCGGGCGTCGAGACTGTGTATCAGGATCTTTCGCTGCTGCCCAACATGAGCGTGGCGGAAAACGTGGGGCTCACGACCGAACTCGCGGAGCATGCGGGTCGTCTCGCGCGCACATTCGACCGCCGCGAACTTGCCCGCACGGCCGAGCGCGCCTTGAAGGCCGTGGGCCTGCCGGGCGACGCCGACTTCCAGGCGACGCTCATCGAACAACTGCCGCTCGCCGCGCGCCAGCTCGTGGCGATCGCGCGCGCCATTGCGAGCGAGGCGAAGTTCGTCATCATGGACGAGCCCACGACCTCGCTCACACAAAAGGAAGTGACCAACCTCATCGCCGTGCTCGGCCAGTTGCGCGCGCAGGGCGTGACCGTGCTGTTCGTGAGCCACAAGCTCGACGAGTGCTATGCGATCGGCGGCGAAGTGATCGTGCTGCGCGACGGCCAGAAAGTGACAGAAGGTCCGATCACGAATTACACCAAGGCGCAGTTGAGCGAACTAATGACGGGCCGCGAGCTTTCCACCGCACGCTACCGCACCGTCGCGCCTGAATCCGACGTGCTGCTCGGCGTTCGCGGCCTTGGGCGCGCGGGCCTGTTCAGCGATGTGTCGTTCACGCTGCGCCGCGGCGAGATTCTCGGCGTGACGGGCTTGCTCGATTCGGGCCGCAACGAACTCGCGCGTGCGCTTGCGGGCGTCGCGCCCGCCGATGCGGGCGAGATCGTACTCGAAGGCCGTGCGATCAAGCTTTCGACGCCCGGCGACGCGAGGCGCGCGCGCATTGGCTACGTGCCGGAAGACCGCCTGAATGAAGGCCTTTTCCTCGACAAGCCGATTCGCGACAACGTGATCACGGCGATGATCGCGAGCCTGCGCGACCGCTTCGGGCAGATCGACCGCACGCGCGCACGCGCGCTGGCCGAAAACACCGTGAAAGAACTGCAGATCGCCACGCCTGACGTGGATAAGGCCGTGCAGTCGCTGTCGGGCGGTAACCAGCAGCGCGTGTTGATTGGCCGCTGGCTCGCCATCGACCCGCACGTGCTGATTCTGCACGGGCCGACCGTGGGCGTGGACGTCGGCTCGAAGGACATCATCTATCGCATCATGCAGCGGCTCTCGCAGCGCGGCATCGGCATTCTGCTCGTGAGCGACGACCTGCCCGAGCTGCTGCAGAACTGCGATCGCGTGCTGATGATGCGTAAAGGCCGCCTCGCCGAAGAGCATCACGCAGACGGCCTGACCGAGGCCGATCTGTACCGCGCGCTGCTTGTAGAGGCAGCCTGAATTCCGCGTAACGTTTTGCCGGACACCGCATGAGCATGAATCAGACAATGAGCACGTCGTCCAACACCGTCGAAGTCGCGCGTCAGAGCGTGCCGCTCAACTGGCGCGCGAAGCTCGCCCGCAATCCCGAGTGGTTCACGGCCACGCTGATCGTCATTACCTGCGTGATCGTCGCTTCTATCAACCCGCGCTTTTTCCAGTGGGCCACGCTGTTCGACCTGCTGCACTCGGCAACGATCACGTCGCTGTTCGCGCTCGGCACGCTCGTCGTGCTGGCATCGGGCGGCATCGACGTCTCGTTCACGGCGATTGGCGCGCTCACGATGTACTCGATCACGAAAGCCGTGTTCGCGTGGTGGCCCGATGCGCCGTTCGCGCTCATTCTGCTGACGGGCGCGTTGGGCGGCATCGTGCTCGGCGTGATCAACGGCATGCTCGTGCACCGGCTGCAGGCGCCTTCGCTGATCGTGACGATCGGCACGCAGTACCTTTATCGCGGGCTGCTGCTCACCTTCGTGGGCACGACGTTCTTCATGAACATCCCGCACAGCATGGACCACTTTGGCCGCATTCCGCTCATTGCCTACAAGACCGCCGACGGGCTCAACGCGGTGCTGCCCGTTTCCGCGATCGCACTCGTGGCAGGCGCGATTCTTACGTGGTGGCTGCTCAATCGGACGATGATGGGGCGCGGCGTCTACGCGATGGGCGGCAGCACGGCGATCGCGGAGCGGCTTGGCTTCAACTTGCGCGCGATCCGGTTGTTCGTGTTCGGCTATACGGGGTTTCTCGCCGGCGTGGCAGGCATTTTGCACGTGGCGAACAACCGGCTTGCCAATCCGTTCGACCTGGTGGGCTCGGAACTCGACGTGATTGCGGCGGTGATTCTGGGCGGCGCGCGCATTACGGGCGGCAGCGGCACGGTCATGGGCACGCTGCTCGGCGTGGCGCTCGTTACGCTCATCAACAACGTGCTCATTCTCGTGGGCGTGCCGAGCACCTGGCAGAAGGTGATTGTCGGCGCGTTCATTCTGGTGGCCGGCACGCTGTTCGCGCTGCGCCGGCGCGGCTGAGTCAGCAGGCTTTTAGGGCGGCCGGCCCTCGCGGCCGGCCGGCGCTTATGCGCCGTGCCCGCGTAGCACCTGGCCTTTTTCGGTGATGACGGAATTGAAGTCGTCCAACTGCGAAAAGCGCCACGCCTTCACGATTCCGTACTTGCTGGCGTCCACAACGAGATGGCTTTCCACGGCGCTGGCCATGGCGGCCTGCTTGAGCGCCACTTCGTGGAAGTTCCAGCACGTTACGCCGCGCGCGGCGTCCACGCCGCCCGCTGAAATAAACGCCTTGTTGATGCCCATGCGGCGCAGCGTTTCAAGGCTCTCCTCGCCGGAAAACGAGTCCGACGACGGCACATACACGCCCCCGAGCAAGATCATGCGCACATTCGGCATGCGCCGCAGAATCTCGGCCACGTTGAGCGAATAGCACACCGCCGTGATCTGCAGCTGAGAAGGGATGAGGCGCGCAAGTGCGGCAAGCGTCGTGCCGCAGTCGATGAATACCGTGTCGTTCTGCGCGATGAGCCGCGCCGCGTGCGCGGACGCTTGCGCCTTGGCCTGAGCGAAATGGTCCTTTTCGTGTTCGAGCGAGTAGCCGGCGGTATTGGGGACGTCCTGCGCGCTCACGATATAGCCGCCCAGATACGTGAAACGCTCGGGATTCGCGGCGATGTCGCGCCGCACGGTCATTTCGGAGACACCAAGCACGCTGGCTGCATCGCGCAGATGCATGACGTTGTGTTTTGCGAGCGCGTCGGCAAGGGCGCGCAGCCGGTCGGTTTTGGCCATGGAGTGGGTTGTCTGGCGCGGAGCGATTGCGGCTCGCCAGACGTTAGATTTATTTCGTCCGCGTGATCGAATTATAACAAGCAAGGTGTGGGATGGTCACGCGCTTTGGCGCCTGCCGCGCCCGCGCTTCATTCGGCGAGCATGCGTTTTTCGCATGCTCCGCTCGACAATTAATCGTTTGTCGCGTCCCGATGCCGCACGGATACTGCGCTTTCTCATGAAGCGGCGGCAACGCCAAACCGGCAGCAATCCATGCGATCAGACCTCAATTTCATCAATGGGCAGTTCGTCGGCGCCGAAGGGTCGCAGATCGCTGTCTATAACCCCGCAACCGGCGACGCGATAGGCCACGTGAGCGCCGCGAGCGCCGCCGACGCGGTTCGCGCGGTCGTGGCCGCCAAGGCCGCGCAGCGCGCCTGGCGCAAGTTGCCCGCCGCCGAACGCGGCGCGATCCTGAACCGTTTTGCGGATGCGATCGTGGCACGCGCGCCGAAGATCGGCGCGGCGCTTGCCGCCGAGTCGGGCAAGAGCGTTGCCGACGCCACTGCCGAGGCGCAGTATGCCGCCGAAATTCTGCGCTATCACGCGCAGTGGGCGCGCCGCATCGAAGGCGAGGTGATTCCGAGCGATAGCGCGAACGAAAACCTCATTCTCATGCGCGAGCCGATCGGCGTGACTGCGTGCCTGATTCCGTTCAACTTCCCGGTGTACACGCTGCTGCGCAAGGTCGCGCCGGCGCTCATCACGGGTAATGCGGTGGTCGTGCGGCCGAGCAACAACACGCCGTGCTCGGCGTTCGAAGTGGCGCGCGCAGCGCAGGAAGCGGAACTGCCGGCCGGCATTTTCAACGTGCTGGCCATGGACCACGACACCG
This sequence comes from Paraburkholderia sp. CNPSo 3274, assembly GCF_024206475.1. Lineage (GTDB taxonomy): Bacteria > Pseudomonadota > Gammaproteobacteria > Burkholderiales > Burkholderiaceae > Paraburkholderia. The sequence goes on from NZ_JAMBPR010000003.1 coordinate 108,522, forward strand.
CCGCAGTGCTCTGCACGCACGCGGACGTCGGCATGATCACGCTCACGGGCAGCGTGAGCGCGGGCCGCAAGGTGCTCGATTACTGCAAGGAAAACATCGCCAAGCCGTCGCTGGAACTGGGCGGCAAGACGCCCGTGATCATCGAAGACGACGCCGATCTCGAAGCGGCCGCAACGGCCATCGTGCGCTCGAAAACCACACATTGCGGCCAGCTTTGCACGGCGATCGAACGTGTGTACGTGCACGCTTCGGTGCATGACCGCTTCGTCGCGCTGCTGCGCGAGAAGATGAGCGCGGTGCGCTTCGGCGACCGCGCCGAAGACGAAACCCGCATGGGTCCGCTCGTGAGCGCAAGCGCGCGCGCGGCGATCCACGCAATGGTCGAGCGCGCGGTAGCCGAAGGCGCGAAGCTCGAAACGGGCGGTTATGTGCCCGAAGGCAAGGGTCATTTCTATCCGCCTACGTTGCTGACGCATTGCCGCCAGGACATGGAGATCGTGCAGGAGGAGATCTTCGGCCCGGTGCTGCCGGTGCTTTCGTACGAGACGCTCGACGACGCGCTGCGCATGGCAAACGATCACCAGTTCGGCCTTTCGTCGGTGCTCTTTACGGAGCGCTACCGCACGACCATGCGCGTCGCGAACGAGATCGAAGCTGGCGAACTGTACGTGAACCGCACGCCTGCGGACCCGTATCAGGGCTATCACGCAGGCTGGAAGCGCTCGGGCCTCGGCGGCGACGACGGCAAGCACGGCATGCTCGAATTCACGCAAACACGCCTGGTCGTGATGCCGTTCTGATCGTTCGAGATACTGATTAATCGCAGAAACGGCGCCCCTCGACCGGGCGCCGCAGATAAAGAAAAAACGCCTCGCGCGGGCAACCGCCCGCGCGCCGGCGTCGACAGGAGACAATCTTGCAGAAGTCCATCCGAAAGCCCAGTGCGCAGGCGATGCCGCGCGCCGAAACCTCATCGCTCACGCCCGCCGCGTCAGGCTCCATGCAGCGCTACGTGCAGTTGCTGCTGCTCGTGCTCGCTGCGGGCGGTATCTATCCGCTGCTGTATCTGCGTCAGGTCTACCAGACCACGATGCTCGATGTCCTGCATATCGACAATGCTCAGCTCGGCTATCTCTACTCGGTGCTCGGCATCGTGTTCTTCGTTTCGTATCTGCCGAGCGGCTGGCTCGCCGACCGCGTCGCGCCGCGCCTGTTGATCTGCTTCTCGCTCATCGGCACCGGGGCGCTGGGCCTCTGGTACTCCACCGCGCCCTCGTTCCATGCGCTGCTCGTGATCTTCTGCCTTTGGGGCGTCACGACCGGCCTCACGTTCTGGGCCTCGGTACTCAAACGCGTGCGCATGATCGCGGCGGCGAACGAACAAGGCCGATTTTTCGGGCTGCTCGACGGCGGACGCGGACTTGTCGAAGCACTGCTCGCCACCGCCGCGCTCGCGCTTTTCGCCGCCGCAACGGGCTCGGGAAGCGGTGAAGCGGCGGGCCTGCGTCACGTGATCTTTCTGTATTCCTTCACGTGTATCGCGCTCGGCGCGTTGATGAGCTTCTTCAAGGATCCCGCGCCCGCACAGGCCGAAAGCAAGTCGGTCGAGGCGCATGCAGAGGGTTCGCTGTGGCGCGATCTCGCGACGCTCGCCTCGATTCCTCAGCTCTGGCTCATGGCGGCCGTGGTGTTCTGCGGCTATCAGATCTTTTGGGCGACTTACAGCTTCTCCGCGTATCTCCAGCAGGGCGAGATGCACATGAGCGTCGTGGCGGCGGGCATGGTCACCACCGCGAAGCTCTGGATGCGTCCCATCGGCGGCATTGGCGGCGGCTTTCTCGGCGACCGCCTTTCGAACCTGCGCGTGCTCATCTGGGCGCTGTTCCTGGCCGTCGCGGGCCTGATCGGTCTGATCCTGCTGCCGGCGCTGCGCAACATGGCGCTGCTCGGCGCGGTGGTGCTGTTCATCGGCCTCATGACCTACGCGATTCGCGGCCTCTACTGGACGCTGCTCGACTACTGCGCGATTCCCATGCGCATAACGGGCCTCGCCATCGGTCTCGTTTCGCTGGTCGGCTACTCGTCGGACATTTTCCTGCCGCTCGTGAACGGCTATATCACTGAGCACTACGCGGGCATGTTCGGCTACCAGATCTATTTCGCCTATGTCGCCGCCATTGGCACGCTCGGCGGTATCGCCGCGCTCGTGCTCAAGCGCATGACCCACTCCAAACCTGCCTGAAACAGCCTGAACCATGAAAGTCGTTGCAATTGAAACGAACGTTGTTGCGGTGCCTCCTCCGCACCTCGGCGGCATGTACTGGATCTTCGTTACGCTGAAAACCGATTGCGGCATCGAAGGCGTGGGCGAAATCTACGCCGCGACGTTCCATCCCGATGTGATGGTGCCCGCGATCGAAGACGTCTTCACGCGCTATCTGCTGGACCACGATCCGCACCGCGTCGAGCGCCTGTTCCGCGAGGCATACTCGAGCGGCTTCACGCAGCGCCCGGACCTCACGATGATGGGCATCGTGAGCGGCCTCGAAATGGCGTGCTGGGACATCATCGGGAAGGCGGCGGACAAGCCCGTGTACGAACTGCTCGGGGGCATGGTGAACGAGCGGCTTCGTTCGTATACCTACCTGTACCCGAAGAACGCGAAGGGCGAATACGACTACGACGACCCCGATCTCGCCGCCGAATGCGCAGCCGAGAATGTGAAGCGCGGTTTCACCGCGGTCAAGTTCGACCCGGCGGGTCCGTACACGGCTTATTCGGGGCATCAGCTTTCGCTCGAAGTGCTCGACCGTTGCGAAACGTTCTGCCGCAAGGTGCGTGAAGCGGTGGGCAGCAAGGCCGATCTGCTGTTCGGCACGCATGGCCAGATGGTGCCTTCTTCGGCCATCCGGCTCGCGAAGCGGCTCGAAAAATACGACCCGCTCTGGTTCGAGGAGCCGGTGCCGCCGGGCCAGGAAGAAGCCATCGCCAATGTCGCGAAGCACACGTCGATTCCCATTGCCACGGGCGAACGCCTCACCACCAAATACGAATTCCACAAGCTGTTGCAGGCGGGCGGTGCGTCGATCCTGCAACTGAACGTTGCGCGCGTGGGCGGCCTGCTCGAAGCGAAGAAGATCGCGACGCTCGCCGAAGTGCACTACGCGCAGATCGCGCCACATCTCTACAACGGGCCCATTGGCGCGGCGGCGAGCATTCAGCTCGCGGCCTGCACGCCGAACTTCCTGATTCAGGAAAGCATCGGGACGTGGGATGGTTTCCACGCACAAGTGCTCAAGCAGCCCATTCAGTGGGAAGACGGTTACATCATTCCCTCGAAGGCGCCGGGCTTGGGCGTCGAACTCGACATGGACGTCGTGCGCGCGCACTCCCCTTATACGGGCAAGCGTCTGCATTTGCAGATGGCGAGCCAGCCCGCCGACGTGCGCGATACCTCGCCCGCACGCGGCTGATCTGCCGGAGCACTCAGATGAACTACGACTACATCATCGTTGGCGCCGGTTCGGCGGGCTGCATTCTCGCGGAACGGCTCTCCGCTTCCGGGCGCCATTCGGTGCTGCTGCTCGAAGCGGGCGGACCGGACGATTCGTTCTGGTTCAAGATCCCTATCGGGTTCGCCAAGCTGTACTACAACGAGCAGTACAACTGGATGTATTACAGCGAGCCGGAGCCGGAGCTTGCCGGCCGGCAGATCTACGCGCCGCGCGGCAAGGTGCTGGGCGGCTCGGGCGCGATCAACGCCATGATTTATGTGCGCGGCGCCGCGCGCGACTACGACGACTGGGCCGCGGCGGGCAATGCGGGCTGGTCGTACCAGGAAGTGCTGCCGTACTTCCGCAAGCTCGAATCGCATCCGCTCGGCGACACCCCCTGGCATGGCGCGAACGGCCCGGTGCGCATCACGCCGATGAAGGATGGCGCGCATCCGGTTTGCCGCACCTTTGTGGAAGGCTGCACGCAGCTCGGTTACGAGCGCAACGAGGACTTCAACGGCGCGCGGCTCGAAGGCGTGGGCATCTACGATGTGAATACGCGCGACGGCAAGCGCGATTCAAGCAGCGTGGCCTACCTGCATCGTGCGGGGCAGCGCTCGAACCTGAAGATCGAGCATCATGCGCGTGCCACGCGTGTGCTGTTCGACGAGGCGAAGCAACGCGCCGTGGGCGTGGAGATCGTGCAGCAGGGCGTGAAGCGCACGTTCCAGGCGAGCCGCGAGGTCATCGTCGCGGCTGGCGCGGTCGATTCGCCCAAGCTGTTGCAGCTATCGGGCGTGGGCCCGCGCGCGCTGCTCGCGAAGCACGGCATCGACGTGGTGCACGAACTGCCTGCTGTCGGGCAGAACCTGCAGGACCATCTGTGCGTGAGCTTCTACTATCGTTCGCGCGTGAAAACGCTCAACGATTCATTCAGCAGTTGGACTGGCAAGCTGAAGTTCGGGCTGCAATACGTGTTTCAGCGCAAGGGTCCGTTCTCGATGAGCGTGAACCAGTCGGGCGGTTTCTTCCGCACGAGCCAGGAGGAGGCACACCCGAACATGCAGGTGTACTTCAATCCGCTTTCGTATCGGATTCCGAAGTCGAATCGGGCGCAGCTCACGCCGGAGCCGTACTCGGGCTTTCTCGTCTGCTTCAATCCTTGCCGGCCCACGAGCCGCGGTTCGGTGGAGATCGCTTCGTCGAACGTGGAAGACGCGCCGAAAATTCGTGGCAACTACCTTTCGACGCAGAAGGACCGCGACGAGGCGATTTCAGGCAGCCACCTCGTGCGCAAGCTGATGACGGCGCGCGCATTGCAGGACATCACCGAAGCCGAGGTGACGCCCGCCGGCGAAGTGACCGACGACGCGAGCATGCTCAAGTTCTTCCGCGAGCAAAGCGGGTCGATCTATCACCTGTGCGGCACCTGCGCGATGGGGCCGGACCCGCGCACGGCGGTGGTGGACGCGCGCCTGCGCGTGCATGGCATCGAAGGCTTGCGCGTGGTGGATGCGTCGATCTTCCCGAATATCACATCGGGCAACACCAACGCGCCGACGATGATGGTCGCGGAAAAGGGCGCGGATCTGATTCTGGAAGACGCCGATCAGGCCATTGCCGCGAAGGCCGTTGCGCAGGGCCGTCAGCACATGGCCGCAATTTCGTCCTGAAGCCATTGCCGGAAAAGCTGGAGCGGCTTCGAAGCCTTCTGTTCGGGCCGCACCACGAACCAGTATGACTGGCGGCCGTCCACGTGGATGTCACGCACGGGCGCGAGCAGGCCCTGGGCCAGCTCGTGCTCGATCATGTGGCGGTCGGCCATCGTGACGCCGAGCCCTTCGATAGCCGCGCGGATCGCATGATCGAGCAGGTCGAATTCGTAGCCGCCCGACGTGTCCACGTCCTCGATGCGCGCCGCGTCGAGCCAGTGCCGCCATGTGAGATAGCGCTGGTTATCGTCCGCGAGCACGTGCAGCAAGGTTTGCTGCGTGAGGTCGACGGGCCCTTGCGCGAGCAGCGCGGGCGCGCACACCGCGATGTGCGATTCGTGCATCAGCAGCGAGCTGTCGAGGCCTTCCCATTCGCCATCGCCAAAGCGGATCGCGCAGTCTAGCGCCGTCGAATCGGCAAGACTGTCCTGCAGATGCGTGGTGAGGCTCAGTTCGAGTTCGGGATGGCGCGCCTGCAGATGCGTGAGGCGCGGCACGAGCCAGCGGCTCGCGAAGGTGGGCGGCGCGTTCACGCGCAGGCGGTTGAGGTCGCTCTTCTGCTGGATCGTGCGCACCGTCAATTCGATGCGGTCGAACGACTGCTGGAGCGTGCGCAGCAGCGCGCGCCCGGCTTCGGTCAGTTCGAGCCGGTGGTGATGGCGCTCGAGCAGCGCCTCGCCAAGCTGTTCCTCGAGCTGGCGCACCTGGCGGCTCACGGCGCTCTGCGTCACGTTCAGCTGCTCGGCGGCGCGGGTGAAGCTGCCGCTCGTGCCTGCCGCCTCGAACGCCTTCAGGGCGTTCAGTGCCGGCATCTTTCGCTTCAAGGTCGTCTCCTCGCTCCAGGCGCCATCTCGAAACGACGCCTCCTGCAAACGACGCAGTATACCGGCCCGCACCGCCATTCAGACACCTCGCGCGCGCGACAGCGCGGCGAGCGCAAGCGTGACGACGAGCGCGAACACATAGAGCCCGCCCGCCCCCAACAGACGCATGAACAGCGAAGCGACGGTGGGACCGGCCGCGCCGCCGAGCGAGAAGACGAGCAGCAGCGTCGCGCTCGTCTGCACGCGCCGCGCCTGATCGACACGGTCGTTCACGTCGGAGACGATCACGCCGTAGAGCGTGAACGTGAGCGCGACGTAGAGAAAAAGGAGCGTATCGACGAAAGCCGGTGCGCGCAGGACGGCGAGCGCCGCGGCCGCGCACGCGGAGACGAGCGAGATCACGCCGAGCGTGGCGCGCCGCCCGAGGCGGTCGGAGAGCCGCCCCACGGGCCATTGCGAAAGCAGGGCGCCGATCAGCACGACACCCATGGCGCGCGAAATACTGCTGGCGGGATAACCGATGCGCGCAAGATACACCGGCGTGAGCGCATAGAACGCGCTGGAAAGCAGCCCCGCGCCGATGCAGGCCGGCACGCTGCGCGGCGCGACGCGGTGCAGTTCGCGCAGGCCGTCGAGCAGCAGCGTGGGGCGTTTCGGCGTGGCGAGCGCGGAAGGCGGCGCCTTGGCAGCAGGCGCGGGCAGCGCGGCTTCGGCCGGTTGCCACTCGCCGATCAACGCCACCGGTATGAGCGCGGTCACGAACAAGCCATTCACGAGCGCATGCTCGAAAATGCCGCCGGGTGCGCCCACGCCCAGCAGGAATTGCCCGGCGCTCACGCCGAGATAGGTGAGCACGAGATACAACGCGAACGCACGCCCGCGCCGTTCGTTCGGCACGGCGCCGTTCACGCCGCTTTCGATCGAGGTGAACACGCCGACCATACTGAAGCCGGTGATGAGCCGCAGCACGGCCCAAATGTCAGGGGAATCGAAGGAGAGATAGCCGAGCGCCGCGAGTGCGGCGAGCGCGCCAAAGCCGATGAAGGCGCGCTGCGGCCCGATGCGCCCGACGATCGGCCCGAGCCCCAGCGCGCCCACGATGAAGCCGACGTAATAGCACGATTGCACGAGGCCGACGTCGAGCGCGGTGCGCTCGCCGTGCAGCATGCGCAGCGAGATCAGCGTCGTGAGGAGGCTGTTCCCGCAAACGAGGATCGTATAGCCGCCCAGCAGGCCGATGAGCGCCCGCATGTACGGTGGCTTAGTGCGTCGTTCCGGCGCGGCGCTCGACGAAGCGCCGCACGTAGTCGTCGGCGGGGCGGTGCAGGATATCTTCGGGCGTGCCGCACTGGATGAGGCGCCCGTCGCGCAGAATCGCGATCTGGTTGCCGATGCGCAGCGCCTCGTCAAGGTCGTGCGTGATGAATACGATGGTCTTTTTGAGCGTGGCCTGGAGTTCGAGCAGCTGGTCCTGCATTTCGGTGCGGATGAGCGGATCGAGCGCGGAGAAGGCTTCGTCCATCAGCAGCACGTCGGTGTTCGCAGCGAGCGCGCGGGCGAGGCCCACGCGCTGGCGCATGCCGCCCGAAAGCTCGTCGGGATAGTGGTCCGCATAACCCGAGAGGCCCACCTTGCCGAGCCATTCGCGCGCGCTTGCGTGCGCCGCCGCTTTCTTTTCGCCGCGCGTGGCGAGGGCATACGCGGCATTGGTGAGCACCGTCTGGTGAGGCAGGAGTCCGAAGCTTTGGAACACCATGCTCACGCCGTAGCGCCGCAATTCGCGCAGGCCGTTGTCGGAGAGCTTGAGCACGTCCTTGCCGTCGATGAGAATCTCGCCCACGGTCGGCTCGATGAGCCGGTTGAAATGGCGCACCAGAGTGGACTTGCCCGAGCCCGAAAGGCCCATGATCACGAAGATCTGGCCCGAGCCGATCGACAGGCTCACGTCGTTGAGCCCTACGTTGCAGCGCGTCTTCTCGAGAACCTCGGCCTTGCCCGCGCCGCCGCGCAGCAGCTCGAGCACGCGCTGGCTGCTTTCGCGCGTGCCGAAGATCTTGTAGACGTTCTTGACTTCGATGCCGCTCATGATCGTTACCTCATTCCATGCTCATTGCGTATGCTGGATGCGCCGGGCGGGCTTCCGCCATTGTGCCGGCGCTTGTGCCTTCGCGTTCATTATTTGGCCGGCTGGCTCGTCAGGTCGCTGGTACTGGCCGCGTCAGCGCTTTCGCTTTCCTGTTCGCGAACCCGGCGAAACGGAATGCGCGAGGGCTGCTTCGACTTGCGAGCGAGGCCGCGTGTGCGCCGGCCCTGGCCGTAACCCTGGCTGATGCGGTCGATCACGATTGCGAGAATCACGATGGCGACGCCCGCTTGGGTGCCCTTGCCCACGTCGAGCGTCTGAATGCCCGCGAGCACGTCTTCGCCAAGACCGCGCGAGCCGATCATCGAGGCGATCACGACCATGGAAAGCGCCATCATCGTGGTCTGGTTGATACCGGCCATGATGCTTGGCCGTGCGAGCGGCAGCTGGACGCCAAAGAGCAATTGCATGCGCGTGGTGCCAAAGGCGCGCGCGGCTTCGACGATTTCCGCATCCACGTGGCGGATGCCGAGGTCGGTCAGGCGAATGAGCGGCGGCAGCGCATAGACGACCGTGGCGAGAATGGCGGGCACCTTGCCGAGGCCGAACAGCATGAGCACCGGAATCAGGTACACGAAGCTGGGCAGCGTCTGCATGACGTCGAGCACCGGCAGCAGCACGCGGCGCAGCCCGCTGCTCGAAGCCGCCAGGATGCCGAGCGGCACACCGAGCACCACCGAGATGAGCGTCGCGACGACCATCAGCGCGAAGGTCTGCATGAGCTTGTCCCACAGCCCGAAGCAGCCGATCAGCCAGAGCAGCACGACGAACAGCAGTGCCACGCCAATGCGCCGCGAGGCATGCCAGCCGAGCAGGCCCACGGCGGCGAGCACGACGATGGGCGGCGTGGCGCGCAGCAGGCCTTCGAGCGGCACGAGCAGGTCGCGCAGCATGAGCACGCTGAAGTTGTGGAACGCGTCGCCGTAGCGCTGCACAAACGCGGAGACCTGATCGTTGACCCAGTCGGCGATCGAGAGGTGAAGAAAGGGAGATCCCATGGTGAGCCTCATTCTGCGTGTGTCATGTGATGCGTACCGCTGTGCGGCCGGTGTGGTTGCTTACGTGCGCAGGCCAGCCTGCACCCGCGCCGCGACTTCCGGCGTGACCCATTGCTTCCAGATTTCCGGATGCTGCTCGAAGAACGTGCGCGCGACCGTGGAGGCGTCGAGCTTCTTGTCGTGCATCTGCTGGACCAGTTGTTCGTCGAGCGTGAGCGGCAAGCTCACCTTGCCGAAGAACGCGACGGCGTCCGGCTCGGCGTCGTAGAACGGCGTGGAGACCGCGATCTTCAGATGCGACACCTTGAACGCGGAAGCGCACGGCGTGCCCTTGGGATCGGCGATGGTGTCCCAGCAGGCGTCGGAATACGGTGCGCCTTCCAGTTGCACGAAGTGGTATTTCGCCATCAGGCCGGCGGGCTGCCAGTAGTAGAAGAGAATGGGCTTGCCGCGCTCGTAGGCCGAGGCGATCGCCGCGTCGAGCGCGCCGCCGGTGCCGGGGCGGAAGTTCGTGTAGTCGTCGCCAAGCTTGTAGGCCGTGAGCAGGCGGTTGTTGAAGCGCTCGCAATCCCAGCCCGCGGGGCAGTTGTAGAAGCGGCCCTTACCGGGTTCTTCGTCGTCCGTGAAGAGGGATTTGTACTGCGGCAGTTGCGCGACGGAGCGCAACTGCGGCGCCATGGGCTTGATGCCGCGCTTTGCGTCGCCGTTAATCACATAGTCGGGGACGTACCAGCCTTCCTTGTCGCCGCCGGGAATCAATTCGCCCACGAGCTTCACGCTGCCGTCCTTCAAGCCGCGCGCGACGATCGGGCTGCGGCCCGTCCAGTGCTCGGCCCACACCTGCAGGTCGTCTTTCGTGAGCGCCGTTTCGGTGGCGGCCGTGGCGCCCGGCACGACTTCGGTCTTGCAGCCGTAACCCTTCTCCAGCACCGTGCGCACCATCTCGGTCATCAGCGCGCCGCTTTCCCAGGTGATTTGCGCGAGCTTCACGGTTTTACCCGCCTGGCACCAGCCGGGGGCGGCAAAGCTGCTCGTGGCCGCGCAGGTCAGCGCGAGGGCGGCGGCAATACGCACGCCTGCCAGCGTGATATGTCTCATGTCGTCTCCAGTGATTGGAATTGTATGCGCGGGCCAGCGTGGGGCCGCAGCTTTTCGAATCAATCCGACCAGAGTCTAGCCGTGGCATTTCGGGTTGCGAAGCAACGAATAGTCATCGATGCATTACCTGATCTCATGCCACCTTCATCACGCGAATGACCCCTGCGAGAGCGATGACTGCGCGTCATGCCCCCATGAGATTTCATAGCTTTTGGGCGCGTGCGGCGTGTGCTGGAATGCGTCTGGCCAAATTCGAACTCATGACACAGGAGACGGAGTCAAACATGAAAGACCTGCAAGTCTATATCGGCGAAGGTTTCGCTGGACCAGGCGTAAACGCTGCCCACATCAACATCATGATCGGCCCGCGCAATGGCCCCGTGGGGCAGGCGTTCACGAACAGCTTGTCGTCGCCTTCGCAAGGCCACGTGCCGTTCATGGTGGTCGCGCAGCCCAACGTGCCGGTCAAGCCCGCCACGCTCTACGTGAACAAGGCCGACATTCGCGGCGACCTGCACGGCAACGCCACGTGGGGCGCCTCGCAAGCGGCCATCGCGAAGGCGGTGACGGAAGCGATGCTCGACGGCACGCTGCCGCCGCAAGCGGAGAACGAATGGTGCATCGTCACGGCGAACTGGGTGAACTGGTCGTGCGACGACCTCGACGCCGTGTATGAGAACAATTACGTGGCCTGCAAGACGGCCATTCGCGCCGCGATGAATGGCCTGCCCAGGCTCGACGACATTGCGAAGATCAAGGATCAGATCAGCAATCCGTTCTACACGCCGAAGGTCAAGGCGGCTTGAGCCGCGCCAATCGTTACAGGTGACTACGATGCAATACGTGCAACTTGGCCGCTCCGGCCTGAAGGTGTCGCGCCTGTGCCTCGGCACAATGAACATGGGCACGCCCGAGTGGAAGCCCTGGATCTACAACGAAGAGCAGAGCGAGCCCATCGTGCGCCGCGCGCTCGAAGCCGGCGTGAATTTCATCGATCTCGCGGACTTCTATTCGACTGGCGTGGGCGAGGAAGTGGTGGGGCGCATCGTGCGGCGGCTTGCGCAGCGCGACGAACTCGTGCTCACGACCAAGGTCGGTTATCCGATCGGCAATGGGGCGAACAACCAGGGCCATTCGCGCAAGCACATCATGGAAGGCATTGACGGGTCGCTGCGCCGGCTGCAGACCGACTACGTCGACGTCTACATGCTTCACTACTTCGACGTGAATACGCCCGTCGAAGAAACGATGGATGCGCTCAACGACATCGTGCGCGCGGGCAAGGCGCGTTATATCGGCGTTTCGACGATGTTCACATGGCAGTTCGCCAGGATTCTGCAGGCGTGCGAGCGTTATAACTTCGCACGACCCATCAATATGCAACTGCAGCTGAACTGTGCGTATCGCGAGGAAGAGCGCGAGATGATTCCGTTCTGCCAGGATCAGGGCGTGGGCGTGTCGGTGTTCAGTCCGCTCGCGCGCGGCCTTCTTTCCGGCGACGCGAAGTCGGTGCGCAACCAGACCGACTTCTTCACTGTGCAGATGTACGACGATGAAGCCTCACGCGACATCGCGCGTTCGGTGGCCGAAGTCGCGGCGGCGCGCGGCGTGTCGTGCGCGCAGATCGCGCAGGCCTGGGTGCTGGGTCACGCGGGCATCTCGTCGATGCTCGTGGGCGCGGACACCGTCGCGCAGTTCGAAAGCGCGCTCGCCGCGCTCGACACGCAACTCAGCACCGACGAGCTTTACGAACTCGAGCGCAACTATACGCCGTGCGACGTGATCAACGATTACGTGAGCGCGCGCATTCCGCGCGTGCCGCGCGCGGCACGACGCCTGGAGATCGCAGCATGACGAGCTTGACGATTGACGGACTCAAGCAAACGCGCCTGTGGCGCACATCGAGCTTTATCGACGGCGAATGGGTGGCGAGCGAAGCGACCTACGCGGTCATCGACCCGGCCACCGGCGCGCCGCTCGCGCAAGTGGCCCGCGCCGGTGCGCGCGAAGCGCTGCAGGCGGTGGCGGCGGCCTCGCACGCGTTCCCTGCGTGGCGCGACGCCACGGCGGCGGAGCGCAGCGCGAAGGTGCGCCGCTGGGGCGAGCTGATGCACGCGCATCGCGAAGACCTCGCGCGCATCATGACGGCCGAGCAAGGCAAGCCGTACGCAGAAGCGCTGGGCGAAGTGGCGTACGCGGCGAGCTTTCTCACGTGGTTCGCGGAGGAAGCGCGACGCGCCTATGGCGACGTGATTCCTGCTCCGAAGAAGGACGCGCGCATTGTCCTGACGAAGGAGCCCGTGGGCGTGGTCGGTGCGATCACGCCGTGGAATTTCCCGCTCGCGATGGTCACGCGCAAAGCCGGCCCCGCGCTCGCCGCGGGGTGCACGATGGTGCTCAAGCCTTCGGAAGAGACACCGCTTTCGGCGTTCGCGCTCGCCGAACTGGCGCTCGAGGCGGGTATTCCGCGCGGCGTGTTCAATGTCGTTTCGGGCGATGCCCCTGCGATTGGCGACACGCTCATGGCCTCGAAGGCCGTGCGCAAGATCTCGTTCACGGGTTCGACGCGCATAGGCAAGCTGCTCATGCGCGCGGCCGCCGACACGGTGAAGAAGGTCTCGCTCGAACTGGGCGGCAACGCGCCCTTCATCGTGTTCGACGACGCCGATCTCGATGCCGCCGTGGAAGGCGCGATGGCCTCGAAATTCCGCAACACGGGGCAGACCTGCGTGTGCGTGAACCGCTTCTACGTGCAGGCCGGCGTACACGACGCGTTTGTCGAGAAACTCGTGAAGGCAGTGAGCGCGTTGCGCGTGTCGGGCGGCATGGAGCCGGGCGCCACGCAAGGGCCGCTCATCAACGGCGCGGCGTTGCGCAAGGTCGAGGCGCACGTGAGCGATGCGCTCGAGAAGGGCGGCGCCATTGTGTGCGGCGGCCAGGCGCATGCGCTGGGCGGCACGTTTTACGAGCCCACGGTCATCACGGGCGCGCACGGCGGCATGATGCTCGCGCACGAGGAGACGTTCGGCCCCGTTGCTGCGGTGTTCCGCTTCGAGACCGAAGAAGAAGCGATCCAGGCGGCGAACGATACCGACTTCGGCCTCTCCGCGTACTTCTACGCACGCGACATCGGCCGCGTGTGGCGCGTGGCGGGCGCACTGGAAAGCGGCATGGTCGGCATCAACGAGGGCATTATTTCGACAGAGGTCGCGCCTTTCGGCGGCGTGAAGGAGTCGGGGCTCGGGCGCGAAGGCTCGAAGTACGGGCTCGATGAGTACCTCGAAACGAAGTACCTGATGATGGGCGGGCTCGGCTAAATTTCCGCGCCGTTACCACGCTTGCCAGATTCTGGCGAAGGCCGCCGCGCGAGAGCGCGGCGGTTTGTTTTCAGCGGGATGATGCGGCATCAACCTGCCCACGCGTTAATGTCGAGAACTGCTTCGGCGAACGCTTCTGGCGCCTCCTGCGGAAGGTTATGACCAGTATTCGGCACGATGCGGTTCTCATGGCGTCCGCTGAAGCGCTTCGAGCTTGTCTCTCTTGCCCCGGGCGGCTGGACTCCGTCGGCGTCTCCGTCGAGCGTGATCGTGGGCACGGTGATCGGCGGCGTGGCGGCCAGGCGGCGCTCGATGTCGTCGAACCGGGGATCGCCTTCGACCAGTCCAAAACGGTGACGGTAAGAGTGGACCACCACGTCGACGAAATCGGGATTGTCGAACGACGCTGCCGTGCGCGCGTAGATGTCGTCGTCGAAGCGCCAGGTCGGCGACCATAGCGACCACAAGAGACGGCAGAACGCGCGCCGTTTTTCAGTCAAGCCAGCCCGGCCGCGCTCGCCATGCAGGTAGTACTGGTACCACATGCGGTGTTCCTTTTCGGGGTCGGCTGGCTGCGCGGCAGCGGCGATATCCTGGATGTTGTAGCCATTGACGGAAACCAGCGCCCGCGCTCTCGACGGGTAGAGCGCCGCCACGATGCATGCCGCCCGGCCGCCCCAGTCGTATCCGCCGAGGATGGCCCGCTCGATCTCAAGGGCATCGAGCAGCGCCAGCAGGTCCGCGCCAAGTGCCGCTTGCTGGCCCGAGCGAAGTGTCGTGGGCGAAAGAAAGCGCGTTGGGCCGTATCCCCGCAGGTAGGGGACGATGACGCGGGCGCCCTTGGATATCAGGCGTGGCGTCACGCCGTCGTAGGCGTGGATGTCATAGGGGAAGCCGTGCAGCAGGACTACCGGCCATCCGTTCGCATCGCCTTGTTCGTCATAGGCGATGTCGAGCAGTTCGGTTTCGATATGTTTAAGCATGGGGCGCTCCTTTGCGCTCAGTTGCATGATGACGCACCGGTAGCAAATGACGTGCGCGAGGCCGCGTCAAAGCCCCAGACAAACCGCGCCGGCCGCGACGACCACGCAGGCGAGCCAGCGCGTTCCACTTACCGCTTCCCGCAAAAACATCCGCCCGATCAGCACCGCGAACACCACGCTGGTCTCGCGCAACGCTGATATTGCGCCCATCGCGCCCGATTGCAGCGCCCAGATCACGATGCCATACGCCCCGATCGACACGAGGCCGCCGGCCTGCGCACCCGCGCGCGACACGTGACGCCCCTGCAGCGCGATCGCGATGATGCCGCCCGAAATCATCGTGATCCCGAGACCGTGCACGGGGCCGATCGCTTCATGCGCAAACAGCGCCGCGCCGAGCGTGACGAGCAGCGGCGACGAGCCTCGTGCGATCGGGTACGCATGGAGCGTCGCGTTCCAGCTCGCGTGGAGCAGCTAATCGGCGTCGCAAATATGCGACGCCTGGCAATCTTTTTCCGCCCACGCGCGACTGGATATGCGCTCCGTTTGTCTCCCGGCCGCGAAAAAGCGCGTCGAGGCCGATCGATAGTTGACTGACCCAATTGGGTTCGAGGGCGATGTGACCACAAACCCGTGACCACATACCGTGCCCCTACTTCATGATGGCATCGATATCAAGCTAATGATTCAGCCGCATTTTCCCCGCCCTGTACCGCACCTTTCATTCTTATAATTTGCCGCGCGCTCGCGCGAATGGACGCGACGTCGCAACACAATGCGGCATTGCGTCGAGCGCTGTTTTTGGCGCGCGAATGCCTAGTCGTGAATGGTGTAGTGCACCGGCCCTTCCGTGGGCCCACAACAAGACTGTGACAACAGGAGAAATTGCATGAAGGCTATTCAAGTATTCAAGCTGACCGCAGCGACGGCGCTCGTGGCTGCGTCTCTGCACGCCTATGCGCAGGACGACGCGGCGAGCGGCGCGGCCGCCGCCGCCCAGCAACAGGCCAGCCCGTCGCAGGCGCAATCGAAGCAGGCCAAGGCCGCTAACCGCGCGCTCAGCCGCAAGGTCCGCTCGGTTCTCGCCAAGGACAAGAAGATCGACGTTGCCAGGATCACCGTGCGTGCGCGTGACGGCGCCGTGGTCCTGCAGGGCTCGGTGCCGGAGCAGTCGCAGATCGAACACGCCGCCGAAGTCGCCAAGGGCGTGCAGGGCGTCACGTCGGTCAAGAACGCGCTGACGCTGCGTCCGAACGAGTCCTGATCATCGCTCACCACGGGCTTGCGCCCAGTCGGGCGCAAGCGCCGCCGCCCGGAGACAGGTCTCCGGGATCATCCTGAAGGCTTCATATTGCGAAGCGGCGGCTGCGCCGCATGCGCGCATTAGCGAACGTCGCCGTGTTCGCCAGACGACTCGACCAGGTTCGGGTGGCCAACGCGTTGCTTGCGCGGTTCGAAGGCCGTATGCAGCGCGAGGCCCATCGCTGCGCCAAACAGTTGGGCAATGACGAAGCCCGGTACGCTGGATGGCGCAATGCCTGCAAAAGTGTCGCTGAACATGCGTCCGAACGCGGCGGCCGGGTTCGCAAACGATGTCGATGAAGTGAACCAGTATGCGGCGCCAATATACGCAGCCACCATGATCGAGGCGCGTTCGCCCGGCGCGCGCAGGATCACGAGGAGCAAACCTGCAGTCGCCACGGCCTCGGCAATCCATTGTCCGGTACCGGTGCGCACCTTGCTCGATAGCTCGACGATGGGCAGATCGAACATGGCGTGCGCGAGCCATGCACCCAGCAGCGCGCCGACGAGTTGCGCAGCGATGTACGGCAGCAATTCCTGAGCATGCAGTTCGCCGCGCAGCACCATGACGGCGCTGACGGCGGGATTGAAATGCGCACCGCTCAAGGGCCCAAACACCTCAATCAGCACATACAGTCCGCCCACGGTTGCCAGCGTGTTGGCGAGCAACGCGATCGCCGTATTGCCGCCCGCAAGCCGCTGCGCCATGATGCCGGAGCCAATGACGACCGCCAGCAGCAAGGCCGTGCCGATCAGTTCGGCGAGTACCTTGCGCTTGAGACCGATGACTGCGGTCATGATTCGGAGATCGCTGTGAGCGCTTGCTGGAGATCCTCGTCGCTCATCGAGTCGAGCGGCAGCGCAAGCAGTTGCAGCATGCGATAACCGATCGCCTGGCGGGTGAGTTCGAACGCCAGGCGCTTGCCTTCATCGCCACCGGGCGCAACAGAAGGATCCGCGTAGCCCCAGTGGGCCTTGACAGGACTGCCCGGCCAATAAGGACAAGTCTCGGCGGCGGCACTGTCACAGACGGTGATGACAATGCGCATGACAGGCGCACGGCTGGCGGCGAACTCATCCCAGCTCTTGCTGCGGTAGCCGCTCACGTCGATACCCGCGCGCGTAAGCGACTCGACGGCGAAGGGATTCAGGCGGCCGCCCGGCGCACTACCCGCGCTGAAGCCGCGCACGTTCTTGCCGACCTTGGAAGCGAGGTGATTCAACATGGCTTCGCCCAGCACGCTGCGCGCGGAGTTGTGCGTGCACAGGATCAATACGTTGGTCGTCATGGCTTTCCCGCTGGATCGTGCGCCGCACTCAGCAGCACGACGAGGACTTGACCGGAATGCCGACCGGCTTGCCCCACGACGGCGCGCAGCACGCGGCACCTTCGGAGGCCGGTGCGCTGCTCTGCGTATTGCGCGATTCGCCGAACACCGGAATTTCATTCAGCGTGTGATACGACTCCCATGCGATGCCCTGCGGATCGACGCTCCAGTACTTGTTCGACTTCGCATAGCAGCATGCGGTATCCATCTGCGTATCGACTGGCAATGCCGCGCTTTCCAGCCGCGCGTGCATCTCGGCCAGCTCGGCTTCGTTCTCGACCTGCACACCCAGGTGATCGAGGCCGGGTGCGGCGCCGCGTTGCGAGATCGCGAAATTGACGCGCGGGTCCTCGAGCATCCACTTCGCGTAGTCGCTCTTCACGACAGTCGGTTCGGCGGCAAACAACGCCGAGTAGAAGCGGATGCTCGATGCGAGATCCGCAACGGCGACGTGAATGTGAAAGCGCTTCATGACTGCTTCTCCGTGGAGGGTGAACACACTGATACCGGCGAACAGGGATTGCCGCCACAGCAGTTCTCGGTGAGGTAGGCCAGCAGGCCGTTCATCGTCGCGAAGTTCGCGCAGTAGAAAACGAACCGGCCTTCCTGACGGCTCGTGACGAGTTGCGCGTGAGACAGCTCTTTCAGATGGAAGGAGAGCGACGACGGGGGCACGTCGAGCAGGGTGGCAATCTGGCCTGCGGGCAAGCCTTCAGGGCCTGCCTGAACGAGGGCGCGAAAGATCGCGAGCCTGGACTCATGCGCGAGTGCCGCCAGAGCGGCGATGGTCTGGTTCGTTTCCATGTTTCCATAGTAGTCGAAATATGGAATGATGGGCAAGGGGATCGTTCGCTGGACGTGAAAATTTTCGGCAGCCGCGCCGCGCTAAGTCCCTTGCTGGGCCAACGCAGAGATGAACAACGACGTCGATGCGCATGCAACGAAAATAGCGCAAGGCGATTATGTGTGCCGCAATGAAGGCGACGGATTTTCCGAAATATGGATGCGAAACGTAGTCTCGCAAAATGCGGTGTAAATCGTTGAGCTGGATTTCAATCAGGGCGCCAAAAAAGAGGCTTCTCGCCAATGTCCGGTCAAGCGGCCGAACCGCATATCGAATCGCGCAGCCCCCGGATTCGAGACCAAAATCCATTACGCCATTACGGGTAATTGTCAAAAAACGAAATAAATCGTTGCGCACAATGCGCTTAATTATCCGCGATTGCTTTCCTAAACTTGTTATCAACTGGCAGGGGTTTGCTTAATTTGAACCACTGCGAACAGTTACGCGATTTTTGATCGTCGTGAGCCGCATATAACGACCGCCCAATGAGAATTAGGGTGGATCGTTTGTGCCGGAATTCCAGTCCAATCAAAGGAGGAGCGAGTCATGAGCAAGACAACCACCACATTGATCGCGGCCGTCGCCGCACTCATGCTGTCTGGCGGTGCGTATGCACAGAGCAACAATACGCTGGCAACCCCGAGCGTTGGGTCGCCCGCCGCGGCCAATACCAATGCAACGAGCGGCTACGGCACGCCAGGCGCCACCAACTCGGACAGCGGCATGAGCGCCGCGTCGCCGAATTCGAGCACGAACAATAGCGCGACGTCGGTCACCCCCGCGTATGGTGGCAACAACACGCTGGCGACCCCGTCTACCGGGTCTCCGGCCAAATAACAGCCGTCCGTCACAGTAAGCAAGGCCGCTGCCCTCACGGACAGCGGTCTTTTGTTTTGCCCCGACCCCATGGGCAGCGCCGTTCCGGCCGCTCCGCCGCTCGAAAAGGCCGCCGGAGTGCGGTTGTCGTCGTTCAACGCTCAAGTCTGTCCCCAAGCTGCCGTAATAGCAGGCTTCGGAATATTCTCGATGCATCGTGACACATCCCGGGACTCAGCCTTCACTGGATCTTGCTGCGCTTATCGAAACCGTCCAGCGCAACGAGCGCGCATCGAAGTCGTTCCAGGACGTGGAACTGCGCCTGATCGGCGCGCACGACTGGTGCGCCTTTCTCGATGGGATATTCGTTTATCTGCCCGAGGTGTTCCGGCTGGCTTCAGCCGGCATCTGGCTCGACGTCCGCACGCCGTTGTTGCGCGACCTGCTCGAATCTGAGTGCGGGCGCGCCGACCTCGAAGCGAACCTGCGATCCGGGCTCCAGGGCGGCCTCGCGTTGTCGCGCCTGTGTGCGGGAAACCAGCCGTGGCTTGGGCGCGTGAAGGAACTGAGCGATCTTGAGCCCGCGGTGAGCGAGACCTTCTTCGACGCGCGGACCGCTATCGGCAGCGCGATCGTGTTGCCGCTTCTGAACCGCACCCAGGTGCTCGGCTATTTGTGCCTCGCAAGCGATGACCCCGCGCGTTTCGACGCTAGCATGGGCACCGATCTGCTCGCGCGCTTCAGCCGCGTTGCGGCGGCGAGTCTCGACAACGTCGCTCACCGCGAGCATCTGCGCAAGACCGGCGTGACCGACCCGCTCACGGGCCTTTCGAACCGCCGCTATTTCGACGAGCGCCTGCATCACGAGATTCGGCGCGCGAGTTCGCACGCGGCGCCCATGTCGTGCCTCTTCATCGACATCGATCATTTCAAGCAGATCAACGACACGCACGGCCACGCAACCGGCGACCTCGCGCTGGGTGCCATTGGCACCTGCCTGAAGCAGCAGGTGCGCGTGGGGGACACGGTGTCGCGCTACGGTGGCGAAGAGTTCGTCGCGCTGCTGATGTGCGAGCTGCCCGACGCGCTGGCCGTTGCGGAGCGCATCCGGCATGCGGTCGAGGCGCTCGAAGTGCTCGACGACGAGGGCGAGCGCATTGCGCTCAGCGTGTCGATTGGCGTGGCGGCGTATCGGCTGAACAGCGAAATGAACACCGGCGCCGCGAGTCCGGAAGCGCTGGCGCGCTCGCTGCTCGACCAGGCCGATCAAGCCATGTACCGGGCCAAGCACCAGGGGCGCAATCGCGTTTCGCTGCTAGACGCGTAAAGGCCTCGACGTTCACAAACATGACATCAAAACAGCGGCCTCGCGGGCATGACGCGTGAGCTTGACCCACGGCCGCGCTGAAACGTAAGTTTTCAAAATCCGGCACTATTTGCGGTAGCAGTGGTTTCCCCGGCCCGTTGAGCAGGCAAAGCGAAATCATGTCTACCGACCTTTTGATGACCGTTGCCTGCCTGGCCTGCGCGATCGCGATGTTCCTGATCGGCCGCCCCCGCTCGGATGCAGTGGCGCTCATCATGATCGTCGCGCTATCGCTCTCGGGCATCGTGACCGTCAACGAGGCGCTGGCCGGATTCTCGGACCCGAACATCGTTCTCATCGCGGCCCTCTTCGTGCTCGGCGACGGCCTTGCGCGCACGGGCGTCGCCCAGCGCGTGGGCGACTACCTGATCGAGCGCGGCGGGTCCAACGAGCGCCGCCTCGTCGTGCTGATCATGGCCATTGTCGGCGTCATGGGCTCGGTCATGAGTTCGACGGCCGTCGTCGCGATCTTCATTCCCATCGTCATTCGCATTGCACGCCAGTCGGGCGTGTCGCGCGCGCGCATGCTCATGCCGGTCAGCATGGCCGCGCTCACGAGCGGCATGCTCACGCTCGTCGCCACGACGCCGAATCTGGTCATCAACAGCGCGCTCGTCTATCGCGGCTACCGGCCCTTCAGTTTCTTCGCCATCACGCCGCTGGGCGTGCCGATTCTCGCCGCGAGCATCGGCTGGATGCTGTACGCAAGGCGTTTTCTGAACGGCACGGGCGGCGCGGAGGCGACCACGCGCCCGTCGTTGAACGACTGGGTCGCGCGCTATTCGCTCGAAGGGCGCGCCTTTCGCCTGGAGGTCGGCGCGGATTCCCCGCTCGTGGGGCAGACGCTCGGGCACACCGGGCTCGACGACGACCCCGTGGCGCACGTCGTTGCGATCGAGCGGCGCGCGCGCATGGGCGCAACGGTGCTGCCGGCGACCGCGGACAGCAGCATCGCGCCCGGCGATGTGCTGCTGCTCGACGTGGAGTCCGCACGTTTCGACGTGCAGGCGTTTTGCGCACGCTATGCGCTCGCAATGCGCCGCATGTCGGGCGCATACTTCACCGACCAGACCCACGACGTGGGCATGGCCGAAGTCATCGTGCCGCCGGACTCGTCGCTCGTGGGCAACGTCGCGCGCAGTTCCGCAGCGTTGCGCCGGCACGGCGTGACGGTCGTCGGCCTGCGCCGCGCCGACGCCGCGCTGGAGCAGGATCTACAGGCCACGCGGCTGAAAGTCGGGGACACGCTGCTGGTGGTGGGCCCGTGGATCGACATCTTCTCGATGCAGTCGGTGGAGCGCGATATCGTGTGTCTCGCCATGCCGGTCGAAAGCGACGCCTACGTGCCGGTGCCGCACAAGGCGCTGCACGCGCTCGCCATCATGGCGCTCGTCATCGCGATGATGCTCACACCGCGCGTGCCGAACGTGCTCGCGGGGCTGATCGGGTGTCTGCTCATGGGCGCGTTCGGTTGCGTGAGCCTCGACAGCGCTTATCGCGCGATTCACTGGCGCAGCCTCGTGCTGATCGTGGGCATGCTGCCGTTTTCCATCGCGCTGCAGCGCACGGGCGGCATCGACATTGCCGCCGACGCCGTGCTGCGCGTGGCCGGCAACTGGGGTGCGCATGGCTTGTTGGGCGCCGTTTTCCTGCTGACGCTCGTGATCGGCACCGTGATTTCCGGTACGGCAACGGCGGTGCTGATGGCGCCCGTGGTGCTCGCGATGGCGGCGCACCTGCATGCGTCGCCGTTTCCGTTCGCGATGACGACGGCGATTGCCGCATCGGCGGCCTATATGTCGCCGATCTCGACACCCGTGAATGCGCTCGTCAGCACGGCTGGCGGCTATCGGTTTCGGGAATTTTTCAAGGTGGGCTCGCCGGCTGCCCTCGGGGCGCTCGTGATCACCGTAATGCTGGTACCGCTCATTTGGCCGGTTTTCCCGCGCTAGCGCGAGAAAGGGCTGGCCATCCGTTCGCGAGGCATTGACCGGACATGGCGAATTTCTTGACGAGAGCGTGGGTCCTTCGCTGGATCAAGCGGCTTTTCCTCTTCGTGCTGATCGCGTTCGTGTGCATTGCCGGCGTGCGGTTCTACGATGCGCAGCGCAAGGCGCCGTTGAGCTTGTGGCACACGTATGTGCCGGAAGACATGCACGCGCACGAAATCGATCACGCGACGTGGGAGGAATACATCGCGAACGAGAACCGCCTGTTCGACTCGGTGAAGAAAAATGTGACCGACAAGCTGCCGGCAGACGAACGCATTCCCGCCAATCGCTATTTCTCGGGCAGCCCGATTTATCCCGGGCACTTTCGCACCGACTGGAACCGCTCGTACACACTCATGCCCCAGGGCGCGCCGCGCGGCGTGGCCGTGATGGTGCATGGACTGACCGATTCTCCCTATAGCCTGCGGCACATCGCAGAGCGCTATCAGCAAGATGGCTTCGCCGTGGTGGCGGTGCGCTTGCCGGGGCACGGCACCGTGCCGTCGGGGGTGACCGAAGTGACGGCGGAAGACTGGGAGGCGGCCACGCGCCTCGCCGTGCGTGAAGCGCGGCGCCTCGTGCCGGCGCCTGCGCCGCTGCATATCGTAGGCTTTTCGAACGGTGGCGCGCTCGCACTGCAATACTCGCTCGAAGCGCTGGACGACCCGAGCCTGCCGAAAGCGGACCACCTGATCCTGCTCTCGCCGATGATCGGCATTACGCGTTTCGCGCGCTTTGCGGGGCTCGCGGCATTGCCTGCGATCTTGCCTGCGTTTGCGAAAGCCGCGTGGCTCGACATCGTGCCGGAATTCAATCCGTTCAAGTACAACTCGTTTCCGGTGAACGGCGCACGCCAGTCATGGCGGGTCACTCGCAAGATCCAGCAGGAAGTGGCGGACGCGGCGCGCAGCGGCAAACTGGCGGCGTTGCCGCCGACGCTCACATTCCAGTCCGTGCTCGACTTCACGGTGAGCACGAGCGCGATCGTCAGTTCGCTGTATGCGCAACTGCCTGCCAACGGCAGCGAGCTCGTGTTGTTCGACATCAACCGCACGGCGCAATGGAGTCCGCTGCTGCGCGCTTCGATGCGTGACGCGCTGCGCCGAATCTCGCCGGTGCCGCCGCTGCGTTACCGCCTGACCGTGCTCACCAACGCCTCCGCGACCTCGCCGCAAGTGGTCGAAGAGAGCACGCCGCCGAACGAGACAACGGCGAAAGTCGAACCCACGGGGCTCGACTATCCGCTCGATGTCTATTCGCTTTCACACGTGGCGCTGCCGTTTCCGGTGACCGATTCGCTGTACGGCCGCAACCCCGATCCCAACGACGACCTGGGCATCCATCTGGGCGCTCAGTCCGTACGCGGCGAAACCGGGGCGCTGATCGTGGGTGCGGGGCTCCTCACGCGGCTCTCGTGGAACCCCTTCTACGGGTACATCGTCGAGCGTATCGACTACCTGGCGGGCCATGGGCCGTGATCGTCGCGCAATCGACACGCGGTGGGTCAGGCCCGGACCCGGCCAGGGATTATGCGCGCGGTGCGAGCTCGACCTGCGCGGTCATTTGCTCGCCGTCGCGGGCAACGACGATCGACACATTGCTGCGTGCGCGCGCGATCATGCTTTGCAACTGCTCGACGTTGTCCACCTCGATGCCGTTGACCGCGATGATTACGTCGCCCGCGCTGATGCCAGCCGCCTTTGCCGGACCGCCCGCTTTCACGACGAGCACGCCGCCGTCCACGCCGACTTGCTGCGCTTCGTTGCTGGTGAGCGCGCGCACGGCTACGCCGAGTCGCGGGTGCGCATTGCGGGCCAACGTGGTGCCATTGCCGTTGCCGCCGCCCTGCACGATCTGATCCTTGATGTGCATGGCTTCGTCGATGGGAATCGCGAACGAGAGGCCCTGGAAGCCGCCCGTGCGCGAATAGATCATCGAATTGATGCCGATCACTTCGCCGTTCAGGTTGAAGAGCGGGCCGCCCGAATTGCCCGGGTTGACAGGCACGTCGGTCTGGATGAGGTGCGTCGGACTATCTTCCGAGAGCTGGCGCGACTTCGCGCTGATGATGCCCGAGGTCACGGTGTTGTCGAGACCGTAAGGCGAGCCGATCGCGACGACCCAGTCGCCCACCTTGCTGTTCGCCGGATTGCCGATCTTCACCGTGGGGAACCCCGTGCCGGCAATTTTCAGCACGGCCACGTCGCCGGCCTTGTCGGTGCCGATCACGCGCGCGGGGAACTTGCGGCCGTCGGTGAGCTTGACCGTCACGTCGTCCGCGCCCTCGACGACGTGATTGTTCGTCAGGATGTAGCCATCCTGGCTCACGATGAAGCCCGATCCCAGGGCGCCCGAATGGCCGTCTTCGGAGTCCGGGTTTTCCTTGACGACCTCGACGTGGACCACAGCCGGGCCGTACTGCGCGACGATCGTCGAGAAGTTCGGCGCCGTGCCCTTGACGTCGTCTGTCTTGGGCACGGGTGTCGACAACGTCGTTTTCGTGATGCCGCTTTCGTCCGCGCTGGCGTGCTCGTGGCTGACGACCCAGGCGCCGGCAAGCGCCACCGCTACACCGGCGATCAGGCCCCGGCGCCGATATTTGATGGTACTCATTGCTATGGTCTTCGAAGAGGTTGATGAAGGTGCGCGTAAGGTACTTTTTGCTGCTTAAACGTGACTTAAAGGAAAGCGAGATCTTTTGACCGTTCGACGAGTCGATGTGCGCGCAACGAAAATGGGGGCGCGGTTGTTCGGATTCCTCGCCAGCTAGCGCGCAAGTCTTCTTCAAAGCGGCTAGTCTTGCGAAGTGGCGGCCGATCGCGCCCCGAAGACGCATTATTGAGGGCCGGATAAGCACGGCGGGGCGTTGGTGGCTTGCAAACGTCTCATCAACGCAACGTGGTTCGTCATCCAAAGCATCTCTATGAAACAGGATCTCGTCACGTTCACCTGTGTGGTCGTCATCGCCGTCATCACGGGATGGGTGCTGTATATCGGGCGCCCGGTGCTGGTGCCGATCGCATTCGCGATCATTACGTCGTACGTGATCTACGGGCTCGCCGAAATCCTGCGCCGCGTGCCCCACGTGGGCAAGCGCATTCGCGCGGGCGTGCGCTACTGGAGCGCTGCCGCGCTCATACTCGTGGCCGCGTGGCTCGCGACCGAACTGCTGCTAACCGACACTGACCGCATGCTCGCCATGGCGCCGAAGTACGAGGCCACGCTGCTCGCGTTGCTCTCGAAAATCACCGCGCTGTTTCATCTGGAAACCGAGGCTTCGTGGACGGCCTTCCGCCGCGAACTGCTCGCGACCGTCAACGTACAGTCGCTGCTCACCTCGCTCCTCGGCTCGCTCTCTTCGCTCATGGCAACGACGCTCGTCGTTCTGCTGTACACAGCGTTCTTCATGGTCGAGATGGGGCGGTTCCGCCGCAAGCTCTCTTCGGTCATGCGCGGCAAGGCCGACATGGAACCCGTTATCGACGCCATCAACGCGAAGATCGGCACGTATCTGGCGTTGAAAGCGCTGCTTGGCGTGGTGCTCGGCATTCTCAGCTGGATCTGCATGCATCTGGTCGGGCTGGAGTTCGCGCCGCTCCTCGCCGTTCTCATCGTGCTGCTCAACTTCGTGCCGTATGCGGGGTCGCTCATTTCCGTTGCGCTTCCCGCGTTGCTCGCCGCGCTTCAATTCGGGCAGTGGAACGAGGCGATCACGTTGCTCATTGCGCTTTCGGCGATCAACTTCGTGATGGGCAACGTGCTCGACCCGTGGTTGATGGCGGGGTCGCTGAACCTGAGCCCCGCGGTCATCCTCATGAGCCTCGCCACCTGGACGGCGATCTGGGGCATTCCCGGCGCATTTCTCGCCGTGCCGGGAACCGTGGCGCTCACGATCATCTTCTCTGCGTTCAGCTCCACGCGGCCGCTGGCGCTGCTGTTGACGAAGGACGATGTGGTCAGGCATGCGGAATAAATACGTGGCTTACTTTCACAGGTGATCTATGGCTTCCAGAATCAACCGCCGCGGCAATGCAATCGGCCCAGTCTCCGCATGCCTGGGCGACAAGGCGCTCGCGGAGTTCGCCAGTCGCCGCATCAGCGCCGATCTTGCCCGGCGCGGCTTTTTGGTTGGCATGGGCGCATCCCTGTTGAGCGCGGTGCTGCCCGAGTTCAGCAGCGCGCAGCAGCCTGGTGCTGCGCCTGGCGCCCAGCCCACGACGTTCACGAACTTTCGCCTGTTCGACGGCAAGTCCGCGGCGCTGCAGGGCGGCATGTACCTCGTCGTCGATGGCAACCGCATCTCGCAGCTCCGTCGGGGCTCGCCTGACGCGCAGAACGCGTCGGGCGGCCGCGTGATCGACTGCGGCGGCAAGGTGATGATGCCGGGCCTCATCGACATGCACTGGCATTCGCTTCTCGCTGCGGTTCCGATCGCGACCATCCTCCAGTCCGACCTGAGTTTCGTCTACCTGGCCGCGGGCGCGGAGGCCCAGCGCACGCTCTTGCGCGGATTCACGACCATTCGCGACGTAGGCGGTCCCGCCTTCGCCCTGAAGCAGGCCATCGACGCGGGCATGCTGAGCGGCCCGCGCATTTACCCCTGCGGCGCGATGATCACCACGACGGGCGGCCACGGGGACTTTCGTCTGCTGACTGACGTGCCGCGCACGAGCAGCCAGATCAGCGAGATCGAACGAACCGGCGCCGCCGCCATTGCCGACTCGGCCGACGAAGTGCGCCTGCGTGTGCGCGAGCAGTTCATGCTCGGCGCCACGCAGATCAAAATCGTGGGTTGCGGCGGCGTCTCCACGCCGCGCAGTCCGATCGACATGCTCACGTTCACCGAGCCGCAACTGAAAGCCGCAGTGGAAACCGCGTCCGACTGGGGCACTTATGTGGCCGTGCACGCCTACACGCCGGAATCGGTGAAGCGTTCGGTGTCTGCCGGCGCGCAATGCGTCGAGCACGGACACCTCATCGACGATCGGACTGCTGAAATCCTGGCGAAGAACGACACATGGTTGAGCACGCAACCGTTTACCAGCGAAGAGGATGTGGCGCCGTTGGCGCCGTCGAGCCGCGAGAAGTTTCTTGAGGTGACAGCCGGGACCGACAACATGTACAAGCTCGCCCGCAAGCATGGGCTCAAGGTGGCGTTCGGCACGGATCTGATCTTTTCGCAGGTGCTGGCCACCCGGCAAGGCACGATGCTCGGGCATATGACGCGCTGGTATTCGAATGCCGACGCATTGCGCATGGCCACTGGCACGAACGGGCAGTTGCTCGCGCTGGCGGG
The DNA here is from genome assembly GCF_024206475.1 of Paraburkholderia sp. CNPSo 3274. GTDB lineage: Bacteria > Pseudomonadota > Gammaproteobacteria > Burkholderiales > Burkholderiaceae > Paraburkholderia. The sequence goes on from NZ_JAMBPR010000003.1 coordinate 136,034, forward strand.
CGAGCGCAATCCGTATCCGCACAAGCTTGGCGTGCTGGAGGAGGGCGCGTACGCGGATCTGCTGATCGTGGCGGGGGACCCGCTCCAGGACATGACGCTGCTGGCCAACCCCGATCAGAACCTGAGCCTGATCATGAAGGATGGCCGGGTCTACAAGGATGCGTTGAAGGCGTGAGGCTGCGCGGCGCGGGCTCCCGTCACTAAAGCCCGTAAAAAAACCGCGGCATCGCAATCGCGATTTGGCACGCAAATCGAAGGCCAGATAGCCCGCGCGAGCATGGCGAACGCCCGCTCATGGCGTATCGGCGACAATCAGCCACACGATTTCTGTATCAAGATGTCACGGCGTGGGGACGCATCAACCGGGCCCGTTTGCCTGCGCGGCGCAGCCATCATGGCACGGCCGGAGAACCCCCAGCGGGGGTCGAAATCCCGCCTGTCCCTATCCGCCATCTGGCCGATTCTGCCGGTTGAACTTCGCGGCGAAGTAGCCCATATTCAAAACGACTATTTGTTACAACCGTCCAACGATCCGCGAAATACAGTAGGGACTACAGCGAATACTTCGAATCCGTGCCGCCTGGTTGCCTCCGCTGCGACGCGCACCAGCCGCCGGTAGCAAACCCGAAACCATCCTGTCAAAGCTTCCATGCCTGCAATGTTCAACGAACCTGGCCGAGCCAAGTCTGGTCCGTGGGGATGTCCATACTGCGGGACCGGTTTTAATGCGCCACTGATGATTTGCCCTCAGTGCGGCGCGAAGCAACCTTCCTCTGGCCCGCGCATGTCGCCGGCAAGCGAATCCGCCGTGCCCGAATGGCACGATGGTTTCGCGCGCCATGCGCGTGCGGAGTGGAGCCCTTCGGCATTCAGTTTCAGTGGCGCGCCGCGCGACAGCAATTACGAGGTCCGCGATGAAGCGCCCGCCGCGCAACGTTCGTGGTTGCCTTTCTATGCCATCGGCAGCGTGGTGTCGATCGCGTTCCTGCTGACCGCATACGTGATTTCGCATCGAACCGAGCGGGAGCCGACCCTGGGCGCCCAGATCGTGGAGGGTGCGATCCTCGGACCCAAGGCCACATCGGCCGCGCACGACACGAAGCTGCACACGGTACGCAGCGCGCCGGCGGTAGCTGTCGCGCAGTTGCCTGCGCCGGTCGCCAGCGTGAAGCCGCCTCCCGTTGATACAGCGCCGCCGCCTGTGCTGGCTCATGTCGCGCCGCCCGTGCCGCCGAGCGTTGCTGCGCGAAAGAGCAGTGCCGAAGAGCGCTCGCTCGCTGCAGCGAAGATCAAGGCAGAGAAGGCCAACGCGGAGAAGGTCGCCGCAGCGAAGTCCGCCGCATACGCGCACGCCGACGTCGCGAGAAGTCTGGCGAGCGCGCGTGCGAGCCTCGACAAGAACAGCCTTGGGCCCGCGCGCAGCGCCATCAATTCCGCGCTCGCGGAACAGCCTGGCAACGGCACTGCGCTGCAAATGCAGGCCGAATTGACGTCGCGCGAAGATCAGCGCGATTCGTTGCTTGGCTACGCGCGGCTTTGCGCGCGCGATGGGCGGTGGGTGTGCGCCTGGCATAACGCGGGGCACGCACTGACCGTCGATTCGTCGAGCGGCGAAGCGCGGGAGATCCTCTCGCGCTCCATCGCGGCACAGGGAGCTGGTGCCGCGCCCACGATGAGGCAGGTGAACTCGGGTCCGCCGGGGCCGCCGATCGATCCCAACTGACGATCTCCATAGCGCTGGCGCGGGTGCGCGACGCCAGTCTTGCACCGCGCTAGCGTTGTTGGCTGTCCTGTTCGCTGTGGTGCTCGACCAGCCAGTTGCTGAAGTTGCGCACGCGTAGTGTGTCCTGCACTTCGGGCCGCACATCGAGCCAGTATCCCGAAGGCCCCACCACTTCCACCTCGCTCAGTTGCACGAGCGTGCCGTTCTCCAGCTCGGGCGCGATCATGTGCCGGTCGGCAACGGCAATGCCAAGACCGGCCACTGCCGCGTGGATGACCTGATCGAGCGTACTGAACTCCAGTTCTCCGCGCGGCGCCATCTGCACGTCGAGCGCCGCGGCTTCGAGCCACGCTTCCCAGACCAGCAGGCGCCGGTCGATATCGAGGATATAGAGCCACGGATGCTGCGCGAGGATCTCGCGCAGCGCGTTCTGATCGGCGGCGGGTTGGCTGAACTCGCGCGCCGAGCCGACCAGCACGTGGCGCTCGCGCATGAGCAGCGTGCTCTGGCCGCCCGGCAGCGGTTCCATGCCGAAGCGGATCTGGCAATCTTCGTTGCGCTCCGTGCCGTGCAGCGGCCCGTATTCGTTGGTGATGGAGATGCGCAGATCGGGGTGGCGCACCTGGAAGTCGCGCAGGCGCGGCGTGAGCCAGCGCGTGGCGAGCGTGGGCGCGGCGTTCAGACTGAGCAGGCTGTTCGACGGATCGGCGCGGATCGTGTCGAGCGTATGGGCGATGCTGTCGAACGCGGCTTGCAGCGTAGGCAGCAGACGCTTGCCCGCGGCCGTGATTTCGAGCCGGTGATGATGCCGCATGAAGAGCGGCGTGCCGAGATAGTCTTCGAGCAGGCGAATCTGGCGGCTGATCGCCCCCTGGGTCACGTGCAGGTTCTGCGCTGCCCTGGTGAAGCTGAGCGTGCGGCTCGCCTCCTCGAATGAACGCAGTGCCGATAAAGAGGGTAGGCGGCGCATGCAAGCCTCGCGATGCAGGAGCGCCGGCGCACATTCAATCGCGCCGGCGCGTTTTCAGTGATAAGGACGGCGTGAAAAACGTTAGAACGCGTGCGTGATACCCACGCGGGCGACGGCCTGGTTGTCGGTGCCCGAGGGGTTGAAGCCCGTGATCTGCGCGTTTTCCGCCGAGCCCGCCGCGTGCTGGTACACGCCCATCGCATAGACCGATGTGCGCTTGGACAGCGCGTACTGGCCGATCAGGTTGACCTGGTGATACTTCGGCGAGTTGTCGGTGGCGTGGTCCTGGCCCACCGTGTAGGTGTAGCCCGCGCCCACGGCGAAGGCGGGCGTCACGGCATAGGTGCCGGCCACTTCGAAGTTCTGGAAGTGGAGGTCGCCGCTGCCGGTGGCCGAGGCGAAGTCCACGTTCGAGTAGTTCGTCATCAGCTTGAGGCTGCCGATCACATACGACGCCCCGGCGGACAGGATGCCCTGGTAGCGCGCGTTCGCGAGCGCGTCGCCGAACACGGAGTTCACGAAGCTGCCGCCGCTGCCATAACCGGCCACCGCCGTGATCGGATCGTTCACACGCAAGTAGCCCACGCCCGCGCTGAAGGAGCCGATCGTATAGGCCGCTGCCGCGCTATACGAGGCGTTGTTCGAGAACTGGCCCGCCTGGCCGCCGAACGAATAGTGGCCTTCGAACTGGAAGCCGGCGAGCACCGGGCTCACGTATTTCACGGCGTTGTTGACAGGGAACCCGTTGTCGAGGTTGTCCATGTCGTTCGGGTGTGCGAAATACCAGCCGCCGTAGTTGCCGTTGAGCGAATACGGCTCGATCAGATCGACGGTGGCGTCCCATTGTTTGCCGAAGGTCACCTGGCCATATTGATCCGACTTGAAGCCGACATAGGCGTTACGCGAAAACGCGAGGCCGCCGCCCAAGCCGCCCGTCGCCGCGTTGAAGCCGCTTTCGAGCCGGAAGATCGCGGAGTAGCCGCCGCCCAGGTCCTCGGAACCGCGCAGGCCCCAGCGGCTGCCAGCGGGCACGCCGCTTTGCATCTGCACGAGCTTGCTGCCGGTGCCCGGCACGAGCTGGCCGTTCGCCCCGTTCGCCACGTTGCTGGCGTAGTCAATGCCGAGATCGATGAGGCCGTACAGCGTCACGCTGCTTTGCGCGTGCGCGCCCGCTGCGGCGAGCGCGAGCGGCAGCGCCGCGAGGATCTTCTTTTTCACTTAAGTCTCCTTATCATGGAGCCGCGTTGCGCGGCTCGGCGTTTCTCGTTGGTATCGTTTATTTCTTGCAGCGCGTTGCGCTTACGCGCCAAGCGACTTCTGCACCTTCTCCGCGACATCCGCGGGCACCCAGGTCTTCCACATTTCGGGGTGCTGCTTGAGGAACTTGAGCGCTTCGTCCTGTGCATCGACCTTATGCTCGGTCATGTCGAGAATCGTCGTGTTCAGGAAGTCGATGGGGAAGCTCACCTTCGTGAAGAAGGCCATCACGTCGGGCTCGGCCTGATAGAACGGCGTCGAAACGCCGATCTTCAACTGCGAGACCAGGTACGACGAGGCGCATGGCTGCGCGCTGTTGGCTTCGCGCAGCGTCTTCCAGCACGCTTCGTTGAACGGCGGCATCTTGAGCTGAACGAACTTGTACTTCGCCATCAGCGCAGCCGGCTCCCAGTAGTAGGTGAGAATCGGCTTGCCGCGCGCGAAGGCCGATGAGATGGCCGCGTCGAGCGCCGCGCCCGTGCCAGGGCGGAAGTTCGTGTAGGTATCGTCGAGCTTGAGCAGCTTGAGCAAGCGCGTATTCACGCGTTCGCAGTCCCAGCCCGAGGGGCAATTGAGGAAGCGGCCGCGATCCGGTTCCTCGTCGTCCACGAACAGGCCCTTGTACTTCGGCAGATCGCTCACGGACTGAAGGTCGGGCGCGCTTGCCTTGATGCCGCGCTTCGCGTCGCCGTGCACCACGTAGTCGGGCACATACCAGCCTTCCTTCGTGCCGCCCGGCAGTGTGTCGCCCACGAGCTTGACCGAGCCCGCCTTGACCGCGCCCGCGATGATCTCCGAGCGGCCCGTCCACTGCTCGGCCCAGACCTGCAGGTCGTTGCGCGAGAGCGCCGTTTCGGTGGCCGCCGTGCTGCCGGGCACGGTGTCGGTTTGGCAGCTATAGCCGTTCTTGAGGATGTAGCGCAGCACTTCGCTCGTGAAGTTGCCGCTTTCCCATGTGATGCCCGCGAAGCGCACGGGTTTGCCTCCGCTGCACCAGCTGCCTGCGGCGTGCGCCGGCAACGCGGCGAGGGCGAGCGGCGCTGCAAGGCAGGCCGCGCGCAAGAGGGTGGTCAGGCGTTTCATTGCGTGTCTCCGTTTTATTGAAATGTTTCGGAATGCTTCAGATGCGGGCTGGCATCTCGTTTATGTTGCGGCCCAATGAGGCTTCAGTCGTAACGGCTGTCGTGTGCGCGTGTAGCGGCGAGCATGGCTTCGTCGAGTTCGATGCCAAGGCCAGGCGCGTCGCTCAACGCGATCCAGCCACTCGCGTCGATGTCGATCACGTTCTTGATCGGGAAGTCGCGCCGCGCAGGCGTCCACTCGGGCGGGTCGTACGGAAACTCGACGAACGGCGCGTGCGCAGCGCCCGCCACGACATGCAGGTTGGCCGCGAGGCCAATGCCGTTGCCCCACGTATGCGGTGTGAATACCTTGCCGTGCGCCTCGACTTGCGCCGCGAGCCGCCGTGCGCCTTCCATGCCGAGCGTGCAGACGACATCGGGTTGATAAACGTCGAGGCAGTCGTGCGCGAGGAGCGCCGCGAATTCGTGCGCGTCGCGCGTCATCTCGCCGCCCGCGATCCGCACTGGCGTTCGCTTGCGCAACTGCGCGTGGCCCGCGTAGTCGCCGCGATGTAGTGGTTCCTCGACCCAGTACACGCGATGCTTCTCGATCTGGCGAATCACGGCGAGCGCTTCGTCGGCGCGCCACGGCGCCTGGGTGTCCCACGGCATGCGCCAACCCTGGTTGCAATCCACCATCAGTTCGATGTTGTCGCCCGCGGCTTCGCGCACGGCGGCGAGCGCGGCGAGATCGTCGGCGAGGGTCGGGCGGCCGAAGCGTACCTTGAGCGCGGGAAAGCCACGTGCGACGGCATGCTCGGCCCATTGCGCCATGCCTTCGAGCGTTCGATGCACGCCCGAGGACGCATATGCCCGCACCCGCTTCGAGCGGCCGCCGGCCATTTGCCAGCACGGCTCGCCGCGAATTTTCCCGGCGAGGTCCCAGAGCGCGACGTCGAGCGGCCAGAGACGTCCCGCGTGGAAGCTGAGGTTCTCGAGCACCGCCGAGTGCCGTGGCAGGTCGAGCGGGTCGGCGCCGATGAAGAGGTCGCGGTAGTCGTCGAGGCCGTACATGGCGTCGCCGGAGCCGATGCCCACGCGGCCTTCGTTGTCTTCCACGCGCACGATCGTCGCCGGGAAGGCGCGCCGCGGGCGGCTGTCCCACGAGGCGGGGAACGGCGGGTCGAGCGGCAGCCGGTGCTGGCTTACAGTGATGCGTGCGATGCGGTTCGTCATGGCGCGTGGGGCGCCGCCCGGGGCGCGCAACATTGCGTAACTTACGTCTGAAGATACGCATGCAGCGCGCCGTGGGGCGGGCCATTGTCTCCTTGGCCTTGTCAGGCGTTATGGCATCCTAGAGGGTCAATTTCGTGCACTCAATGAAGTCAATTGAAGTAAATGACAGCCTTCATTTCCGCGAATTGGGCGCGATAATGACGCAGCCGTCGCGCCGTGCCGCGGCGTGCTTTTCTCATTCGGGAAAACCATGAATGGCTGGATGCCCACGCTCTCGCGCAGCAGCGAACCCAAGTACCGGGCGATCGCCCAGGCCTATTCGCAGGCCATTCACGGCGGCCAGATGCTGCCCGGCGAAAAACTGCCCGCGCACCGGCTGCTCGCGAAGAAGCTCAACGTCACGACCGGCACGGTGAGCCGCGCTTATGCGGAGCTGGAGCGCGGCGGGCTGGTGGTGGCGCGCGTGGGCGACGGCACCTATGTGGCCGAGCCCGACGCCGACGGGGCGCGCATACAGGACCGTACGCGCCCCGCGCCCGAGTCCAGCGAGCGGGCCGCGGCGATCACGCCGGGTGCGCCGGGCGTCCATGCGCCGGGGCGCCTGATCGATCTCGGCCAGAACGTGCCGATGCCGACCGACGAAGCTTTTCTGCTTACCCAGACCTTGCGCGAATTAGCCGCGGACGAGCAGCTGGCTGGCGAACTGCTGCTTTATCAGCCTGAAGGCGGCCGCCGCTCGCACCGCGAAGCGGGTGCGCGCTGGCTCGCGCGCATGGGCTGCACGGTGGCCGCCGAGCGAGTACTGGTGACGCAGGGCGCGCAGCACGGTCTTGCCTGTGTGTTGCGCGCGGTGCTGCGGCCAGGCGACACGATTTTCGCCGAGGCATTGAGCTATCCGGGCATCGTCGCGCTCGCGCGGCAGTTGCGGTTGAATCTCGTCGGCATCGAAATCGACGAGGAAGGCATCGTGCCCGCCGCGCTCGAGCGCGCGTGCGGGCTGCTTGCGCCGCGCGCGCTCTTTTGTGTGCCGACACTGCACAACCCGACCACGGCGACGCTCTCCGAAGCGCGCCGCACGATGATCGCCGAGATCGCGGTGCGCCATCACCTCGTCGTGATCGAGGACCTCGTGCCCGCCGCCTTGCTCGATGCGCCGCCCACGCCGCTCGCCGCACGGCTGCCCGAGCACGGCATCGTCATCAGCAGTCTTTCGAAGGCGGTCGCGCCGGGCCTGCGCATTGGCTATGTGCAGGCGCCGCAGGACTGGGTCGGCAAGATCCTCGCGGTGATACGCAGCGACTGCTGGATGACTTCGCCGCTCGCCGCGGAGATTGCGGCGCGCTGGATCGTGGATGGCGAGGTCGATCGGCTCGTCGCGCAGCAGCGCGCACAGGTGGACGCGCGCCATGCGATCGCCGCCGAGGTACTGGCGGACTGGACGTATCGCACCGATCCGGCGAGCCCGCACCTCTGGCTGCCGCTCGCCGAGCCCTGGCGCGCCGCCGAATTTTCGGCGGCGTTGCGTCAGGCCGGCGTGCTCGCGAAAACGGCGGACAGCTTCGTGATCGGCCGCGGGTCGGCGCCGCACGCGGTGCGTTTGAGCCTGGGCGGCGCGCGCAGCCATGAGGCGCTGAGAGAAGGGCTGGAGTTGCTGGCGCGCACGCTGCGTAACGGGCCGGAAGGGCTTTATTCGGCTTGACGGCGGGCCTTTCAACGTCGCGCCGTTACTCCACGATGAACGAGACCGTGCGCTTGCGCCGTTCATCGACCGAAAGCGCGAACACATCGGGCCGCGCATAATGGCCCACCACGTCGAAATCGTAGCGGGCGCGCGTGAGTTCGTCGGTGTCGATCTCCGCGACGATGAGTCCGGCTTCACCGCGCAGCGGGCCGGCCAGCACGTCGCCGAGCGGCCCGACGATCAAGCTGCCGCCATTGATGAGCGGCCGGTTCTCGTCCCACCCGGGCACCTCGACGCCGAGCGCCGCGGGCGAGGGCTGCACCTGGCACGCGCTGATCACGAAGCATCGTCCTTCGTGTGCGATATGGCGCATGGAGCACTGCCAGATGTCGCGCTCGTCTACGGTCGGCGCGCACCAGATCTGCACGCCCTTCGCGTACATCGCCGTGCGCAATAGCGGCATGTGGTTTTCCCAGCAGATTGCTGCGCCCGCGACGCCTGATTCCGTGCGAACGGTAGGCAGCGTCGAGCCGTCGCCCTGCCCCCAGATGAGTCGCTCCGTGCCGGTTGGCATGAGCTTGCGATGCTTCGCCACGAGCCCCTCGCCCGGATTGAAGAACAGCGCGGTGCAAAAGAGCGTGCTGCCATCGCGCTCGATCACGCCGATTACGAGCGACGCGCCGCAACGCGTCGAAAGCTCCGCGAGCGCTTCGGTTTCCGCGCCGGGCACGTCGATCGCATTCTCGTAGTAGCGCGCGAATGCCTCGCGGCCTTCGGGCAAGCGGTAGCCGAGGCGCGTGCCGAATATTTCTCCCTTCGGGTAACCGCCGAGTAACGCCTCGGGCATGACGACGAGCTTCGCGCCCGAGGCGCGGATCTGCGTTTCGAACGACAGAATCTGTTCCAGCGTTTGCGCTTTGCCGGCGGCGGACGAACCGATCTGCAGCGCGGCGACTTTCGACTTGGCCATGATGGCGTGCTCCCAGGGCGTTGGACAGCTCACATCTTTCCACGGCGATAAAATCGCGAGAACGTATATCGAGACTATGTGATATGAACCAGTTTGATATCGCCGGTGTGGACCTGAATCTGCTGAAGATCTTCGAGGCACTGTTCGAAGAGGGCGGCGCGAGCCGCGCTGCGATTCGCCTCGACATGACGCAGTCGGCCGTGAGCGCGGCGCTCAGGCGTCTGCGCGCGCTCTATGCGGACACGCTGTTCGTGCGCACCGGCCGCGGGCTTGCGCCGACTTCGCGCGCGCAGGAGCTCAAGCCCGTGATCAGCGAAGCGCTCGACCGTTGCCGCCATAGCCTCGCGATCGCCTCGCCCGACGCCACCACGTTTCATGGGCGGGCGGTTTCTATCGGGCTTTCCGACGACTTCGAGGTGGCTTTCGGCCGGCGCATCATCGAAACGCTGGAAACCAGCGCCCCGGGCCTGCGCATCATCTTTCGCCAGACGCACAGTCAGATCGTCGCCGATGCGCTCGCGAATCAGGACATGGATCTCGCTGTCGCGGCGGGCGGCTTCGCTTCGCGCGGGCTGAGCCATCGGGTGCTCGGCGAGGGCAGCTATGCGTGCCTCGTGGACGCCGCCGCGCGCACGCCGCGGCGCTTGACGCTCGGCGACTACGTGTCGAGAGGGCACATCCTGGTGTCGTCGGGCGGCGTGGTCGGGATCGTCGACGAAGGGCTCGCCGCGCGCGGCCTGAAGCGCAATGTCGTGGCCTCTACGACGCATTTCGCCGCGTTGCCCTTTCTGCTCAAGGGCACGCGCAGCGTCGCCACGATTCCGCGCCACGCCGCCGAGGCGATCGCGCGCGTGGCGGGCCTGAAACTGCTCGCGTGTCCGATCGATCTGCCGCGCTATCCCGTGGAACTCGGGTGGCGCAACAGCTCGCTGCGCGACGCCGCCATCGTCAAGGTTCAGGCCGCCATCATCGCGTGCTTTCCGGCAAAACACTGATCGACACCCATGCTACATTCGCGTTGAATGATTGGGCACGAGACTTGCGTCCAATCATTGGTTTCCCAGAACGACGGTAACGGCGCTAGCGACGATATCGACGGACTCGACAAGGAGATTCTCCGCATGCGCGCAATGCCTTTCCCCGACGGCTATACGATCGAGTCACATTTGCAAGAACCGCGCGACCTGCGCCGAGTGCCCATTCATCCCGATCACTGGTATCCGCTCGCCTGGTCGCGCGAACTCAAGCCTGGCAAGACGCTGGGCACGCACTTCGCCGGCGAGCCCATCGTGCTCTTTCGCACCGCGTCAGGTGCGGCGTACGCGCTCGAAGACCGCTGCGCCCACCGCCAGGTGCCGCTGCATGCGGGCGTGGTGGATGGCGAGTCGCTTCGCTGCGGCTACCACGGCTGGACCTACGATTGTTCGGGCCAATGCGTGGACGTGCCTTACCTGGGCAGGGAGCGCCTGCCCAACGGCGTGCGCGCCTATCCGTGCCGCGAGGCGCACGGCATGATCTTCGTCTTTCCCGGCAACGCCACGCTCGCCGAAGAGACTCCGCTGCCCGTGCTGGATTCCGTAACGGACAAGGCATACAAGACGCGCCGCTTCGGCCAGGAGGTGAAGTGCCACTACTCGTTCATGCACGAGAATCTGATGGACATGAATCACCAGTTTCTGCACCGCCGCCAGATGGGCCAGATGCGGGCGCGCTCGCTCGGCCGGCGGCGCGGCGAGAACTTCATCGAAGTGGACTACACGTTCGTACGCATGGCGGGCAAGCAGCCCGCGGGCGAGGCGCTCGTGTTCGGCGCGAGCAAGAACCGCGCGGCCCCGAGCGACCAGAGCGTGATGACGATCCGCACGGAATATCCGTATCAAACGCTGAAAATACGGTCGAGCGACGACTCGCTCCTCATGGACCTGTGGATCGTTTATGTGCCGCTCGACGCGCGGCAGCGCACGAACCGGACATTCGGACTCCTTTCGGTCCGCAGGCCCGCCGTGCCGTTCCTGCTCGATGCAGCGTGGCCGCTGCTGGTCTGGTTCACGGAGCGCATCTTCAAGGAAGACCGCACCATCGTGGAACTCGAACAGGCCGCGCACGACAACCAGGGCGCCGACTGGAATCACGAAGTTTTTCCCGTCATCAATGAATTGCGCGACCTGCTGCGCGATTGCGGCGGGCGCACTGTGATTCCCATTCGCGAAGTTAGCGAAGCCGACGCCTGAGGCGAAGGCGCCTTGCGCTCGCGTCAGGCCGTTTTGCTGGCGCGCGTGCTGCCGCGCGATTTGGCAGGCGCTTTTTTCTTCGCTTTGCCCTGGTTGAATTCGATTGCCGCGCGAATGAGCGCCATCAGTGCGCGCTTGTCGACCTTGTCACCCTCGAGATAGTCGATGGCGCGTCGCGCGTTGCCGTCGAGCCCGGCGTTGAACAGCTTGTTCGGGTCGGGCAGGCTCGCGCCGTACAGGAACGTGAGCTTCACCTTGCCCTTGTGGGCATTGCCCACGGCGATCATGCCGTCCCGATACCACACGGGGCTGCCCATGTATTTCCATTCCTCGACGATGGCCGGGTCGGCTTCGAGAATGGCCTCGCGCATCGCGGCGAAGGTGTCGCGGCGCCAGTCGGTGAGTCCCGCGATTAGCTGGTCAATACGTTCCGATGGGGTCATTCGCGCTCCGTGCCTTGCATGACTTCCTGTTGTCGGGCAATCAGGATCGTAATGTAGCACTGAGGTTACCAGGTGACGTGGGCAATCACCATGGGAAGCACGAAGGGCAGCACGAGCGCGGAAATCGTGCCGTTCATCGCCATACCGAGCCCGGCGAACGCACCCGCCTCCTCGCTGATCTGGAAAGCCCGGGCCGTGCCGATGCCATGCGACGCCACGCCGATGGCGAAGCCGCGCGCGTCGTCGCGCCGTATGCCGAGCACGCCCAGGATGAAGGTCCCCATGACGGCGCCCAAAATGCCCGTGGCGATCACGATGGCGGCGGTCAACGCGGGCATGCCGCCCACTTTGGCGGAGATCAGCATTCCAATGGCCGCGGTGACCGACTTTGGCGCGAGCGAGGCGACCGTTGCGGGCGGGCAACCGAACATCACGGCAATTGCCACGGCCGAAACGACGGCCACGCAGCTGCCGGCGAGCAGGCCGAACACCAGCGGAACGAAAGCTTCGCGCAGTTTGTGCAGTTGACGATGGAGCGGTACGGCGAGCGCCACGATCGCCGGTCCAAGCAGAAAATGAATGAAGCGCGCGTGCTCGAAATAGGCCTGGTAGGGGACGCCGCCCAACTTCAGCAGACCCGTGAGCAGCAGGACCGCGATCGCGACAGGGTTTGCCAAAGGATTGCGGCCGCAGTGCCGGTGTATCCAGCAGGCAAGCAGATAGACGCCGATAGTCGCGGCGATGGCGGGTACATCCGAACTCGTGAGCCACGCGCCGATGAAGGCAGGCGCCGTATGTTCAGGCATGGTGGGTCTCCTCGCGCATACCGGCGCGAATCCGCCGAAGCCGCCTATTGTTCGACCTTCGCGGAGGGGATCGATTGTTTCGATTTTCTTTCGAGCAGCGCGCAAGTCACGAGTCCGCCGGCGGCGATCGAAAGCGCGGTGCTCACCAGGATGGCGACAGCGATTGCAAATAGTTGACCTTTCAACACGCCAGCGAGCGCGAACACGCCTGCACCGGCTGGGATAAACAAAAGCGAAAGATGATTCAGCAACCCGAGCGCCGGACCTTCCACGTCGCGCTCGACCCGAGGCGCCGCTGAGAGCAGACAGAGCAGAAGCACGAGGCCGATGACCGGGCCGGGAACAGGCACGCGCGCGATCCACGCGATCCATTCTCCGGCACCCTGTAGCGCGACGAGCAGCGCGAATGTGCGCACGAAGGCCAGGTCCGCCTTGACTGGCGCCGGGGCATGCGTTGAGGCACGGGCGGGATGGCGCATCGGGAAGCTCCGGCGGAACGCGACGAACGCAACGACACGCCGGCAGTATCCGCCCACCTCGTGAACGAAAACATGGACGGCAACTGAAGAAATCGTTAAGTGTTGATCGACGCGCCCGCTCCGGGCGCCTTGGCGGAGCTCGATGCGTTTTGCGCTTCCGGCTCCATGAGGGAGATGGTGAAGAAGCTGCCCATGACCGCGGAAAGAATGATGAAGATCGATGCGGCATCGACAAGGAAGCCGAAATAACGGAATACGAGGAAGCAGATCGAAAGCGTCAACAAGTTAAGCGTAAGGCCGATGATGGCGGAGGCCTTCGGCACGGTGCGCATGAAGACGGCAAGCCGCGAATCGGTGCGCGGCACATACCAGATGAAGAACAGACCGAGCGCGAGGATGAAAGCCGTCTCACACCAGATCAGCCAGTCCGGGCGCTGCAGGAATCTGCCCTCGAAAATCGTTTCGATCACCTGCGCCTGAATCTCGATGCCGGGCACCAGCTCGCCTAACGCAGTCGTGCGCATGTCGGTCAGGCCCGTTCCGGTGAGGCCGACTAGAACCAGCTTGTTGCGGATGCGGTTCGCATCGACCTTACCTTGCAAAACGTCGCGTGCGGAAACATAACGCTGCTGCGTGCGCGCAATGGAGGCGAAATGCAGCCAGATGTCGCCGTCGGATTGCGTGGGCACCCGCACGTCCGCCACGCCGACGGCTCGCACGCCCCAGGGGCCTGCGAACACCTCGATGGCTGGCGAGCCGGTGGCCACCCGCAGCATTTCGATGGGCAGGCTTGGCACGAGTTTGTCGTCAAGACCCAGCACGAGCGGAATGCGCCGCACCGTGCCCTGTTCCTGTGCGACGTTGAGCATGGCCTGGCCGTGGGCTGCGCCCTGCAACTCGGGGAGGCTTGCGAGCACGTAATTGAAGCGGTGAACGTTCGCGAGGGCGTCCGAGCCGTGCACGAGCACGGGCGCGCTCAGGATGTCGGTGCGCGTCGTGGAGGTCGCGTAATCGAACGCCGCTGCGCCGAGGATCGACGGCGATGCGCGCAACGCCGTCGCGAGAATGCGCTCGTGGCTGGGCAGCGCTCGCAGTTGGGTGGCCAGCGCCGCCTGCGAGGCGGGCAGGTTGTCGGCCACGTTGCCAGGCGACGTTTGGTCGGGCTCGGGCATGTAGATGTCCAGGCCGATCGCCAGCGGTTTGTTCGCCTCGATCGCATCGACCAGCCCGGCGAGGCGGTTGCGCGGCCAGGGCCATTGGCCGAAGGATTCGAGCGTCTTGTCGTCGATCTCGACGATGGTCACCGGCTGCGCGGTCGGCACGCGTGGAAAACGGCGCTGATAGTGGTCGAAAAGAAGCTGGCGCGCCGAGCCGAAGGTGTCGGGCAACACGTTGTCGAGCGTGTCGAGGAAGGCCGGCCGCGCAACATCGCCGGGCCATTCGCCGCACAGATTGATGAACAGAAACGTCACGAGCACCGCGAGCGCCCAGGGGCGCCCTTTGCGCGCCCGCATCATGCGCCTGACGAAGGCGATGCTCGAGTTGCGGTAGCGTTTCATGGTGACATGGGATCGATGAAGAGCGCCGCGTGTCGATACGGATTACTGAACGGTGATGACCGCGCGCCGGTTTGCCTGGTTGGGCACGCCGTCCGCGGTATGGACGAGCGGCTCGCGCTTGCCTCTGCCTGCAACCTCGATCTGCTGCGCGGGTATGCCGGACTTGACCAGAAACGACGCCACGCTTTGCGCCCGACGCGTGGAAAGTCGGTCGTTGAACTCCTGGGAGCCCGCCATATCGGTGTGGCCGACCACCGTGAGGTGAGGCGCGGGCCAGGTCGCCAATACCTTTTTCAACTCGGCAACGGTGGCCGCGGACTCGGGCGCAAGCTGCGTGGCGGAGTCGAAAACGAAGTTGATCGTGAACGTTCGGGGCCGAGGCGGCTCAGCCGCCAGCAGATCGGCGTACTGTGCCTCCACGGCGGCCTTGTTGTCGGCGGTTTGCTCGATCGCGCCGCCTTTCGACACATCGGCGCGCGTGTAAGCCCTATCGATGACCTGCGTCTTGCCGCCGCTATGTACGATCACGTTGCCGACGCTGCCGTCCGGATTGGGCAGCAGCGTGATCTTGTCGGGCGTGCTGCACGCGCAGAGGCATAAACACAGCGTGAGCGCCATGCACCGCGGCAGCCAGTGTGTTCCGTTGTTTGTCTTCAATGATCGTTCTCCCCGCTTCCTCCCACCTCGATGATGAACTCGGTGCCGCGCACGCCGAGCGTGGTGGTGGGCGTGCTGTAGCGCACGGCTTCCGGATTGGCCTTCGCGAGCTTGCCGTCGACCACGGCGAGCGAGCCGTGCTTGATGCTCACGTCGAGCGCGCCGTCGTAGGTGGTGGTGTTGAATGCGAACGTGTTGAGATCGAGAACGGAGTTGGCGCCCTCGGTCAGCAGCGTGTTGTCGCGCAGGGTGATGCCAACGGAAGAGGCGGGGCCGGTCAGGACGCGGTCGCTCGCGAACACCTCACTGCCGACACCTACGCCGACCGGCTGACTCGCACGCTCGATATGCACCGTACCCTTGATCGTCTTGACTATGCCAATAGCATCGGCTGCGTGCGCGTCGAAGACTGGCGGGCACCCGCAGGCGAGAAGCAAGGCATATTTGATGGCTTGGTTACGCACTGGCGATACCGTTTGGCGAAACGAACGTGAGGGCTCGCGCCGGGTCTCTCGGGCACCCGGCGAGCATAGTGACTCCGCGCGGCCTGCTCCGTGCGCTAGCGCACATAGTGCGTGCCGTTGCGGGCGCAACGGTCATCGTCACCATGGCGGCGATCGGGCCGGCGCAGGTGCACGCGCGTGTCGTCTGGTTCGCCGTCGCCAGGCGCGCTGGACCGGGGCTCGTCGCCATCGTGGTGACGACGGCCTTCCCGCGCTCCGTCGTGACGCTGCCGATGCCGCGTTTGCTAGCCGCCCGAGCGACGACCAAGCCGCGCGAGAGCCCGCCCCTTCAGTGATCGTGCCTCACCTGCGCCAGTACCGGCTGGCTCGCCTTGCGGCTCAGCATCAACGTAACGACCGCGGACAGCGCGAGCGTCGCGCCAACGACATACAAGCCCGCGGCATAGCTCCCGGTCTGAGTCTTCAGCCACCCGATCACGGCGGGCCCGACGAACCCGCCGAGATTGCCGATCGAATTGATCATGGCGATCCCCGCTGCGGCCCCCGCGCCCGAGAGAAACATGCTGGGCATGGCCCAGAGCGGCGCCTTTGCGGCGCTGATGCCGACATTGACCACCACGAGCGCGAGCACGATCATCAACGCGGTGCTGGCCTGCCCCGCGAAGATGAAGCCCACGCATGCCAGCACGCAGGGAATCACGACGTGCCAGGTGCGCTCTGTCGTGCGGTCGGAGTGCCGCGCCCAGAGAATCATGGCGACGACCGCCACGATGCTCGGAATCGCGTTCAGAAGCCCGGTTTCGAGCGAGCTGAAGCCATATTGCCGGATGATGAGCGGCGCCCACAGACCCAGCGTGTAAAGGCCAGCGGAGGTGCCGAAGTAGATCAGCGCGAGCGCCAGCACGCGCGGGTCGCGCAGGGCGCTCAGCGCCCCTGCTGTATGGCCTGCGTGCCCTTCGCGCGCCCGCGCTTCATCGGCGAGCTTCGCCATGAGCCAGTCGCGCTCTTGCGGCTTCAGCCAGCGCGCCTTCGAAGGCGCATCGGTGAGAACCTTCAGGACCACGAAACCTAGCAGCACGGCAGGAACCGCTTCGATCACGTAAAGCAGCTGCCAGTTGGCGAGCCCGAACATGGGCGGCAATTGCATGAGCGCGCCCGAAATGGGGGAGCCGAGCGCCGTCGAAATCGGCGCGGCCGCCATGAACCATGCCGCGGCTGCTGCGCGTTGCTTCGTCGGGAACCAGAGGCTCAGGTAGAGGATGATGCCGGGGAAAAAGCCTGCTTCCGCCACGCCGAGCAAAAAGCGCATCGCATAGAAACTCGTGGGGCCGGTCACGAAGGCGGACGCCGCCGAGACAATGCCCCATGTGACCATGACGCGCGCGATCCAGATGCGCGCGCCCACGCGGTGCAAGACGAGATTCGAAGGCACTTCGAACAGAAAGTAGCCGATGAAGAAAAGGCCGCCGCCCAGGCCGAACGCCGTGGGCGAAAGGCCAATCGCCTTGTTCATCGTCATTGCCGCGAAACCCACGTTCACCCGGTCGAGAAAGCTCACGAAATAGAGCAGCATGACGAACGGGATGATGCGCCACATGAGTTTGCGCGTGACAATTGCTTCGGTATCCGAATTCACGTGTCTCCTCCTTGGAGGGTTGGCGGGGGCGCGCGGGTATTTTTTGTGTCACGCCCCCGTGTCTGCTTTTCTTTTACGGCGCGGTAGCGTTCAAGCAGCGACGGCTGACTTTTCGACGAGTTCGCACACCGCGGCCGTGACCTGCGCGGTGGTTGCCTTGCCGCCAAGGTCGCCGGTGTGGAGTGCGGGTTTAGCGGTCACGGTCTCGATGGCCTGCATCACATGAGCGGCGGCTTCGGTCTCACCGAGGTGCTCGAGCAGCATCACGACCGACCAGAACGTGCCGATGGGATTGGCGAGCCCCTTGCCCATGATGTCGAAGGCCGAACCGTGGATCGGCTCGAACATCGACGGATAACGCCGCTCGGGGTCGATGTTGCCGGTCGGCGCAATGCCCAGGCTACCCGCGAGCGCGGCGGCGAGGTCGCTGAGAATATCCGCGTGCAGATTGGTCGCGACGATCGTATCGAGCGAAGCAGGGCGGTTGACCATGCGCGCCGTGGCGGCGTCCACCAGCTCCTTGTCCCACGTCACGTCCGGGAACTCCATCGAAATCTGCTGCGCGATCTCGTCCCACATCACCATGGCATGGCGTTGCGCGTTGCTTTTGGTAATGACCGTGAGCAGCTTGCGGGGGCGCGACTGCGCGAGTCGGAACGCAAAGCGCAGGATGCGTTCCACACCGGCGCGCGTGAGGATCGAGACATCGGTTGCGGTTTCGAGCGGATGACCCTGGTGCACGCGGCCGCCTACGCCCGAATACTCGCCTTCGGAGTTCTCGCGCACGATCACCCAGTTCAGGTCTTCGGGCTTGCAGCGCTTCAAAGGCGCGTCGATGCCGGGCAGGATGCGCGTGGGGCGCACGTTCGCGTACTGATCGAGCCCCTGGCAGATCTTCAGGCGCAGGCCCCAGAGCGTGATGTGGTCGGGCACGTCGGGGTCGCCCGCGGAGCCGAACAGAATGGCGTCCTTGTTGCGGATGGCGTCGAGCCCGTCGGCCGGCATCATCACGCCGTGCTGGCGGTAGTAGTCGGCGCCCCAGTCGAAGTTTTCGAATTCGAACGCGAAACGCTGCGTGGTTTTCGCAAGCGCTTCCAGCACTTCTTTGCCCGCAGGCACGACTTCCTTGCCGATGCCGTCGCCGGGAATGGTTGCGATGCGATAGGTCTTCATGTCTCGTTCCTTTGGAGTGTGGCAAGTGTGGGTTCACTTTACCCAACTCCCGGTTCAAAAACCGGTGCTAGACTCAAAGCATCCTTAACTTGAATTCACAAGTGGCGACCGTGACCGACACCGTTCAACCCGCCGATCTGGGCTTTTTCTCGACGCTCGCCTCCTCGGGCAGCCTGAGCGCCGCCGCGCGTGAGCTGGGCCTCACGCCCGCCGCCGTGAGCAAGCGGCTCGCGCAAATGGAGGAGCGCGCCGGAGTGCCGCTGGTGAACCGCACGACCCGCCGCATGATGCTGACGCCCGAAGGCGAGGTGTACCTGGAGCACGCGCGCCGCATTCTCGACGAGATCGACGAGCTGGGCGAGCTGCTGGGCGGCTCGAAGAAACATCCCAAGGGGTTGCTGCGCGTGAACGCGACGCTCGGCTTTGGACGCAGTCATATCGGGCCGGCGCTTTCGCGTTTCGTCGTGCAGTATCCGCAGGTTTCCGTGCAGCTTCAGCTTTCGGTCATGCCGCCGCCGCTCACGGAAGATTCATACGATGTCTGTATCCGCTTCGGCGAGCCGCCTGATACGCGTGTGATCGCACGGCGTCTCGCGGCGAACCGGCGTTTGCTCTGCGCTTCGCCCGCCTATCTCGCGAGCCGGGGCACGCCCGCCACGCCGCACGACCTCGCGAAGCACAACTGCATCAGCATTCGCCAGGGCGACGAAGCCTATGGCGTGTGGCGGCTTTCGAACGAGCGCGGCAATGCACGCAAATCGGAAGCAGTCCGCATCAATGGCAATCTCACGACCAACGACGGTGAAATTGCCGTGAAGTGGGCGCTGGACGGGCACGGCATTTTGATGCGCGCAGAATGGGACATCAACGAATATCTGGCGGACGGGCGGCTCGTGGTCGTGCTGTCCGAGTATGAAACGCCGGGCGCGGATATCTACGCCGTGTATGCGCAGCGGCACCAGCTTTCCACGCGCATTCGGGCGTTTGTCGACTTCCTCGCGATCGAATTGGGTAAGTCGCAGCGATATCCAGTACCCCGAAGCGCTTAACCTCGCTTCATTTCGCCACCGTGGCAATGACGGCAGCGAGGCGATGCGCGGCCTCTTTCATTTGAGCGCTGCTAAAGCCGCCAAAGCCCAGGATGAGCCCTGGGCGCGCCGTGCCCGCGGCGAACATGGGCGACGCTGCGCGTACGGCGACACCCTCGTTCGCTGCGCGCCGCACAATCTGGTGATCGTCCAGTCTCGCGGCGAGCCAGAGCACAAGATGCATGCCCTGGTCACCCGGCTCGATCCACGCCAGCTCGCGGGGCAAAAGCGCTTCGAGCGTTTCGATCAGGCTGAGCCGCTGCTCTGCATAGACGTTGCGAACCTTGCGGACGTGTCGCTCCAGGTGCCCCTCGGTCATGAAGGCGGCGAGAACGTGCTGATCGGCCGTTGGCGGATGGCGCTCCACGAGCACGCGCGCGCCGCAGAACGCATCCACGAGATTGGGCGGCACGACGACATAGCCAAGCCGCAGTGAGGGAAACAGGATCTTGCTGAAGGTGCCGAGATACACCACGCGATCCGGCGCGAGCCCCTGCAGCGCCGGAAACGGATAGCCCTCGTAGCGCAACTCGCTGTCGTAGTCATCTTCGACAACCCACGCATGGACCGCGCGCGCCCACGCGAGCAACGCCGCGCGCCGCGCCATGCTCAGCGGCATGCCGAGCGGATATTGATGCGAGGGCGTGACGAACGCCACGCGCGCCTTCGGCGCCATGCGAATGCCTGCCTCGACGTCGAGACCTTCGGCGTCCACGGGCACGCGGACCATGGCGTCGCGGTAGGGCATGCTTTCGAGGATGGCGGTCACGCCACGGTAGGCCGGGTTCTCGACCCATGCCTGGTCGCGCGGCCCCAGCAGCACCTGGCTTGCGAGAAAGAGCCCCTGCTGGGTGCCGCTCGTCACGATGACCTGATCCGCTTCGCAGCGCACCGATCTGGACTTGCGCACATAATCGGCAATCGCTTCGCGCAGCGCGAGTGCGCCTTGCGGGTCGGCATAGCCGGTCGGCGAGGCCGGACCCCGCGCGCGCAAGCGGTTGCCGAGCCGGCGCCAGATGTCGCCGGGCGCGGTCATGCCCGTTGGCACCGAAATCGCAAACGGCACCGGAGGAAGCGGCTTGAACTCGCGGCCGATCCTGGCGAATGCTTCGGCGCGTTCCGGCAGCCCGGTTTGCGCCGCCTGCCATGAAGCCACGCGGGGCTCGCGCGCGGGCTGCGGCTCCGCCAGCGCAAGCGCCACGCGGGTACCGGCTCCGGCTTTCGATTCAAGAAAGCCCTCGGCGATCAACTGCTCGTATGCCTCGACAACCGTGCCGCGCGCCACCTCGAGCGCAGCGGCGAGCGCGCGCGTGGAAGGCAACGCATCGGCGGGCCTCAGATCGCCTTTGCGCACCGCTTCGCGCAGCGCCTCGGCCACCTGGCGGCTGAGATTGCCGGCGTCCCGGTCCAGCGTGCCGAACGATGGCATCTCTGCGGCTTGCGCGGTTCTCGGCATGATTCTGGTTCACTAAAATATAAATAAACTGGATCTATAGAATAAACCACTTTTGGAGCAGACTCGGGTCTGTGGCAGCGTCGGCCACGCTAACCCATCACCTTACGAACGGGGACAAACGCATGTACGTACCAGCCCATTTCGCCGAAAACCGCAAGGACGTCCTGCACGATTGCATTGCCCAACATCCGTTCGGCACGCTGGTCACGCAGGGAAAAAGCGGGCTCGACGCCAATCACATTCCCTTTGAACTCGCGGCGGGCGAAGGCAAGTTGGGCGTATTGCGCGCGCACGTCGCGCGGGCCAACCCGGTTTGGCAGGACGTGGCGAGCGGCGACGAAGTGCTCGTAATCTTCCGCGCGGGCGACGCGTATATTTCGCCGAACTGGTATCCGAGCAAGCACGAGGCGCACAAGCAGGTGCCGACCTGGAATTACGTCGTTGTCCATGCTCACGGGCGCATCAAGATTCTCGACGACGAGCGCTACGTGCGCGGCGTGATTGGCCGCTTGACGCGCACGCACGAAGCCACGCAGCCCAGGCCCTGGAAGATGGCCGACGCGCCCAGGGACTACACGGACACGCTCGTCAAGGCGATAGTCGGCGTGGAGATCGAAATCACGCGTCTTGTCGGCAAGAGCAAGCTCAGTCAGAACAAGGAAGCGCGCGATATTCGCGGCGCGGGCGAAGCGCTCAAATCGAGCGGCGAGTCTCGCATTGCCGACGCCATGCTTGCTGCTGCCGCCGAGAAGGCGCAATAGCGCGCACTAGCGCACACAAGGGGCCTCGTCATGGCAAACGACCTGCCGCTCGCGCCCGGCTTTTCTTGCATCGATTCGGCGAGCATGGCATGGGTGCCCTCCCGCTACGCTCACGGCGTGGAGGTCAAGAACCTCGGCAAGGCAGACGGCCGCGCGATGCAACTGGTCCGGTTCGCTGCAGGCGCAACGTTTCCGGGGCACCGCCATACCGGCCCCGAGTTCATCTATGTACTCGAGGGCGAGGCCGTGCAAAACGGCCGTCGGCTAGCGGCGGGATACGCCGGTGTCGCCGGGCGGGGGACTGTCGACGCAGAATTTCATAGCGACACGGGCTGCGTGTTCCTGCTCGTCTACGACCTGGACCAGGTGTTCGACAAAACCTGATTGCCACGCCGGCTCGCGGGTAAACGCGGGTAAACCACATTCCAGGCGCTTGAAGAAAATCTTCACAGGCCTATTCAACTAGTATTTAATAACCCGGCGCGGCAGTGAGCGATCGGTCACGCGCGTCGCCGTGACCTGACCCTGACGGTACGAGGCCGGAACGATGAATCCCCACGAATACGAAATCCACGATGCGCGCTTTCGCATGCTGCTGCAGCCCAACGCACAGTTCGAGAAGCTCGCGGGCGGCTGCATGTGGGCGGAAGGACCGGTGTGGTTTCCCGCCGGTGACTTTCTTGTCTGGAGCGACATTCCCAACAACCGGATGATGCGCTGGGTGCCCGGCATCGGCACGGGCGTGTTCCGCGCGAACTCGAATTTCAGCAACGGCAACACGCTCGACCGCGAATGCCGGCTCGTGACGTGCGAGCACGGCACGCGCCGCGTCACGCGCACGGAACACGACGGGCGCATCACCGTCATTGCCGATCGCTACGAGGGGCATCGGCTGAATTCGCCCAACGACGCGATCGTGCATTCGGACGGCTCGATCTGGTTCACCGACCCCGACTACGGCATTCTCGGCGACTACGAGGGCTATCGCGCGCCGAGCGAGATCGGCGCATGCCATGTGTATCGCGTGGCGCCCGATACCGGCGCGGTGCAGCGCGTGGCCGACGACTTCACGAAGCCCAACGGGCTTGCATTCTCGCCCGATGAATTGCGGCTCTATGTGGCCGACTCGGGAGCGTCGCATATCGAGAACGGCCCGCATCACATCCGCGTATTCGACGTGGACGCGCAAGGCGGGTTGCACAACGGCCGGGTATTCGCGGAGGTTTCGCCGGGTGTGCCCGACGGTATGCGTGTAGACGAGCACGGCAACGTCTGGACGAGCGCGGGCGACGGTATCCACTGCTATGCGCCCGACGGCAAGCTGCTCGGCAAGATCCTCGTGCCGGAGACGGTCGCGAATCTCGTGTTCGGCGGCCCGAATCGCAATCGCCTTTTCATTGCAGCCAGCACGTCGCTGTACTCGCTTTACGTTGGCGTGCGCGGCGCTTCCCAAGGAGACCGGCTATGACACTGCTCGACCCCGCCTCGCTCTCCGCCGCGCTCATTCTTCTCGATCGGGGCGATGACGTCGCCATCGCACGCGGGCAGTTGATGCCCGGCTCGACACTCTATGGCGACCATACGGTCGCGGGCATGATTCCGCCTGGCCACAAGGTCGCGCTGCGCGATATCGAGCCAGGCGAACCAGTGCGCCGCTACGGGCAGATCATCGGCTTTGCGAGCCGGCCGATCCGTCGCGGCGAACACGTGCATACGCAGAATCTCTCGATGGGCGATTTCGAGCGCGACTACGCATTCGGCGTGGACGCACACGAAACGGCCGCCGCTGCGCAACCTGCCACGTTTCTTGGCATTCGGCGCGCGGATGGCCGCGTCGCGACACGTAACTACATAGGCATCCTGACGTCTGTGAACTGCTCGGCTACTGTCGCCCGCGCGATAGCGGATCACTTCCGCCGCGACATCCACCCGGAAGCGCTGGAAGCGTTCCCCAACGTGGATGGCGTGGTGGCGCTCACACACGGCGAAGGCTGTGCGCTGGCGTCCGAGGGCGAACCGATCACGGTGTTGCGCCGCACGCTCGCGGGTTATGCGCGGCACGCCAATTTCCATGCCGTGCTGATCGTCGGACTCGGCTGCGAGACGAACCAGATCGACGGTCTCGTGGAAGCCGAACAGCTCGAGCGCGGCGCGCGCCTCTCGACCATGACGATTCAGCAGACGGGCGGCACCGCGCGCACGGTTGCAGCGGGGATCGAACAGGTGCGTGCGCTGCTGGCCGAAGCGAATCGCGTGACGCGCGAGCCTGTCGATGCGCGTCATCTCATGGTCGGCTTGCAGTGCGGCGGGTCGGACGGCTACTCCGGCATTTCCGCGAACCCCGCGCTCGGCGCGGCCGTGGACAGGCTCGTCACGCACGGCGGCACGGCGATCCTCTCCGAAACGCCCGAAATCTACGGCGCCGAGCATCTGCTCACACGGCGCGCGGTGTCGCGCGAAGTCGGCGAAAAACTGGTGGCGCGCATCCGCTGGTGGGAAGCGTATTGCGCGCGCATGGAAGCCAACATGAACAACAACCCTTCTGCCGGCAACAAGGCGGGCGGCCTCACGACCATTCTCGAAAAGTCGCTCGGCGCGGTGGCGAAAGGCGGCACGACGCGGCTCGTCGAAACCTACGAGTATGCGCAGCCCGTGCGCGCGCAGGGGCTCGTGTTCATGGATACCCCTGGCTACGACCCTGTGTCCGCCACAGGACAGGTGGCGGGCGGCGCCAACCTGATCTGCTTCACGACGGGCCGCGGCTCCGCCTACGGCTGCGCGCCTTCGCCGTCGCTCAAGCTCGGCACGAACAGCGCGCTGTGGCGACGCCAGGAAGAAGACATCGACCTGAACTGCGGCCGCATTCTGGACGGCGAGCAAAGCGTAGAGGAGGCAGGCGCTGCGATCTTCGAGTTGATGCTCGCGACGGCCTCCGGGCAGCGCACGAAGAGCGAGCTGCACGGCTATGGCCAGAACGAATTCGTGCCCTGGCATTTGGGGGCGGTCATGTAGAGCGGGAGCGATTCGAACAGGCGCCACTCGACGCAGAGACGACGCCACATTCAGAAGGAGTGCTTTCCATGAAGGAAAAATCGCGCTGGCTGGTCATTTTCTTCTGTTTTCTGGCGATTGCGGTCAACTACATCGACCGCGCCAATCTCGCGGTCGCGGCGCCGCACATCATGAAGGACCTCGGCATTGGTCCTGCCGCCATGGGGTTGCTGCTCAGCGGCTTCTTCTGGACTTACGCCGTGATGCAACTGCCGTATGGCTGGTTCGTCGACCGGGCCGGCGCGCGCATCGCGTTGCCGTTCGCCGTGGGCTGGTGGTCGGTGTTCACCGCGGCCACCGCGGTAGCGGGCGGCTTCGCGGCGATGTTCGGCTGCCGGCTTATGCTGGGCGCTGGCGAGGCGGGGGCGTATCCGTCCTGCGCGAAGCTCGTTAGCCAGTGGTTCTCGCGCGAAGAACGCGCGCTCGCCACGAGCATATTCGACAGCGGCTCGCGCGTGGGCTCCGCACTCTCGCTGCCGCTCGTCGTCGCGATCATGGCAGCGTGGGGCTGGAGAGCGTCGTTTGTGATTACCGGCGCGCTCGGGCTCGTGTGGATCCTGGGCTGGGTCGTGATGTATCGGGAACCTGAGGCGCGGGCCGCACTCGATCAGCCGCGCGCCCCCGTGCCGGCTGCCGCCTCGATACGCTGGAGCGGGTTGTTCCGCTACCGCACCGTGTGGGGCATGATGCTGGGCTTCTTCTGCCTGAACTTCGTCATTTACTTCTTCATAACGTGGTTTCCGAGCTATCTCGTGGAGGCGCGCGGTTTCTCGCTCAAGTCGCTTGGCACGCTCGGTACCTTGCCCGCCATTGCCTCGATACCTGGCGGCTGGCTGGGTGGCTGGCTTTCCGATACGCTCGTGAAGCGCGGCTGGAGCCTGACTGCCGCACGCAAGACTTGCATTGTCGGCGGCATGCTGCTTTCGTCTGTGATCACGCTCACCAGCGTTGTTCAGGATGTCTATGTAATGCTCGCGTTATTCGCGATTGCCTATGGGAGCCTCGCGGCTGCGGCGGCCAGCATCTGGTCGCTGCCTGCCGATGTCGCGCCCACGCCGCGGCACGTCGCCTCGCTGGCGGGCATTCAGAACTTTGCGTCGAATCTTGCAGGCATCGCGCTTACGACGTTTACAGGCGTGATGCTGCAGCTCACACGCGGCTCGTTCACCATTCCGCTCGTTGTCGCCGGCGGGTTTTGCGTGCTTGGCGCAGTGAGCTATCTTGTGATTGTCGGACGTGTCGAGCCGCTCCAGGCACCCGAGGCCAGCGGCGTCGACGAACCGGCTTACGCGCCGCGCGCGTAAGCACGTAAGCGCCGCCTTTTACTCCGCTGCCACACACAGGGTCACCTACATGTCGAATGCCACTGCTGCAAAAGGTTCGGAAGTCGTTATCGAGGCTCGCGCGCTGCACGCCTTCGTCGTCGCCATCTGGCGCGCGGCCGGCAGCGAGGCGCGCGAGGCGGCGCTGGTTGCCGATCATCTCGTCGAGGCTAATCTCGCCGGGCACGACTCGCACGGCGTGGGCATGATTCCACGCTATATGCTGTCGTGCCGCGAAGGCGAGCTCAAACTGAACGCGCACGCGCAGGTCGTGCGCGACGCGGGTGCGGTGCTCACGATCGAAGCCGCGCGCGGCTTCGGGCAAGTCACGGCGTTTGAGGCGATGGAGCACGGCATCGAGCGCGCGAAGTCGCTCGGCGTGTGTGCGCTCGGCCTGCGCAATGCCCATCACATTGGACGGATCGGGCACTGGGCGGAGCAATGCGCGCGCGCCGGGCTCGTGTCGTTCCACTTCGTCAATGTCGCGGGCGATCCGCTCGTCGCGCCGTTCGGCGGCATCGACAGGCGCTTCGGCACCAATCCGTTTTGCGCGGCGTTTCCGCTCGAGGGCCGCTCGCCGCTGGTGCTCGACTTCGCGACGAGCGCGATTGCCGCGGGGAAAGTGCGCGTGGCCTACAACAAAGGCGTGGATGTGCCCGCCGATGCGCTGATCGACAGCGACGGCCGCCCCACGCGCGATCCGGGCGCGCTGTTCAGCGATACCCAGCACGGCGCGCTGCGCGCGTTCGGAGGCGCGGTGGCGGGCCACAAGGGTTCGGGGCTCGCCGCGATGTGCGAGATTCTGGCGGGCGCGCTCTCGGGCGGCTTCACCACGCGCGAGCAAACCATCGTCTCCACACACGCGATCGTCAATTGCATGACGTCGGTGATCGTCGATCCAGCGGCGTTCGACGCGCCCTCGCGCGAGCACGAAGCGCTCGCGTTCGTCGAATGGCTAAAGGCTACGCGGCGCGCGGCGGGTGTCGATGAGATCCTGCTGCCCGGCGAGCGCGAGGACGCGACGCGGCGTAAGCGCGAGGCGCAGGGCATTCCCGTGGATGCGACGAGCTGGTCGCAGATTGTCGATGCCGCGCGAATGGCGGGCGTGCCCGAGGCGGAAATCGCGGCGTGCGAGTGTCGCTCGCGCTAACTCCCCGACCAACTGCGTGCCGCTCACTCGTCGCACTTCACCTCGTTTTTGGGCGCGACGATGATCACCGGGTAGGTTCCGCGGTCGAGTTCGACGCGCACGACGATAGCGGTGGTGGCAGGGTCGCTATCGTCGTACACGCTCACCTTCTCGTTCTTCAATAGCGTGACGCCCGTGCAGCCGGACGCGTGACTGTCGTCGTCGGCGATCTTGCATTGAATCTCGTTGTCCTTGAGGTAGCGAATGCGGTCGCGGTCCGGCGTGGCCAGATAGTCGCGCACGCTTGGCGCCGAGCCTGCAACGCCCGTCACATAACCGATTGCGCAGTCGCGCTTCGAATTCGAAGCGCCCGACGACGTTTGGGCAAGGGCGGGCGTGGCGGCCAGCGCCATGGCAGCGAGGGCAGCGAGGATTGGCGAGAGGGTGAGGCACTTCATGAGTGATCGTTTGCCGCAAAAGTGGAAGCGCCGATTTTAACGCCTGCGCGTAATCCGCTAAGATCGACGCGGAATTCACAGAGCAACGCGACCACCAGCCAAAACGCGCAATGGACAGAATCGACGCCATGAAGGTTTTCGTCGCCACGCTCGACGAGGGGAGTCTCGCGGGCGCGGGCCGCCGGCTGGGCCGCTCGCCCGCGGCGGTGAGCCGGGCCATTGCGTTCCTCGAGGAGCACACCGGCACGCCGCTCCTGTACCGCACCACACGCACGATCCGCCTGAGCGAGGCGGGCGAGCGTTATGCGCTGGCGTGCCGGCGGATTCTCGCCGATCTCGAAGAAGCCGACCTGCTTGCCGCCGACGAGCGTTCCGCGCCGCGCGGGCTGCTGGGCGTAACGGCGGCGGTGGCCGTGGGCGAAGAGGTGCTGCGCCCGATGATCGAGGAGTTCATCGAGCGCAACCCCGAGGTGTCGATTCGTCTGCACCTGCTCGACCGGCCCGCGAGCCTGATCGACGAGGGCATCGACGTGGCGTTGCGCATTGCGCATCTGCAGGATTCGACGCTCGTCGCCATTCCGGTGGGCGACGTGCGGCGCGTGGTGGTCGCCTCGCCCGACTATCTCGCCACGCATCCGGCCATCAAGGCGCCCGCCGATCTCGCGAGCCATCCGATCATTTCGATGACGCATTTCGGGCTCGACTCGTGGAGCTTCCCGGCGGCGCGCCAGACCGCGCTGCCCCAGGTCGTGCAGTTCTCGCCGCGCTTCATCGTGAATACGATACGCGCGGCGCGGGCTTCGGCCGTGGCGGGGCATGGCGTTACGCGGCTCTTTTCCTATCACGTGGCCGAGGAGGTCGAGGCGGGCCGGCTCAGGATCGTGCTGCGCGACAGCGAGCACGCGCCGCTGCCCGCGAATCTGGTCACGCCGCACGGGCGCCTTTCGGTGCCCAAGGTGCGCAGTTTCGTCGATTTCGCCGCGCCCCGGCTGCGCGAGTACTTCGAGCAGGCCCGGCGTATTACCGACGCCGATTGAGCGAAATTCGCCCATTCGTTCGCGATGCGGAAGAATGACTTCCGTACCGCATCGATTCTCTCGCCGCGTGATCTAACCTAGACTGGCTCCCATGTTCAGCGGGTGCTTCATTGCATCCGTTCCCGGGAGTCGCAATGCATCAAGCCGTCTCGAATCCGTCCGCGCGTGCGACCTACAACGTCTGGCGGGGCACGCTCGCCGGGGCCAGCGCGAGCCTCATCGGCATTGGGCTCGCGCGTTTTGCCTATACGCCGTTGTTGCCCGCCATCATCGGCGCGCACTGGTTCCCCGCCTCGACGGCCGCCTACCTCGGCGCCGCAAACCTGGGCGGCTATCTGGCCGGTGCGCTGCTCGCGGGCGCGATGGTCCGCGCCGCCAGGCCAGCCACTGTGCTGCGCGCGATGATGCTGCTCGCGACCCTCGCCTTCGTCGCCTGCGCGGTGCCCGTCTCCTTCCTCTGGTTTTTCGTTTGGCGCTTCGCCTCGGGCCTTTCGGGCGGCGCGCTGATGGTGCTCGCCGCACCCACGATCCTCGCGCACGTGCCGGCGGCGCGCCGCGGCTTCGCGAGCGGCGGCATCTTCACGGGCATCGGGCTCGGCATTGCCGCTTCGGGCACGATCGTTCCGATTCTGTTGCGCCAGGGCCTGACGGCCACGTGGCTCGGACTCGCCGTGGTCTCGCTGCTGCTCACGGCCGTGGCGTGGAACGGCTGGCCCGAGCACGGCGCGCCGGCGCACGCTCACGCGCCTTCGCGCTTCGAACACGCCAAGGCTTACCCTCGCGCGAAGCTGCGTGCGCTCTATGCCGAATATGGGCTGAATGCCGTGGGGCTCGTGCCGCACATGATCTTCCTCGTGGATTATGTGGCGCGCGGGCTGGGCCGCGGCGTGGATGCGGGCGCCGAATTCTGGGTGCTGTATGGCATTGGTGCGATCGTCGGCCCGCTCGCGGCGGGGCATCTCGCCGACCGCGCGGGCTTCGGTCCGGCGCTGCGCGCCGCGTATCTGGTGCAGGCCGTGGCGGTCGCGATTCCGGCGCTTGGCATCTTCGGCCCGGCGGGGCTCATGGTCTCGGCGGTGCTGGTGGGCGCATTCACGCCCGGCATCGTGCCGCTGGTGCTCGGCCGCGTGAACGAGCTGCTCGCGCACCATCCATCCGCCGTGAAGGGCGCGTGGAGCCGCGCCACGACGAGCTTCGCCGTGATGCAGGCGGTTGCCGCCTACGGCCTGTCGTTCGTGTTCTCGTCGAGCGGCGGCAATTACCTCGTGTTGTTCGCCATCGGCGCCGCAGCGCTCGTGCTTGCGCTCTTTGTCGATCTCTTCTCCGCGTTGAGGGCCAGGTGAATACGACCGTTTCTTCTCCCGCGGCTGCGCTCCGGCAGACAAAGCCGCAGCCGCGCGGCTACTCGGAGCGCAATGCGCAGTACTGGCGGCGCAATCTCGTCGTGTGCGTAATCGGCTCGTTCACCACGCTCGTGAGCCTCAGCATGCTGCTGCCGTTCCTGCCGCTCTACGTGCGGCAGCTCGGCGTGACCTCGCAGTCCGCCGTGATCCAGTGGTCGGGCGTGGCATTCGGCGCGACCTTCCTCGGCACGGCGCTCACTGCGCCCGTCTGGGGGCGCCTCGCCGACCGCTATGGCCGCAAGCCCATGCTCGTGCGCGCGGCCATCGGCATGGCCGTAGTGATGTCGTTGATCGGCGTGGCGCACAATGTGTACGAGCTCGTCGCGCTGCGTCTGATCGCCGGTCTCGTGGGGGGCTATGCGTCGGCTTCCACCGTGATGGTCGGCACCCAGGCGCCGCGCGAGCGCGCGGGCTGGGCGCTCGGCATTCTTTCCACCGGCGCGCTCGCGGGCAATCTCGTCGGGCCGCTGGTGGGCGGCATGCTGCCTGGCTGGATCGGCATTCGCGGCACCTTTTTCGCCGGCGGCGCGATGATCGCGCTGGCGGCGCTCTTGACCATCTTCGTGGTGAAGGAAGAGTTTCATCCTGAAAGCGACGCGAAATCCCACGCAAGCAATAGGGCGACGGGTTCGGGCAGCGACGCGCGCCGTCCCGACTATGCGGTCGTGGCCGCGCTGCTCGTAACGGCGATGATGGTGCTGCTCGCCAACATGTCGATCGAACCTGTCATCACGGTGTATATCGGCAGTCTGGGCGTGGGCGCGGCGCATCTCGCGCGCGTGGCGGGCGTGGTCATGGCATGCTCGGCGCTTGGCAGCATGCTCACGGCGGCGCGCCTGGGTGCACTGGCCGACCGCTTCGGGAGCTGGCGCGTGATTGTCGCCTGCCTCGTGCTCACGGGGCTCGCGATGGTGCCGCAAGCGTTCGTCACACACTGGTGGCAGCTCGCGGGCCTGCGCGTGGTGATGGGCATGACGCTCGCGGGACTTTTGCCTTCCATCGGCAAGCTCGCGCGGCAATCGGTAGACGAAAGCAAGACGGGCCGCATGCTCGGCTATCTGCAATCGGCGCAATTCAGCGGCCAGGTGGTGGGGCCGGTGATCGGCGGCGTGATCGGCGTTCACTTTGGTCTGCACGCCGTGTTCTTCGTGACCGGCGCGCTGCTGGTCGCATGCGGTGGACTCGCGCACTGGGCGCAGCGCCGCGCTCACGCTTGAAACTGGAACGCATCCGGAGGGAACGCAACATGAGCACTCAAGTGGATCAACGGGCGTTGCTGCGCTCGCTCGGCATTCAGAAGCCGATCATTCAGGCGCCCATGGCGGGCACCACCACGCCGGCGCTGGCCGCCGCCGTGTCGAATGCAGGCGCGCTGGGCTCGCTGGGCGTGGCCGCGATGAGCGCGGAGAACGCGCGCCGCGCGATCCACCAGACACGCGAGCTGACGGCCAAGCCGTTCAACATCAACGTGTTCTGCCATCGCCCGGCCACGCCCGACGCGGCCGTGGAGCGCGCGTGGCTCGACTGGCTCGCGCCGGTGTTCGAGCAATACGGCGCAACGCCGCCGCAATCGCTCTCGGAGATCTATACGAGCTTTGTCGTGGACAAGGCCATGCAGGCCATGCTGCTGGAAGAGAAGCCGGCGGTGGTGAGCTTCCATTTCGGCCTGCCGTCCGATGCAGTGATTGCCGAACTCAAGCACGCCGGCATCCGTTTGTTTGCGAGCGCAACGAATCTCGACGAAGCGGCTGCGGCGGTGGAGGCGGGCGCGGATGCGATCGTCGCGCAGGGCGTGGAGGCCGGTGGCCATCGCGGCGTGTTCGATCAGAATGCCCGCGACGATGGCCTCGGCACGTTTGCGCTCACTCGCCTGCTGGTGAGCGAATTCGACGTGCCCGTGATCGCGGCGGGCGGCATCATGGACGGCGCGGGCATTGCGGCCGTGCTCGCGCTGGGCGCGCAGGCGGCGCAACTGGGCACGGCTTTCGTGGCCTGCCCGGAGAGTGCCGCCGACGAAGGCTATCGCGCCGCCCTGCTCGGCGACGCCGCGCGCCATACCACGTTCACTTCGGCGATCTCGGGGCGCCTTGCGCGCAGCATCGTCAACCGCTTCACTGCGCTTGGCGAGGACCCGAAGGCGCCGCGCATTCCGTCTTATCCGATCACGTACGACGCGGGCAAGGCGCTGATCGCGGCTGCGAAGGCCAGGGGCGAATTCGGCTACGGCGCGCAGTGGGCGGGCCAGGCCGCGCCGCTCGCGCGCGCGTTGCCGGCGGCGGAACTGGTGGCGCAGCTGGAGCGTGAGACGCGCGAGAGCATCGCACGGTTGCAGTCGGTGTGGGCTTGAGCGGTATTTAATCAACGCAAACGAGAACATCGGCACGCGCGATGGATGCGCGTGCCGATGTTCCTTTACGTGGCGGAAAAGACGGGTTCAGGCCGGCAGAATCTGCGCGATCACGACGAGTTCGATGGGCAAATTGACGGGCAGTTGCGGATGCGAGAACGCGGAGCGCGCGTGCCCGGCCTTCTCGCCGAGCACGGCAGCGAAGAGATCCAGATCGGCAAGTTTTTGTTCGACGGACACGATGTTCTCCTCGAGTGGTGACGAGTACTCGCTTCATGTGGGACCCTTCAGAATAGAACTAAAAGATCAGGCGCGAACAGAAGCAATCAGGAGAAAACGGGCATGCAACGCAAATTCGACGATTTGCTGCTGGGCAGCATTGAACTGTTCTGCCAGGCGGCGGAGCTGGGCAGCTTCACGCTGGCGGCCAATGCTGCGAGCGTCACGCCCGCCGCGGTGAGCCGATCCGTGGCGCGGCTCGAAGAGCGGCTCGGCGTGCGCCTGTTCGTGCGCACGACGCGCCAGATCCGCCTGACCGATGCGGGGCGGCGTTACTTCGAACAGTGCCGCCAGGCGCTCTCGCAACTCGTGGACGCCGAGCGCGAAGTCACGGGCGAGCAGACCACGCCGGCTGGCGTGCTGCGCATCAGCATGCCCACGCCCTACGGGCACTATCGCGTGCTGCCGCTCTTGCCGGCGTTTCGCGAGCGCTATCCGGAGGTGCAGGTCGACACGCATCTGAGCAACCGCAACATCGACTTCGCGGACGAAGGCTTCGACCTGGCGATTCGCGGGCGCGCACCCGCCGATTCCAACCTGGTGGCGCGCAAGCTGGAAGACGCGGAGATGGTGGTGGTGGCAACGCCCGCTTATTTGAAGCGCGCGGGCGTGCCCAAGACCGTGGCGGATCTGCAGTCGCACGAATGCATACAGTTCGAACTGCCAAGTAGTGGGCGCCATCTTGCGTGGACGTTCGACGGCAATGCTAGTGAAGATGGCGATGTGATCACGAGCGGAAGTTACGGAACGTCGGGCGACGCGCTCGCCGGCGTGACGCTCGCGCGCGCGGGGGCGGGGCTCTTCCAGACGTATCGCTTCGTGGTGGCGGACGACCTGCGCGAGGGCAGGCTCGTGGAAGTGCTGCGCGAGGACGGCGGGCGTACCCGGCCGTTTATCCTGCTGTATCCGCATGCGCGGTATTTAACGTCGCGCGTGCGGGCGTTTGTGGATTTTCTGGTGGAGCAGCTGGCAGCGCCCGCGGTTGCGCCGAAAGCGCAAATCGGAACGGCGAAACGTTGAAGCGCGCTCAGCGGAATAGCCTCGCCTCTGGATCGTTTACGCAAAACGCGGGGCGCGCGAAGCATGGTGCGTTCACTGGCCGCGCGAGTCGTCCTGGCGTTCCGGACCGTCCCCGCGAGAAGGAGGTGTCAGATGGAAGCTTCTCGCTCGTTGTCTGCATGTCGTTCTTACTTCGGCAGGAGCCGGGTTGCGTTCGTGCCGCGACTGCGTCACCTGGCGTTGGGCGCCGGGCTCTTCGCCCTTTCGCTGGGAACGGTCCGCGCCGATGCCCAGGAGGCGATCCTGCCGCCGGCGTTCGCGACTTCGTCGACCGTGCCGTCCAACGGTGACGTCAATCCGTATGGCATTGCATTCGTACCGGTCGGCGTGCCCTCATGGAGCACGCTCAAACCCGGCGACGTGGTGGTGTCCAACTTCAATGCGCAATCGAATCTGCAAGGCACCGGCACGACGATCGTGAAGCTCGTTCCGAACGGCCAGCCGGTGACGTTCTTCCAGGGAGCGCACCTCGGTCTCACGACGGCGCTCGCCGTACTGAGAAACGGCTTCGTCCTGGTGGGCAACGTGCCGACGCCCGACGGCAAGAACGTCACCGCGCCGGGCTCGCTTCTCGTCATCAATCCGCAGGGCCGGGTCGTCAAAGAACTGAAAGATGCGCGGCTGCTCGACGGCCCCTGGGACCTCACCGTGATCGACGGCGGGCAGATCGTGAAGGTTTTCGTCTCGGACGTGCTCAATGGCACCGTCGCCCGGATCGACCTCGCGTTCGGAGAGAACGGCGTGACGGAGTTGCCGTCCTCGACGATCGTTGCGTCGGGCTACATGCATCGCACCGATCCGGCTGCACTGGTCGTCGGCCCGACGGGCCTCGCCTATGACGGCCAGCGCGACGTGCTCTACGTCGCCTCGACGGGCGACAACGCGGTGTTCGCCATCTACGGCGCGGCGGGTGCGAATCATAGCGGCGGAATGGGGAGGCTGATCTATCAGGACAACACCCACCTGCACGGACCGCTTGCCCTTGCGCTCGCGCCCAACGGGCATCTCGTCACGGCCAACGGCGACGCCGTAAACCCCGACCCGCAACAGCCCAGCGAGATCGTCGAATTCACCGTGGAGGGCCAATTCGTCGCGCAGATGTCTGTCGATCCCACGGCGGGTTCCGCGTTCGGGCTCGCATTTGGCATGAACAGCGCGCACCACTCGCAGTTTGCCGCCGTAGACGACAACACCAATTCGGCAACGGTCTGGACGTTGCGCACGGGTGACTGATCGACAGCAACGCAACGTCACGACCCACGGCTCGCTCCGAAGCACGGGGTGGGCCGGGTCATGTCAATCGATTAGCTAACCGAAATAATGTCAGGGCTTCACGGTGTGCCACATACCTTTGAAGCCGTCGCCGTTCATCTGGCCGGCGTGCGTGTCCTTCGAGTAGCGATAGAGGGGGTGGCCCTTGTAGGTCCATTGATGCTTCGCGTCTTCGGAAGCGATGAGCCCCCAGTCGCCGCTGGCCTTGTCGTAGGGGTCGGCGAGCGCGGCCGGCCACATGGTGGCGCACGCGCCGGCGCAGGCGCTTTTCCCTTGTACCGTATCCTTGTCGAACGTATAGAGCGTCATGCCGTCATCGTCGACGACCATGCCGTTGGCCACTTTCGGCGCTTCCGCGAACACCGCAATGGGCAGAAAGCAAGCCATGGCGCACAACAAGATTCTGGTCATGATTTCAGTCCTTGTAAAAGCCCCGCCGGGATATGTGATAAACGGCTGACGGAGGGCTTTCTTCCATTTTCGATTCTTTCGTTCGTTCGTTTCCGAACAAACGCGGCTAGTTCGCGCACGTCGAGCAGCCGGGCCGAAACCGGATGCGGCATACTGCAAAGCGAACCACGCGTTTGCCAGGACAGAGAGCCGCGATGATCTTTCGCCAGCTTTTCGACCCCGTATCGTCCACCTATACCTACCTGCTCGGCGACCCCGAAAGCGGCGAGGCGCTGCTGATCGACCCGGTCTACGAGCAGGTGCCGCGCGACCTCGCGCTGTTGCAGGAACTGGGCCTGCGCCTGCAGGCGACGCTCGATACCCATGTGCACGCCGATCATGTCACGGGCGCGTGGCGCTTGCGCGAGCGCAGCGGCAGCCAGATCGCGCTCGCCGAAGCGGTGGGCGCCGAGGGCGTGAACCGTCCGCTGCGGCACGGGGATCGCATCGCCTTCGGCAAGCGGTATCTGGAAGTGCGCGCCACGCCCGGCCACACTTGCGGCTGCCTGACCTACGTGCTCGACGACGCGAGCATGGCCTTTACCGGCGATAGCCTGCTGATACGCGGCTGCGGCCGCACCGATTTTCAGGGCGGGAGCGCGGAACAGCTGTTCACTTCCGTGCGCGAGCAGATCCTCTCGCTGCCCGACGACTGCCTGCTCTACCCGGCGCACGACTATCGCGGCATCACGGTCACGAGCGTGGCGGAGGAGCGCCGCTTCAATCCGCGCCTGGGCGGCGACGTCGATCTCGGCGACTTCGCGGGCTACATGCACAACCTGAATTTGCCTCACCCCAAGCAGATGGCCGTCGCGGTGCCCGCCAACCTGCGCTGCGGCAAGCCCGAAGGCGACGCGCCGATCCAGGAAACGCCCGACTGGGCGCCGCTCACGCTGCGCTTTAGCGGCGTATGGGAAATCGAGCCCATGGCGCTGCTGGAGCATGCGGCGACGCTGCAGATCGTCGACGTGCGCGAGGCGCCCGAGTTCATCGACCATCTCGGCCATCTGCCCGATGCGAAACTGGTGCCGCTTTCGCAACTGATGGCCCGCATCGACGAGCTCGATCGCGATCGGCCGGTCGTGGCGGTGTGCCGCTCCGGCGTGCGCTCCGCGCAGGCAAGCGTATTGCTGACCAAGGCGGGCTTCGGCAGGGTGGCCAATCTCGCTGGCGGCATGTTGCGCTGGAAGGCCGAGGGATTGCCCGTTGCGCCGTGCAGTCCTTGATGACGCCCTGGAGGAGACGAACATGACAGCCCACGACTTCGCCGAGTTCTCCTGGGACGAACAGGAAGACGTCAAGGCTGTGCTCGCGAGCCGGGGGCTCGACCTGGGCGAGTTTCGGATCTCGGATAACGAGAAAACCGCTGCCGCGGGCGAGCGCGCGGCGATCCGGCAGGTTTCCGTCACACGGATCGCCAACGGCAAGACGGCCATCTACGACACCGACCACTTCGCCCCGTGGATCACGGATTTCGATGAGGCGCTGCAGGCCGGCGAGTTCGACGACTGAACCCGGTTGAGCAGGCCCTGACAACATCGAGGCCACGCTCCGTCGTCCGCGCATGGCTGGCGTACACTCGTGCCCTTGGGAAAGGAACCGGGAACGAGGAGCGAGACTTGCCATGACGAACGCGACGGTGGCTGAGGGCCGGAACGATCACTGGCTCGTCGCGCGGCGCGATGCGCAGACGGGCATCGAGAGTTTGCGCGCGCATTTCAGCGGCCACGCCTACGACCTCCACGATCACGACGACATGCTGATCGGCTATACGGAGCAGGGGGTGCAGCGCTTTCAGTGTCACCGGTCGCTGCATACGAGCGTGCCGGGCCGGGCGATCCTGATCGAGCCGGGCGCGCTGCACGACGGCCACGCGCCCGAGCCGGGCGGCTTCACCTACGCGATGTTGTACCTGCCGCAGCCGTGGGTCGAGCGTGCGGCGCGCAGGCTGAACATTGCGGGCCTGGGCGGCGTGGCGGCCGCTTTCGGCCAGACGCTCGTTGACGACCCGCGCCTGATCGAAGCGATCCGCCGTGCATTTCTTGCGCTATACGGCGAGGAAGGCCGGCTCGCGCGCGACGAGGCGCTCGATCGCTTGCTGGAGCACCTGGGCGGCCATCTTCTTGATACGACCGCAGCGGCGCCCGCCGCGCCGCCCGCGCTGGCCCGCGTGCGCGACCTGCTGCACGAACACATGGGCGCGAACATCGGGCTCGACGAACTCGTCGATAGCTCGGGCATCGACCGGTTTCGCCTGACGCGCCTGTTCCAGCGCGAGTTCGGCACGTCGCCTCATGCGTACCTGGTGCGCTTGCGCCTGCGCGCCGCGCGCAGGCTGCTGGCGGCGGGCCACACCCCGGCCCAGGTCGCCGCGGAAGTGGGTTTCGCCGACCAGAGCCATCTTGGCCGCTGGTTTCGCCGCGCGTACCGCATGACGCCGGCCACCTACCGGCGCATGTGCGCGCGCATGTGATTGCGCTGCGCTCGCGTTACGGGCGGAACAGGCAGCTCGCCGGTTGCGTGCCGACGAATGCGCAAGCGCCGCCGGCAAACGCGGCGATGCCCAGCGATGGATAGCGGGCCGTGAACGGGTGCACGCAGATCAGCGCGACGCAACTGAAGAGCGCAGTGAACATGCCACGTTTGAACTTGACGGTAGTTTCTCTCACAGCGTCTCCTCGCGGGAAGGTCTGCGCTATCGGCTCAACGCGGCATGAGCCCGTTGCAGCCACTCGCTATTGTGCTCGCGGGCGTGGCGCGGCCAGTGCTTCGCGTCGTGCACGATCTCGGCGTAAAGCTCGCGCGAGCGCTGGCGGTCGGCGTCGCCAGGCTGCTTTGCCAGCCAGTCGGCGAAGAGGCAACGCGGGGCGGCGTCGCTCGCGCACGAGAGCGCGGCTTCGAACGCGGCGCGCGTGCCCGCTGCGCCATTCGCGGCGAGCGCCCGTGCATACAGCAAGGCGGGATGCGGCTGCTGGCGGGCGACAGGCTGAACGGCGAACAGCTTTTCCAGCGTCTCCTGCGTGGCCGCGGCATTGCCGTTGGCAAACTGCGCGCGCGCGAGGCCCTCGAGCAAGGCGGGATCGGATGCGAACGGCCCAGTAGCCGCCGCCTGGTAATGCTCTAGCGCTTCGGCGGCGTTGCCCGCGTCGAGTAGCGCAGCGCCCAGGCGCATACGGTGCGCGACGGTCGGCGCGCGGTCGAAATCCGTGCGTGCTTCGCGCACCGCGCGGTTGGGATCGACCAGTTGCGAGATGGCCCGGCCTGTCGCTCTCGCCCCGCGCGACTGGCGCAGGCTCGGCAAATAAATGACAAAGAAGTAGACGAGTCTGCCAAGACCGGGGAAAAGAAACAGGATCAGCAGCCAGTACATGTTCTGCTGGTTGCGGATGGCATGCACTGCAAAGAGCAGGGCGATGATGACGTAAAGGCTGATTCCGAAAATGCGCATTGACGAGAGGGCCCGTTGTGGTGCGTGGTTGTGTTACGTGTCGCAAGGCGTCGAATTGGCCTGAAACTGGCGGATCAATGGCGACGCCCGCGCAGTTTGCACTGCAGCGATTTCAACTGTTCAATAATACCCGCCGGCAGCTTGCGTTCGCACGCAAGTGCCATGGATTACGACGAATGCGTCGGGTTCGAAATCCGTCTGCCGCCGCCACGCCGGGTTCGGTCCCGGCGTGCCGCGAGCGAGGTCGAGCACGCAGCGCAGCGCGTCGCGCACCTCGCGTTCTTCGTCCGTTTCGTCGGGTTTGAGTCGGCCGCGGAAACCCTTACACCTGTCGTGAAGCACGGGCGCATTGAGCGGCACTGTTTCGCATGCATCGATTTTCGCAAGAGCTTGTTGCGTCATCTGCCTCTAATGCGTGCGCAGCCTGCGCCGTATACGCAGAGACTCCGCAACGCGTGCCCGCGAAAGCGGGGTGCCGCCTGCTCAGGCACGCTCCTCAAAAGATTAGAAAACGACAGAATGATGAAGCTCTCTTTTGTGCAAAGGCTCTGGTTGCCGCTGATTCTAAGTCTCGTGTGCCTCGCAGGCGTATCGATTTATGACGCGTGGCAGATGCGAGCAACGCGCCTCGAGGAGCGCAAGGCGGATTTGAAGCATGCCT
The DNA here is from genome assembly GCF_024206475.1 of Paraburkholderia sp. CNPSo 3274. Classification (GTDB taxonomy): domain Bacteria; phylum Pseudomonadota; class Gammaproteobacteria; order Burkholderiales; family Burkholderiaceae; genus Paraburkholderia. Next base: position 175,601 of record NZ_JAMBPR010000003.1, read on the forward strand.
CGGAGATCGCGCTCGCCGTGGTGAAGTCATACGGCGAGCGTGCCAATGCCGGCACGTTGTCGCAAGAAGACGCCCAGAAGCGCGCGATGGAAGCCGTCAAGAACATGAAGTATGGCGACGGTGGCTACTTCGGCATTATGAATTCGCAGTACGTGCTGCTGATGAACGCCGCGAGCCCGCACCTTGTCGGCAAGAACGTCGGCGACTTTCAGGATTCGAACGGCGTTTATCTGTTCCAGGAAATCGTTTCCGTCATCAAGCAGGAAGGTCAGGGCTTCGTGTCCTATTCGTTCAAGCGCATCGGCTCGAACGACGTTGCGCCGAAAATCTCCTTTAGCGTGAGCTACCAGCCGTGGGACTGGATTCTCACGACGGGTCTTTATGTCGACGATATCGACGCGGCGTTCCGCGTGACGCTCTATTGGAGCCTGGGCATTCTGGCGGCGATTGCGCTGGCGCTCTCGGCGGTCGTGGCGGTGGTGAATCGCGGCATCCTGCGCTCGCTAGGCGGTGAGCCTGCCTACGCGGCACAAATCGCCAACCGCATTGCCAACAACGACTTGACCGCCGTAGTGGAGATCGCAGCGGACGATCGCTCGAGCCTGCTGTTCTCGATGAAGCGCATGCAGGAGCAGCTTACGCAGACCATCGACACGATCAAGCACTCGGCCGACTCCATCGCCACAGCGACCAACGAAATTGCCGCTGGCAATCAGGACCTCTCGCAGCGCACGGAAGAGCAGGCCGCATCGCTCGCGCAAACGGCGGCGAGCATGGAGCAACTCACGTCCACGGTTTCGCAGAACACCGACAGCGCCCGCGAGGCGAACCAACTCGCCGCGCAAGCCGCCGAGGCCGCGGAGCAGGGGGGCGCCGTGGTCTCGCGCGTCGTGCAGACCATGGTGGACATCAACGCCAGTTCGGATCGCATCGCGAGCATCGTCGGCATTATCGAGAGCATTGCGTTCCAGACCAATATTCTCGCGCTCAATGCGGCCGTTGAAGCGGCGCGCGCCGGCGAGCAGGGGCGCGGCTTTGCCGTGGTGGCGTCGGAAGTGCGTTCGCTCGCGCAGCGTTCGTCGGCGGCGTCGAAGGAAATCAAGGAGCTGATTCACGAATCGGTCGAACGCTCGCATGCGGGCGCGGCTCACGTGCACGAGGCCGGCGAAAAGATGCGCGTCATCACGCAGGAAATCCGGCGCGTGACCGATGTCATCAGCGAGATCACGGCCGCGTCGGAGGAGCAGAGCAAGGGCATCGGCCAGGTCGGTCAGGCCGTCACGCAGATGGACGAGGTCACGCAGCAGAACGCGGCGCTCGTGGAGCAGGCCGCGGCGGCGGCAAGTGCGCTCGCCGCTCAGGCGAACGACCTCAAGGGCTCCGTTTCGATGTTCAGACTGACCGGCTCGCACGATCTGCCGGATCGGCACGCCTTACAGGTGTAAGCGTGCACGCCTCCCGCGCGGGCGGCGTAGCCGCTGTCAATTTGCACGCGCGGACCCAGCCCAGACAGAATACGGAATCCGGTCTACGGAATCCGGTCGACTAAAATGGGGCTGGATGCTGCGGGCTCGTGGCTACGAGCAGCCGCCCGCGCAACAATCAAAAATCGAGCTTAGGGGAAGATGAACATGATCGGACGGATTCTGGTGGTGGTATCGATGATCGGCGCACTGGCCGCTTTGGCGGGCTGCAATACGGTCGCCGGTTTCGGGCAGGACATCACAGAGTCTGCCCGGGCCGTCCAGCGCGTTCTGTGACCTTCGCGCCGGGTGGCATAATAGCCGCTCGGTCAAAGGTTACGGATGGGCTGGGCAGGCTCCTGCTGAGTGAACAATGAAAGTCGATACGGTCCGTGGTTTTATCAGCAAGAGTCTTCGCGTTCCCCATCCGGAAATCGTTCAGGATGAGGTCGAGAGCCTTTCCGCTTATAAAAAGCTTTCGCTTCTGAAGAAGCAGCTGCATAAGTGGTCGATACTTTCACTCAACCGCCAGCTGGGTTTGTATACGGAATCTGCGCAGTTGCGCCCAGGCGCCCGGATCCTGTTGTTCTACAGCGGCGTCAACAACCTCGGCGACGCGTTGATGGACCTTTCCGGGCGTGCGCTCCTCAGCGGCACGTCGTACAAGCTGGACGTGGTTCTAGATCCTTCTTTGGCTGAGCTTTTCCGCCACGACCGGTATTTTTCGAAAATCTACACGGACTACCGTGAAGTCGATTTCGGCGAATACGATTTCGTCATTTTGAACAAGCTCGGCATTCGCGTCATCAAGGAGAAAATCCGCTACGCCGGTCAATCCAGATTTACGAGCTTGATTGGATGGTATGCAGGGCGCAATTTCAACCACATTCAGTTCAGCTACTATTCGTTCAACAAGATTCTGAATTCTGGGGTCGAAGAAGCTGCGCTGTACAAAAGTTCGCGGCTGATTCTCGATGCGCCGCAAAGCCAGGATTTTCCGGCGCAAGCGTGGGCCGGCAGAATTGCGATTTCGGTTGGCGGCAGGGAATCGAACCGTATCTACGGCAAGTGGGCCGACGTTCTTGCCCGGCTCGATGACGATCCCGAGTTGTCGCGCTATCAATATGTGCTGATCGGATCGGACAATGGGCTCAAGGAAGCCAACGATCTCACTGCAATGTCATTCAGGAATTTGAAACTCGACTCGCTGGTCGGCAAGTTGAAGATTCACGAATGCTATGCGTTCATCGGGCAGAGCAAGCTGTTCGTTGGTGCGGACGGCGGCCTGTTGCATATCGCGCACGCGGCCGGCGTACCGACCGTCGCGCTGTTCAGCGATGATATCGATCCGAGAACCCGGTACGTGGAGAACGACTTCTTCAGATGTTCCCCGCTCATTGGGCCGACCGACGTGACGAGCATCGAGCCGAACGATGTGGTGCGCGTCATGAAAGGCGCGCTGCCGCGCTAGACCTGCGCGAGCCCCGGCTGGCAATGCCCCCTGCAGAGACCCCTGATCCGGGTCTCGCTGCTTTGCGCGAAAGCGATCAGGAATCCTGTTGAAATCGACGGCGGTTCGGTCTTTATCCTGAATAAAAGCCATTTTCATTCAGAAATATAAAAAGCATGAGTAATGCCGCCGCTCATGGAAATCCCGTATAAATCGGCGTGACCCGCGAAAGCTTCGGGAAGGGTTTGAATCACTAGAATCCCCGAAACGATCGAGGTGGCGAGCATCGCGCCGCCCGCCCATTCTGACGGAGACAATCAATGCAATTTAGTTTTGGCGCGCTGCGTCGAGTCGCGCTCGCTGGTGGCCTGCTGTTTGCCATGGCGGTTCACGGCGCGCATGCCGCCGACGATGCCGGCGACAAGATCACCATCATGGTCGGCGGTATTACGAAGCTCATTTACCTGCCCGCGCGCCTCACCGAGCAATTGGGCTATTTCAGGGACGAAGGGCTGAACGTCGAGTTGCTCTCGCAGCCCGCGGGCGTGGATGCGGAGAACGAACTGCTGGCAGGCGCGGTGCAGGCCGTGGTGGGCTTCTACGATCACACCATCGACTTGCAGACCAAGGGTAAGGACGTCAAGGCGATCGTCGTGTTCGGCCAGGTGCCGGGTGAAGTGGAAATGGTGTCGTCCAAAGCGGCCGGCACGATCAAGTCCATGGCCGACGTCAAAGGCAAAACGCTGGGCGTGACGGGCCTTGGGTCCTCGACCAGTTTTCTCACGCAGTATCTCGCGAGCCAGCATGGCATTGCCTCCAGCGCATACACCATGTTGCCGGTGGGCGCAGACGCGAGCTTCATCGCGGCCATCAAGCAGGGGCGCATCGACGCGGGCATGACGACCGAGCCGACCGTCTCGGCGCTGCAGAAAGCCGGCGACGCGAAGGTGCTCGTCGATATGCGCACGGTGGAAGGCACGCGCGCCGCGCTCGGCGGCACCTACCCCGCAGCAAGCCTTTACGTGCAGGACGCGTGGGCGGAGTCGCACAAGGCTCAGGCGGTGAAGCTCGCGCACGCATTCGCGCGCACCATGCAGTTCATTCACACGCACAGCGCCGAGGAAATCGCCGCCCAAATGCCCGCCGACTATCAAAAAGACAAGGCGCTTTATGTGAGCGCACTCAAGGCCTCGCTGCCGATGTACACCGCAGACGGCAAGATGCCCGCTGACGGTCCGGCGACCGTACTGAAGGTGCTCTCCGGTTTCAATCCCTCGGTCAAGGGCAAGCACGTGGATTTGTCCGGTACGTACACGAACGAATTCGTCAACGCGAAATGAGGCACGCCCAGAGCCGCCGTCGTGCGCGCGCCGCCTGGCGGTTTGGTACCTGAGAGAGCGCGACATGGTGCATAGCCTGCGTGGGCGATTGCTGTTGTGGCTGCTGGTGCCGCTCGCTGCGTTTGTCGTCGTGGCGAGTTGCGAATCGTACGATGCCGCGCGGCAGACCGCGGATCTCGTGCAGGACCACTCGCTGCTGGATTCGGCGCGCACGATCATCGAAGACGTCGGCTGGGACAATGGCTCCCTCAGCGCGACGATCCCGCCGGCGGCGTTGGAACTGTTCGAATCGCCCTGGCAGGATCACGTCTTCTACAAGGTAGTCGCCGGCGATGGCCGCTTGCTGGGCGGCGCGCCGGACTTGCCATTGCCGGGCGCGAACACAGCCGAGGTGCCGGTGTTCTACGACACCACGTATGCGGGTTTGCCGATTCGCGCCGTGGCCTACGAGCGCATGCTCTACGACTCGGGCCGCGCCGAACGCGTCATGGTGATCGTCGGCAAGACGATCGCGTCGCGCGAGGCGATGATCAACGCTTTGTGGAGGCCGCAGCTCGCACGCCAGTGGTTCATGCTGGCGCTCGTCGCGCTGCTCGTGCCGCTCGGGCTCACGCTCGAACTGCGGCCGCTCATGAAGCTCAAGGACGACGTTGCCGACCGCGAGCCCGTGCAACTGGAGCCGATCCGCCCGGATCATCTGCCATCGGAGCTGAGGCCGATCGTCGAGGCGATCAACCAGTGCATCGCGCGGCTCAAGGTGCATGCCGCCATGCAGCGCCAGTTCATCGCCGACGCGGCGCACCAGCTGCGCACGCCGCTCACGCTGCTCACCACGCAAACGCAATTCGCGAGTCAATGCGACGCGAGCGATCCCGCGCTTTTCGACGCACTCAAAGGCGTGCGCCGCACCAGCCAGAAAATGGCGGAGTTGACGAATCAACTGCTTTTGCTCGCGCAGGCGGAATCGATGACGCAGTCGTCGCGCAGCCAGACGCGCGTCGACCTCACCGAGGTCGTTTCTTCCGTGCTCGAAGAGATGGTCCAGGCAGCGGAACGGCGCGGCATCGATCTCGGCGCGGAACTCGACGACGACGTGCACGTGGCGGGCAACACGGGCTTGCTGGCCTCGCTCGTGTCCAACCTGATCGACAACGCCATTCGCTATACCCACAAGGGCGGCCGCGTGACGGCTGTGTGCCGCAGCGAAGGGGAGCAGGTCATGCTGCAGGTGGTGGACAACGGCCCCGGCATTCCAGCGGAGGCGCGCGCGCACGTGTTCGAGCGCTTCTATCGCGTCGCGGCGGATACCGAGGGCACGGGCCTCGGTCTTGCCATCGTGCATCAGGTCGCGCGCTCGCACGGCGGCTCGGTGAGCGTTGCCGCGGGGGCCGAGCGGGTGGGTCTTGTCGCGACGGTGCGATTGCCGGTCTGGCCCGGATGAGGAGAGGTGAGGAGGGACCATGAAGCTGCTGCTTGTAGAAGACAATGCCGAACTCGCGCACTGGATCGTCAACCTGTTGCGCGCCGAGAATTTCACGGTGGACTGCGTGGCCGATGGCGAAGCCGCCGACACCGTGTTGCTCACGCAGAGCTACGATCTCGTGCTCCTCGACATGCGCCTGCCGCGGCTGAGCGGCAAGGACGTGCTCAACCGTTTGCGGCGCAGGCGCAATAACGTGCCCGTGCTCATGCTGACCGCGCATGGCTCGATAGACGACAAGGTGGCGTGTTTCGGCGCGGGCGCCGACGACTACGTGGTCAAGCCGTTCGACAGCCGCGAACTGGTTGCGCGCATCAAGGCGCTGATACGGCGGCAGACGGGCGAGAAGTCGGGCTGGCTGACCTGCGGCGACCTGCAGTACGTTTGCGACACGCGCGAGTTCCGCCACCAGGATGCGCCGCTCAGCCTGCGTCGGCGCGAGCATTCCATCCTCGAAGCGCTCATGCTGCGCCAGGGCAAGGCTGTGCCGAAGCAGGCGCTGCTGGAGCGCATCTGCAGCCTGAGCGACGAACCGAGTGTGGACGCGATCGATATCTACATCCACCGCCTGCGCAAGCATCTGGCGGAGTCGAGCGTGCAGATCACCACGCTGCGCGGTCTCGGCTACATCCTTCGCGCGAAAGAGCCGGTGGCGGCCTAAGCAGGCCGGCTTATTTGCCGGTATTGGTGGATGTACTTAGATATACGAATCGTACGTGAAAGAATCGCGAAGGATTCACCTCTCTAATATTCGTCTCACCCGCTGATTCACACGGCTCGCCGCAACCGGTGAGTGATGGCAGCGGGTCCATGAAAACTTCCAACGAAGCACCCTGGAGACGATCTTGAAGAGAAAACAACTTGCTGTCGCTGCAGTTGGCGCGACCTTCGGCGCACTTGCAGCGAGCGGCGCACACGCGCAATCGAGCGTTCAACTCTACGGCCTTATCGACCTGAGCGTCCCTACGTATCAATCGCATGCGGACGCCAACGGCAATCACGTGATCGGCATGGGCATTGCCGGCGAACCGTGGTTCAGCGGCAGCCGCTGGGGCTTGAAGGGCGCCGAAGACATTGGCGGCGGCACGAAGGTGATCTTCCGGCTCGAAAGCGAATACCGCGTGAGCGACGGCCAGATGGAAGACCCGGGCCAGCTCTTCGACCGCGACGCCTGGGTAGGCGTGGAAGACGAGCGCTTCGGCAAGCTCACGGCGGGCTTCCAGAACACCATCGCGCGCGACGCCGCGGCCATTTACGGCGACCCGTACGGCAACGCGAAGCTCACGACGGAAGAGGGCGGCTGGACCAACGCGAACAACTTCAAGCAGATGATTTTCTACGCGGCGAGCGCAACGGGCACCCGTTACGAGAACGGCGTCGCGTGGAAGAAGGTGTTTGACAACGGCATCTACGCCGCGGCGGGCTACGCGTTCGGCAATTCAACGAGCTTCGGCAATAACGCGAACTATCAGGTCGCACTCGGCTACAACGCTCCGACGTGGACGGCCTCGACCTTCTATAACCACGTGAACCGCGACGGCAACACGAACCAGGCGTTCTCGGTCGGCGGCAACTACACGATCGGCATCGTGCGCGCCAATGCGGGCTATTTCCGCTACTGGGGTAATCAGGGGGCACTCGGCCAGCGTCAGGACAATGCGTGGACGGTCTCGTTCAAGCTCGTGCCGAAGGGCGCGCTCGACTACGAACTCGGCTATCAGCAAATGCGCACGCACAACGCCGCGTATAACGTCGATGGCGATATTCCGAACGCCAACATCGGCGCATTCGATCCCACGAGCGGGCTGCACAACGGCTTCAAGGAAACGCTCTATGGCTCGATCTTCTATCACCTGTCCAAGCGCACCGAGGTGTATCTGGCGGGCGACTACATGAAGCTGCACGGCGGCTACACGGTGGGTACGACCTTCGGTGCGACCAACCAGGTCGAAGTGACGACGGGCGTGCGCACGCGCTTCTGATCGCGCTTCTCATTCGTTCTCATGGCACGCGGGGCTCGATTCGTCAGGCGAATCGAGCCCCGCTGTTCTTTCTGCGGCATCAACCGGCGTTCACGCAGGCAACGCTCGGCGCCGTATAGGCAGAGGGGTAAGGCGATTCCGGTCCGCTCACGAGCCGCAAACGCTGCGTGGCGAGGACATCGGCTTCCACTTGCTCGCGACGCGTGAGCGCCGCCAATTCGCCGGCAGGCTGTGATTCGTTCACGCTGCAAAGCAGATTCCTTCCGCTCGATAACTGCACAGGCGTCTGGTAAGCCGAACCCGGCGGCGCGGCCAGCGCGCAGGTACTCCACAGCGCCGCGGCGCAAACAACGGCGCATCCTGGCAAGACGATCTTCATGGCTCGCTCCTCACATTGCGGTAATTCATCTTGTGCCAACGACCGGCCTCGTTCCAGAGCAAATTCTGAAAATGACTCTTGCCATGCGCTCAACGGTCATGCCGAGGCAGGCTGAGATTTCAGCCTGCGGCTCGGGTCGATTCTGAAATTTCGGAGCGGTGTGAGGCTTAAGGCGGGTGGTACTCTGGAAAAGGGTAAATAAATCAATGTGTTGAAGATTATTTGAGACGCCAGCACGCGCTGGCACGGCTACTGCTTTATAGAGGCCCGGCGGCCTATCCCTCGATAGCCCGCACCCCTTATTAAACAAGCACCGGAGACGCGACGCAGTCCGGTCGCGAAAACGAAGGAGACATCCCGTGCAGAACAGCGTATCCGCATCCGCCGCCTCGCAAGTGCCCCAGGCGGTCCCCGAGCCATCCCCGACGACCCCAACCCGCTTCTGGCCCGAAGGCTGGTGGAAGCTGATGGAAATCCGCATCGGCATCATTCCGCTGCCGATCTACGTGATCCTGTTTGCGCTGATCGCGGGCTTCGCAGTCACCGGCAAGGTGCCCGGCGAGATCTCGATGGCCATCGCCGTGCTCGCCTTTTGCGGCTTCACGTGCGCCGAACTCGGCAAGCGTCTGCCGTTCCTGCGCAATATCGGCGCGGCGGCGATTCTCGCGACCTTCGTGCCTTCGGCGCTCGTGTACTACCACGTGCTGCCCAAGCCCGTGCAGCACCTCACGGTCGAGTTCACGAAGCAGACCAACTTCCTGTATCTCTTCATCGCCTCGATCATCGTCGGCAGTATTCTCAGCATGGACCGGCGCGTGCTGATTCAAGGTTTCCTGAAGATCTTCATTCCGCTCGCGGCCGGCACGGTTGCGGCGACCATCGTGGGCACCGCGGTTGGTGCGGCGCTCGGACTCGGCGTCAAACACACGCTGCTCTATATCGTCGTGCCGATCATGGCCGGCGGCGTGGGCGAAGGCGCGATTCCGCTCTCCGTGGGCTACTCGGAAATCATGCACGTCGCGCAAGGCGACCTGTTCGCGCAGGTCTTGCCGCCCGTGATGCTCGGCAGCCTCATCGCGATCATCCTCTCGGGCATGCTCGACATGCTGGGCAAGCGCATGCCACATCTCACCGGCAACGGCCGTCTGCAAGTCGGCGCGACCGATGAACTGGCGTCGTCGAACGACGAAGTCCGCGGGCACGTGGACGTGAGCCACATCGCCGCGGCCGGTATCACGGCGATCACGCTGTACCTCATCGGCCTGATGGCGAACAAGCTGTTCGGCCTGCCCGCGCCGGTGGCGATGCTGTTCCTCGCCGTCCTCGTGAAGCTCGCGCGCGCGGTTTCGCCGCCGCTGCAGGAAGGCGCGTTCGTGGTCTACAAGTTCTTCTCGACCGCGGTCACGTACCCGCTGCTGTTCGCGATCGGCGTGGCGATGACGCCGTGGGACAAGCTCATGGCCGCGTTCACGCTCGTCAATGTCGTGACGATCGCCGCGACCGTGGTCACACTCATGGGCACGGGCTTCGTGGTGGGCCGCCTGATGAAGATGTACCCTATCGACACCGCAATCGTGAACGCGTGCCACAGCGGCCAGGGCGGCACCGGCGACGTGGCGATCCTCACCGCCGCGAACCGCATGCAGCTCATGCCGTTCGCGCAGATCGCCACGCGTATTGGCGGCGCCATCGTCGTGACCGTGACGCTCATCCTGCTCGCGCACTTCGGCGCATGACGCACTGCTGTGCGCCCCTCGTGCGCGCCTTCGCGATGGCGGCGCCGGTGCATCCGGCGCGCGGTATCCGCTGAACCCGCCGTCTGGCGGCAGCCAATCGACGAGGGTGGACGTGCACATGCGTTACAAGGGCATTCCATGGTGGGGATGGGCGGCGGCGGCCGTGCTGTATGTCGGTGCGGCCGCCGCCGCGGTGGAGTTCGCATGGAACCGCGCGATCGACGCGCTGGCCGACGTCGGCGAGCATCGGCTCGATCTCTATGCGGCGAGCCTGAAAAGCGAGCTGGGACGCTTCGAGATGGTCCCCGCGCTCGTGGCGCGGCAGGACAGCGTGCGCGCGTTGCTCAAAGCGCCGCCCGATGAAGCGCGCGGCATGTTGCCCGCGGTCGATGCCTATCTCGAAGCGGTCAACACTGATGTCGGCAGCGGCGCGGTAGACGTGATCGACGCGCACGGCACGGTGATCGCCGCGAGCAACTGGAACCAGCCAGTCAGCTTCGTGGACACCAACGTCTCGTATCGGCCGTACTTCAAGGACGCGCTCGCGCAGGGCCGCGGCCGCTTCTTCGGCATAGGCACGAATACCGGCGTGCCTGGGCTGTACTTCGCGAATGCGATTCACGATGGCGAGACGGCAATCGGCGCGGCAGCGGTGAAGGTCAGCGTCGACGCGCTCGAATCCGCATGGCGCACGCCTGGCGAGGCGGCGATCGTCGTCGACAGCAACGGCGTGATCGTGATCTCGACCCAGCCCGAATGGAAATTCACCGCCATGCGCGCGATGACCGAGCCGCAGCAGCGCGACATCCAGGCGTCGCGCCAATACGCAGGCCGCATTGTCGAGGCGCTGCAATACCGGCGCGTTGGCGACTGGAATGACAGCGCGTGGATCGGCATCTTTCCCGACCTGCGCCGCGCGGGCCGCACCGCCCGCTTTCTCGTGATGTCGCGCCCCGCGCCGCAAGGGCAGGACACGATCATGGTGCTGCTCGACACGGCGGGCGCGCGGCGGCAGCAACGCCTCGCGTTCGCGTTCGTGACGGGCGTGTTTCTGATCGCCGCGCTCTATGCGCTGTATGCGGTGCAGCGCCGCCGAGTGATCGTGGAGAAGCTCAAGGCGCAAGAAGCCTTGCGGCGCGCGAACGACCAGCTGGAAACGACCGTGGCGCAGCGTACCGCCGCGCTTACGGAAGCGAACGCGCAGATGCAGCGCGAGATCGCCGAGCGCGAACGCACCGAGCAGCGCCTGCGCGCCACGCAGCAGGAGGTCGTGCATGCCGGCAAGCTCGCCGTGATCGGCCAGATGGCGGCGGGGCTCACACACGAGCTGAACCAGCCGCTCGTCGCGATCCGCACGCTCTGCGACAATGCGCGTACCTTCTTCGAGCGCAATCAGAGCGCACAGGCGATCGCCAATCTCGAGCGCGTCGGGCGTCTCGTGGACAGCATGGCGGTACTCACGAGCGAGCTGAAGGCGTTCGCGCGCAAGCCGGAAGTGGAGCGCGTGGCGGTGTCGCTTGCCGAAGCCGTCGCGCATGCGCGGCTCATCTACGAGTCGCGGATCCGCGATGAAGCCGTGCGGCTCGACGTGCGGATCGCGCCGGGCACGACGGTGTATGCGGAGTCGAGTCAACTGCAACAGGTGATCGTCAATCTGCTCGGCAATGCGCTCGACGCCGTGCGCGACGCGAGCACGCGCGTGATCGCGATGGAGGCCGGTGAGCCTGATGTGCAAGGCCGGGTGCGCTTCACGATCGAAGATAGCGGCCCCGGCATCGCGCCGGATGTGCTGGCGCACCTGTTCGAGCCGTTCGTGACGACCAAGCCGCGCGGGCAAGGCCTCGGGCTTGGGCTCGCGATCACGTCGCGCATCGTCGAAGGCTTTGGCGCGAAAATCACCGCAACGAATCGCGACGAAGGCGGAGCCCGCTTCACGATCGAATTCGCGGCAGCCGAGCCGCAAAGGACAGAACATGGCAGATGAGATTCGGGTGCTGGTCGTCGAGGATGACGAGAACGTCCGCATCGGCGTGGAGCAGGCGGTGGCGCTGGCGGGCTTTCCGGTGAGCGCCTATGCGTCGGCGGCCGATGCGTATGCCGACGTCGCGCCGGGCGCGCCGATCGTGATCGTCTCGGACGTGCGCATGCCCGGCATCGACGGCCTGCAGCTGCTCGACCACGTGATGGCGATCGACCCGCAAATCCCGGTGCTGCTGATCAGCGGTCATGCGGACATTTCGACGGCGGTCAGCGCAATGCGCGTGGGCGCCTACGACTTCATCGAAAAACCATTCTCCTCCGATGTGATCGCGGGCCGTGTGGCGCGCGCGGTCGAGAAGCGGCGGCTCACGCTCGAAGTCGAGGGCCTGCGCGCGTCGCTGCACAACTGGCAGGGGATCGAGGCGCTCGTGCTCGGCAAGTCGCCGGCCATGGCGGAGGTCCGCAAAAAAATTCTGCGTCTCGCGGACACCTCCGTGTCGGTGCTGATCACCGGCGAAACGGGCACCGGCAAGGAATTGATCGCACGCAGCCTGCACGACTTCAGCGCGCGGCGCGACGCGCATTTCGTGGCGCTGAACTGCGGCGGTTTGCCCGAGCAGGTGTTCGAAAGCGAGCTGTTCGGGCACGAGGCGGGCGCGTTCACAGGCGCGATCAAGAAGCGCGTTGGCAAGATCGAATGGGCGAATGGCGGCACGCTCTTTCTCGACGAGATCGAAACGATGTCGATGCCGCTGCAGATCAAGATGCTGCGCGTGCTGCAGGAGCGCGTGGTCGAGCGCCTGGGCGCAAACGAGCTGATTCCGGTGGATTGCCGGATCGTTGCCGCTTCGAAGGCCGATCTCGCCGAAGTGTCTGCCGAGGGAGTCTTTCGCGCCGACCTGCTGTACCGGCTGAACGTCGCGCAGATCGAGTTGCCGCCGCTGCGCGAGCGGCGCGAGGATGTACCCCTGCTGTTCGAGCATTTCGTGCTCGCGGCCGCGCGGCGCTTCGGTACGCCGGCACCGGTCGTGACCGCTGCACAGGTATCCGAACTCATGACGCACGCGTGGCCCGGCAACGTGCGCGAGCTGCAGAATGTCGCCGACCGCTTCGTGCTCGGGCTGACCGGCGACAGCCTGCTTTCCGCGGGTGCGGCTACGGTGAAAGGGGAGACGCTGGCGGACCAGCTAGCGTATTTCGAGCGGATGCTGATCGAGAACACGCTGCGCCGCCATCACGGCAACGTTGCCCAGGCGAGCGAGGAGCTTGGGATGCCGAAGAAAACGCTCTATCACAAGCTGCGTCAGCTGAAGATCGCGGACCGCGACTCGCAGGGCGACGAGAAGGACGAGAAAGACGTCTAACCGGGCTAGTTGGTGCGGTACGTGGTCGTTGACGATTGCAGCTTGGTGAGCGCGCCGTTCTTGAGCCGGAACCAGCCCTCCGAGCCTTGCATCACGACTTCGTCGGGTTGCCAGAACACGCGCTTGATCGTCATGCGTGTGCTCACGTGCTGCACGAGCGGCGGATTGCGGCGAAAGTCATATAGCACCGGGCCGTAGGCGGTCTGCACGAGCATGCGCGTAATCGTGCTGTTGTCGTGGCCCACTTCGTCGAAATGCGCGAGCGTCTTTGCGTCGAAGCGGTCGAAAATATCCTTGCCGAGGACCGCCACGAAGTCGCGGTCGTCGCGCACGAATTGCACGGTGCCTGCGGGGGTGGCGAACGAGCCGGTCGCGTCGCTTTGCGCATGAGCGCAGGTCACGAACGAGGCGGCGGTGAGCGCGGCGAGTAGCAGTCGTTTCATGTTTCTTTCCAGTTGGTTCGCAGCATTTTCGTTCATTTTTGTCGCTGCGTCGAAAACTCAAGGATTCGAGAGCGCCGCCAGCAAGTGATTCTTCACAATCGCCGTCGCCCGCGGCTGGCGGCCGAACTCGTACCAGGCCGCGTGCCGTCGCCACGTGGTGTCGGGAATCGGCTTGGCACGAGTCTGCTGGCCATCGTGCTCGTGCTGCCCACGCGCACGGGACGGCGCGTGTTGCATGACGACCGTGCGGAGCGCAGCTACGAGGCGCAGACGTCTTCAGCCTGATTGCGCCACACGCAACGCGCGCAGGATTTGCTCCTCGTAAGCTGGCCAGTTCGGTGTCACCACGCCGGATGCAGCGCATGCAGGCATGCGTGCCCCGCCGGCCGTAAACGGACGAGGCGCCCGGCCCGCGGAACAGTGTCCGCGGGCCGGGCGCCTCAGGGTACCGCTTTGTCGGGTGACTCAGCGGCCGCTCAGTTCGGTCAGTTCGGCACGTAGCCCGTGGGGAGCGTCGAATTGGTGCTCGCCACCGAAGCATTCTGCGAAATCACGTAGACCGGCGATTCAGTCAGGCTCAGCGAGAGCTTGCCGTTGCTGTAGCTCTTCGTCGTCGGATTGCCCATCTCGTCGAGCACGGTGACCGTGCCGCTCGTGCCGGGTGCATCCACCGCGAGGCTGTAACCCACGCTATAGGTCGAGCTGTAGCCGGTGCTCGCGCTCCACACGCTGTTGTTGTGCGTCCAGAGGGCCGTGATGACCGCGCCGCTGTTGAGCTGCTGGAACGCGTAGGCGTAGACGCCCGAGGGCGTGTTCTTCACCGGGCCGAGCGTGTTGGTGCCGTCGAGAATGCGCGTCATCGCCGCGACGGCCATGGCCGCCGGCTTCGGGCTGATATTCTGCGCGCCATATTGGCCCTGGGCGTCGGCGAGATCGAAGAACGTGCCGTAGCCCACGAGGCCCGGGAAGTCCGCACCGTAGAAGATCCAGGTTTGATCGGCGCCTTCGCCCAGAATGATCACGTGGCTGCGCGCCACCAGTGCGCCTTGTGCGTACAGGATATTGCCAGTCGGATAGTTGGGACCGTACGACGAGCCATTGTCATAGCTGATGCCAAGCTCCGTGCTGAACAGCTTCATGCCCGGCTTGTAGTCAGCCGCCATTTCGCTGCGCAGCGCGCGCATTTGCCCCATCAGCGAGCCGGACGCGTTGGCGGGATCGGTTTCGAGACGTTCGGGAGCAAACGAAGGCGAGCTGCCGTTGATGTCGTAGTAGCTGTGCGTCGTCACGCCGTCGATGTACTGTGCGTAGCCGAGCGGCGCGAGGGCTTTCAGCTGGTCGGCGGTGCCGGATGGCGCAGTATCGGTCGGCCCCATCACGACTGCGTGTGGGTCGGTCGAGTGGATGCCTTGATAGACGGCCTGATAGAGCTGCACGAATTGCGTGTTCGTGCCTTGCCATTGGGCATCCGGTTCCCAGGTGAGCTGGTAGTAGTTGGCCGCCTGCTTCGGAAAATAAGTCGTCCGAATGATGTTCGATTCCGTACCGATCCGGCTCATGTAGTTCTGGTAATACGCGAGATCGGTAGGCGGAAGCGATTCGTCCTCGAACGCGCCCGTCGGGCTCGCCCAGGCGGGAATGCCGTCCAGACGCACGAGCCGCATCACGTTGCCCGTGGTGTAGAACGGGTCGAGGTTGTTGGCGTTCGGGTTGAAGGTGTTGGGGCCGTTCGGCTCCATGTTGTACAGCTCGCGGTGGTCGTACGTCCACGAGATGCCGAGCGAGGAGAGCACGGACGTGTTGTCGTCTTCGCCTTGCATGCCGAAGCGATGCAAGTCCTGATGCGCATACGTGACGGTCGGCACGATGCCGGCCAGGTTGGGCAGCACCCCGAAGGTCGCGGTACCGGCGGGGCGGGTGCCCAACTCGGGGAGCTGACCGCCGGCGGTGGCGAGGTTCGCGGTCACGGCAAAGTAGCCCGCGAGCGTCGACGTGCAGCTCAGCGTGGTCGTCTCCGGGCCTGCCGTCACGCGCAGGCTGCCGCTCGTGACCACCTTGCCGACCTGGTCGGTGATCGACCAGTTCAGCGTGTCGGCTGCGGGCGCATTGGTGGTGAACGCGAGAGGAAACGCCGTACCCGAGGCGAAGATACGGCCGCTTTGCGTGGTCGGCGTATCGGCGCTCACCAGATCGCTGCCGGAACTCGCGCTCGATTTCACGGCGGAGCCGCAGTGCAGCGTGCCGCGCGTGGTTGTGGCCGCATTCGCGCTGGCGTTCGCGGTAGTCGCGTCACTCGCGCCTTGTGCAGTGGCTGAGGCATTGGTCGCATCCGTGCCGGAGCTTCCGGAACCGCCGCCGCCGCACGCCGCGAGGAACAGCGACGACGACAGCAAGAGATAGAAGAGTTTCATCGATCGAAGAAAAAAGACAAAACGACGCCCAGCCGGCTACGGCGCGCGATGCGCGCTCAGATGCTGGCTAAGGTCTGAAGAATGAGTTTTGGCGGACGCCGCACAACGGCTCGATGAGCCCTGCGCCCGCTACGTGCACCGCGCGGCTCGCGCTATTGCGCGAACATGCGTATCTGTCCTTTTGCTTTCGCGCGGGTAAATATTGCCCCCTCGCTACGGCTGCCCCGTCGGGAATTTCGGCCCTGCGCTGGATCCCTGAAGGAGGGAGACGTGCGCAATATTTTCGGACGAAGACTACGAAGTCACTGCTTGAAGTCAGACGCGCGGCGGATATTACCGATAATTCCCCCTGGCATGTGAAAATCAGACGTAACAAAATGTCACACGAATTGCCTCGAGTTTCAATTACCGAAACTTAGTCAATTTCCGCCAATAGCAAGGTAGTAATTACCTCAAATGCAGACGGTAATGCCTACTGCATGAATTGCGTGTTTCGCCTGCTATTGCGCGCTATATCGGCAGTTCTTGGGTGGCCTGAAGTGCGCGGATGTAATTTATTCTTTGGTCTATATTTCCCTTTTAAATGGCTTTCTGATTTATTCGGGTCGGACGTTAATTGACTCTGCTGACAATATTGCGGGCACGCGAATCGATCCCTATAGCCTCGAGCTGTTCATTTCGGTCGTGGAGGAAGGGTCCATTGCCCGAGCGGCCAGTCGCAATCACATTGCGCCTTCGGCATTGAGCCGCCCATGGCGGATCTGGAAGCGGCGATGGGGCTGCCTTCGCTTATCCGGTCGCCGTCGGGCGTCGAATTGACCGAGGCGGGCCGTCACGCGTTTTCACGCGCGGTGGCGGTACACGACCAGTTGCAGTCGCTGGCGCGTGAAGTTCAGTCGTTCGGTGAGGTGGCGGGTGTGGTGCGCCTGTTCGCCAACGCTTCCGCGATCGTTGGTTTTCTGCCGGAGCGGCTCAAGGTCTTTCAGGCGCGCTACCCTCTCGTGCAGATCGCCCTGACCGAACAGATCAGCGACGAAGTCGTGCGGGCCTGCATGGAAGATCGCGCGGACGTGGGGATATCCGCGAGCGGCAGGATTCCCGGCGCGCTGGACTCGTGGCACTTCGCCAACGACCCGCTCATGGCGTACTGCCGCCCGAGCATGAGCTGGCCGCCATGCAAGCACTCACGTTCAACGACGTGCT
The DNA here is from genome assembly GCF_024206475.1 of Paraburkholderia sp. CNPSo 3274. Lineage (GTDB taxonomy): Bacteria > Pseudomonadota > Gammaproteobacteria > Burkholderiales > Burkholderiaceae > Paraburkholderia. The sequence continues at coordinate 192,832 of NZ_JAMBPR010000003.1, forward strand.
GCGGTTTCCGCTCGTGGCGCTGCAGGCGGGTGGCTCGCTCGACTAGATCCTCAAGGAACGTGCCGCCGCTGCGCGCGTGCCGCTCAAGATTCCGGTGACGGTCAACAGCTTCGACGCCCAATGCCGCATGGTCGAGGCGCGGCTTGGCATAGGCATCGTGCCGACTAGTGCGGCGTCGGCCTTCGCGGGCTCGCAGGGGTTCGTGCGCCGGCCGCTCGACGAGCCCTGGGCGACGAGCCGCAGTCTGCAATTGCACGCGTTGCGCAAGTCGCCGCGCCTGAGGGCCGTGCAAGCCTCGATCGATACGCTCGTCCAGCGCGAGGGTTAACAAGGACATCGCGCACTGCGATGCCCCCTTTGCCGATCGAGCACTTCATCGCGCTGCTCGCCGCCGTCTAGATTTCCCCTCAAGGAGAAATTGGATGGCAACACTGGAATTGACTGGCCGCGTACTGTTTCTTTGCAATGACCCGACGCAGGTCGAGCGGCAATTGAATGGCACCGATCTGGAAGGCGTCACGCCGGACGCCTTGAGAGACGACATTTCGACCGATGAGATCACGCCGATGAGCGTGCTCACGCGCTTCGACGATCGCCTCGGCCGTGTGCCCTACCTTGGTTTTCAGGCCGGCGGGCGCAATCCTGTTGGTATGGATTCCGTACGAAATGGCGGATTCGGCGTGACCGTGGCCGGGAATCGATACGGCAAGGGATCGTCGCGCGAGCACAGCCCGCTGGCCGAGTTCCGTGCGGGCATCCGGCTCGTCATCGCGCGCAGCTTCGAGCGCATCTATCGACAGAACGCCGACAACATCGGCCTGTTCACGTCGACGGACTTCGGGCTGATCGAGCGCATCCAGCGAGTTCTGCAAGAGGTCGGTGTCTCGTTGTCGTTGTTAATGGCGTTATTTCGATACGCACACTCTGGCGTGGGCATAGGCGTCGAACAGGTGACCATCGGCACGTACCTCTCCGAACTTGCGCCCAAACACCTGCGTGGCAGAGCGTTCGCAGTGTGCCAGGCGATCGGCTTTTCGGCGGTGCCCGTCGTGGCGTTTCTTTCGTGGCTTCTAGTGCTGCGTGCGCCGCTGGGGCTCGATGGATGGCGCTGGGTCGTGCTGCTGGGCGGCTTTAGCGCGCTCTTTGTCTGGTACTTCCGGCGCAATCTGCCCGAGAGTCCGCGTTGGCTCGCGAGTAAAGGCCGCACCGAAGAAGCCGCAGCGGTGCTGGCAGACCTCGAAGAAAAGGTTGCGCGGCAATACGGAGCGCCGCAGCCTGCAGTCGGCCCTGCCGACCCGGCGCCGCGAAAAGCAGGATTCGCGGACATGTGGAAGCCGCCATATGGCAAACGCACCGTCATGCTGATCGTCTTCCATATCTTCCAGACGGTGGGCTTTTACGGCTTTGCGAACTGGGTGCCCACGCTGCTCGTGAAGCAAGGCATTACAGTCACGTCGAGCCTCATGCACACCACGGTGATCGGTCTCGCCGCGCCGCTGGGTCCGCTGCTAGGCTACTGGATTGCCGACCGCTTCGAGCGCAAGCATGTGATCGTCGGCATGGCGGCGATCAATATCGTAAGCGGTCTGTTATTCAGCCAGGCGTCGGCGGCGGTCGCGATCGTGACGCTCGGCGTGCTGCTTACGCTCGCCGGCAACATCATTTCGTTCACCTATCACACGTACCAGCAGGAGCTTTACCCGACGGCCATCCGCGCGCGTGCCGTGGGCTTCGTCTATTCGTGGAGCCGGCTCTCGGCGGTGTTCGGTTCCTTCGTCATCGCCTTTACGCTCAAGGAGTTCGGCGTGACGGGCGTGTTCGTTTTCATAGCGGGTGCGATGGCGCTCGTGATGGTGTCGATCGGCCTGATGGGGCCCCGCACGCTTGGCAAGTCGCTGGAGAGCATTTCGCATTGAGCCGTCCTCGCACTCTACCCACAAATGTTTACGCGATTTTTTCGTATGAGCGTCACTTTTTTCTGAAATTGTTCGGTCGACCGGCGTAGCCTTTCAAAAAGTTTCATAAGTAAAGCGCTACCGCATATGAACAACAATCTCGGTGATCGGCGAGGCGCTCGTTCGCATGGCCTTCGTGCTCTGATTCTAGCGGCGATCCTGGTTAGTGGTTCGTTCAACGGAATAACCTATGGCGCCGACGCATCGGTCGTTGCGCCGCCCGAGCCCGCCTACGGCGCAGTCCCGCAGGGCATACCGACAGCCGAAGACATCGCGACCGTGTTGAACGTGCGGTTTCATATCGGCTTGCACGATGCACTGAAGATCGGCGTGGCAGTGTTGCAAGCCGCACGACGCGACACGATTTCGCCGATTCTGCTGCTCGCAGTCATCGCCGTCGAATCGAATTTCGACCGTTTCGCCGTGAGCGTCGCCGGCGCCAGGGGGCTCATGCAAATCCTGCCGTCGCAGCACAGGGACATTGTCCTTCATACTTCCGATCTGACCGACGCGGGCACCAACGTCAGCATCGGGTCGTCGATCCTGCACGACTACATCGAGGCGTCCGATGGGGACGTTCATGGCGCGCTTCTGCGCTATAGTGGTGGCGCTAAAGACTACCCGCGGCGCGTGGCCGATCGCGTAAACGTGATCAAGACGGCATTCCCCGGCGAGCCGCGTATGCCGGCATCCGAAGCGGCGGCGCAAATCAAGTAATGACGCTTGCGTGGGAGGTACAACAACCATGATTCAGCCAACTGCTCACCTCACTGAGCCCATCCTGTCCGCGGACTCGTCCGTATGGTTTTCGGCTTATCGATTTGGGTGGGGATATTGCGCCTATTCACTCCCTTGCGAGGTGGTTTGTGAAAAGCTCGGTGCGACGGACGAGTCCCCGAAACAACTCATGCTGGCATTTGCGCTCAATAAATCGAGGCTTGTTCGCGTAATCGAGCATCGATATCCCCTACTCGTCAACGAGCGGATCATACTGGCAGCCGCGGATCTCTGAGTGTGTTCTGGCTGGCTCGCAAATATAGACCCGACTGATCAGGGCGAATCCCCCGAGACCGTACGTCAACGGGGGCTTCGCTTTTGCCAGTTGCACCGCGTTCATCCGCCCTCTAACGGCGTTGCATCTTGATGACGCGCGAAACCTGCGCGGACGTCAATCCACATTTTTGCACATACGGCGCGCAGGAAAGCGGGGTGACGAAGGACTCGCCCGCAGCAAACAGGCCTGCAAACCGGTACGAGTCGGTGTCCGTCTTGATGAATACCGGTATGGCTTCACCTTGTCCCGAGAGCGTTCGCCCCGCCGCATTCGCAGAAGCACTGCTGTTGCAGATGATGACATCCGGCGCTTGCGGATTGAGGTCCGTCCGCAAACAAGCGGCGACGACCTTCCCGTTCTTCGTGGGAAGAAATGCCTGCTTGTTCCCACCGCAGACCTGGTGAATGAATTCGCGACTGTAGTTCTTGTTAATTTCAAACATGGAAAAAGCTCCTGAATCGACTGCTGTTGATTTCCACTCGGGGAATGGCCGAGCGGAATGAGGGTGCTTTGCGCATTGCAGTGACGTGCGAACCGATCGGGTACAGGCCCACGGCTGATCAACCGCAATCGCGGTGTTCAGATGACAAAGAGGGTCACGCGGAAATGCTGCCGGGACGCGCACCGTTCGCCTGCTGGCAAGACGGTGGCTCGAGGAGAAGGCTCAGACGTCTTGTCTGTCAGGCAAGGGACAACCAGGGGGACGAGGACATCGGATGTTCATGGAACATCTCCGTATTGGATTACCGCAATATTTTAATGCGCTATATTTTTACGGCAAGTAAAAAGAGCGTAAAGCCATCCAGAGGATAGCGAATTCGGCGACGCTCAATATCCGTTATCGATCGTGCTGAAAGCGACGGCTAGCGTGCGATGCAGGAGCATACCGCCAGCCAGTTAAGGTCGGACGACTGAGCACGGCGCTGTCATCGGCGCACCCGGGGAAGTGGACCGTATCGACGAGCCTGAACCCTAACGTATGGTAGAAGTCGAGAAGACTGACCGCGGCAACTGGGGTATCGAGAGCCAGTTGCGCATAGCCCAGGGCTGCTGCCCACCGATTGGCAAACGACAGTAATGCCCGGCCAATGCCCAGATGTTGCCAACGCGGATCGACACCGTACCGGTGAATCGTTGCAACGTCCTGGCGCCTGTAGTGGCGGCAGGGTGAGGAGAGGTTAGTCCCCTCGATGGTCAGCGTTCCCACGAGCTGACCGTTGCACGCGGCGATAAAGCACGCCTCTGCTTTCGCGCTTCGCCGCCGGCCGGATTCGCGACTTACGTAGTAGCTGTTAATTTCCTCTTTCCTGTCGAGACTGGAAGCGGCGCTGCGAAGCAGCTTCGCTATCAGTTCCGATGAATCGCAATGGATGTCAAACCGCCGGATCTGGAGCCGGACCATTTCAGACGGATCCAGGCTGAGCCATTCGTTGTGTTCTTCTGTTGCGATCATGAATGCCCCGGCTTCACTTGATGATCATGGAGTGAGAGAGCTGGCGCCTCAGCGCAGCAGCGTAACGGGCGTTGCGCGCAGCCGGCAAAGCTTCATGAGCATGCCCAGCTTGCGCAGCGTGCCGAGATGACTGGCGTCGACGACAACGATGTCGGCATGTCCGCTTTCAACGCAGCGGGACACGCTTCGCACGAACGGGCCGCATAGATAGCTCGATGTGTAGGGCACCCCGGCATCGTCGAGAATCGCGCAGGTTTCGCTGAGTGCGTGGCTCAGGTGTCGCTGACTTTGTTCGCGTAGCTCGTCTTTCGACCAAAATGCACTGGTGCGCTCGATGGTGACGTCTTCAAGGACTTCCAGGATCTCGACTTCAGCCACGCAATGTTCGGCGAACAGGAAAGCGCTGTGACGCGCCGCCTGGGCGGCGCCGCGCCGGTCAAAAATGGGAATCAGTATTTTCAGCACGCTCGCTCTCGCCAGAATGTGGCTCAGCGTTACCGCGTGAGCCCGGAAGCACGGAGATCGATCTAGTGATCGCCTTCGTACAGCGTAGAACGAAGCCCGTAAACATGGTGCAAAAAGATGGTGCTTCACGACATGGTGCATGCGCCGCTCGCCCAGGACGAAGGCTTCGCGGCTCAGGCGCACCTGAGCCGCACGACCCGCCGCATGACCGGCTTCTCGCCCACCGACTTCGCGCAGCGCCATGTAGAGGACGAGTCGTGCTGCATGTACCGGTTGTGGGTGTGAGCTGGCCGCACGCGCCGCGTCAGCGATCCACCCGCTGCTGCCACTGGGCCGGATAGCGGTCGCCCACGACCTGGATCTCTTTGAGCGCCGCTTCGATGGCGGCGAGATCGCCAGCACTCAACTCGACACTGGCTGCGCCCACGTTCTCGTCGAGCCGCGCAAGCTTCGTGGTGCCAGGAATCGGCACGATCCACGGCTTTTGCGCGAGCAGCCAGGCCAGTGCGATCTGCGCACGCGTCGCGCCTTTGCCGTCGGCCAGGCGGCCGAGCACGTCGACTAGCCCGGCGTTGGCCTTGCGGTTCTCCTCCGTAAAGCGCGGCACCATGGCGCGGAAGTCGCTCTGGTGGAACGACGTGCGCTCATCGATCGCGCCAGTCAGAAAGCCCTTGCCGAGCGGGCTGAACGGCACGAAGCCGATGCCCAGTTCCTCCAGAACCGGCATTATCTTGTGCTCAGGCTCCCGCCACCAGAGCGAATATTCGCTCTGCAGCGCCGCGACGGGCTGCACGGCGTGGGCGCGGCGAATGGACTGCTCGCCCGCTTCGGAAAGGCCGAAGTGCTTGACCTTGCCTTCGCGGATCAGGTCCTTGACCGTGCCCGCCACGTCTTCCATGGGCACGTTCGGATCGACGCGGTGCTGATAGAACAGGTCGATGCGGTCGGTGTTCAGGCGCTTGAGCGACGCCTCGGCCACGGCGCGGATGCGCTCGGGGCGGCTGTCCATTGGCTTCTTCGAGTCGCCGTCCTGAAAGCCGAACTTCGTCGCGATCACCACCTGGTCGCGAATCGGCGCGACCGCCTCGCCCACCCGTTCTTCGTTGACGAAGGGCCCGTAGACTTCGGCCGTGTCGAAGAACGTGACGCCGCGCTCGAACGCCGTGCGGATCAGGCGGATCGCATCGTTCTTTTCGGTGGCGGGACCGTAGCCGAAGCTTAAGCCCATGCAGCCAAGACCCAATGCGGAAACTTCGAGGCCGTTCTTGCCGAGAGTGCGCTTTTGCATGACTTGCTCCTTTTTTCGTGAACTGAAATGACTGGCGCTCCTGTTCGCGCGGGAGCCGCCTTCTACCCGACCGAGTGTAGGTTGCTGCAGGTCGCTCAACAATCCCGCTAAACTTGCATGGGGTATTGAGGAAAATTCACAAATGGTGCGCACCGGCTTATCCGAACTGACGGCCTTCGTGACGATCGCCGAGCAGCGCAGCTTTAGCGGCGCAGCGCGCGTGCTGGGCGTTTCGCCTTCCGCGCTCAGCCACACCGTGCGCAGCCTGGAGGCGAAGCTCGGCGTGCGCCTCCTGAACCGCACCACGCGCTCCGTGGCGCTGACCGAGGCGGGCGAGCAACTGCTCAATCGCGTGCGGCCGGCCATGGCCGATCTCGAAGACGCCGTGAACGACGTCGCGACCGCGAGCAACCGGCCTTCGGGATCGATCCGCATCAGCGCCTCGGAATCGGGCGCACGCCCGCTCATTCGTCATGTGCTGCCGGGGTTCCTCGCCCGCTATCCGGACATCCGCGTGGAATTCGTGACGGACTCGCGGCTCGTGGACATCGTGGCCGGCGGGTTCGACGCCGGCGTGCGCGTGCTCGAAGACGTGCCGCGCGACATGATCGCCGTGCGCTTCACGCAGGACATGCGCTTTGGCGCGGTGGCCTCGCCTGCGTATCTGGCGCAGCGTGCACCGCCGCACGCGCCGCACGACCTGGAGCAGCACCGCTGCATCCGTTTTCGCTTCGAGAGCGGCGCGCTGTTCCGCTGGGATTTCGCGCACCGCGGCAAGAGCGCCAGCATCGACGTGGACGGGCCGCTCACGCTCGGCAATCTCAACCTGATGGTCGAGGCGGCGCTCGCCGGGGTGGGCGTGGCCTGGGTGCCGGAATCGCTCGTGGCCGAGCATGTGGCCGCCGGGCGGCTCGTCCACCTGCTACCTGCGTGGGGGCCGGTGTTTTCGGGGCTCTGCCTTTACTATCCGGCCAATCGCCATCCGCCCGCGGCGCTGCGCCTCTTCGCGCAGGCCGTGCGCGAATGGGCCGATGCCGCACCGCAGCAAAAGGCCGAAGCGCGATGAAATGAACTGGCCTGCAATGTATTGTGTCCCGCGCCCGCGCCGATACAGTGAGATACAAAGCCTCTCGCGGCATGGGGTATAAACCCATCATTCCCTGTACACGGAGTCCGAACATGCACACCGCTGGTTTTGCGGGCGGCGCGGCGATGAGCGCGCTGCACTGGCCGCGCACGCTGTTCGCGCGCCTCGCCCTGATCCTTTGCGTCGGCCTCGCGCTCGCGCAGGGGCTGTCGTTCAAGCTCACGATGACCGAGCGCAACGACGCCACCGCGAACATGATGACCAATTACATCTCGCGCGAAGTCGCCATCTCCGTGGCGCTGCTCGACCATCTGCCCGCGGCCGAACGCGCGGCATGGCTGCCGCAGCTTGCGCGGCGCACCTATAGCTTTATCCTCGGTCCCGGCACGCCGGGCGAGCCGCCCGACGCGCGCCGCTCGAAGAACGTGGCCTCGGCCATCGCGGCGGGCCTCGCCGACAAGTACGCGCTCACGACCAATTCGGTGCCCGGCAACGGCGAACGCCTGCAGATCCACCTGCGGCTGTCCGACGGCTCGCCGCTCACCATCGATTACCGCCCGGGTCCCGCGCTGCCCTTGTCGGGCTGGCTGCCGGCTGTGCTCGCCGCCCAGCTCGTCGTGCTGGCGGCGTGCTGCTGGTTCGCGGTGCGCACCGCCACGCGGCCGCTGCACGAACTCGCGCGCGTGGCCGACGCGCTCGGCCCGGACCTGAAGGCGGAGCGCCTCGAGGAAGAAGGGCCCTCCGAAGTGGCGCGCGCGGCGCGCGCGTTCAACGCGATGCAGGAGCGGATATCGGCGCACGTGGCCGAGCGCATGCAGATTCTGGCGGCCATCTCCCACGATTTGCAGACGCCGATCACGCGTATGCGGCTGCGCGTGGACCAGATGGACGACGAAGCGCAAGCGGGCAAGCTCGCGCAGGACCTGCACGAGATGGAGCAACTGGTGAAGGAGGGCGTGGCCTACGCGCGTACGCTGCACGGCACCGGCGAAGCGCCCGCTCGCGTCGACCTCGACGCGCTGCTCGACAGCCTGGTATGCGACTACGTCGATGCGGGCTCGCCCGTGAGCTTCGAGCGCCGCCTGAACGTGGCGATCGTCACGCGCGTGCAGGCGCTGCGCCGCATCGTCGGCAATCTCGTGGATAACGCGCTGAAGTATGGGAGCACGGCGGCCATCGAGGTGAGCGCGTCGCCGCAGGACAAGACCGTCACGATCTCGGTGCTCGACAGCGGTCCCGGCATTCCCGAGGAAGCGCTCGAAAAGGTGTTCGAGCCGTTCTACCGGCTCGAAACCTCGCGCAACCGCGGCACGGGCGGCACGGGCCTGGGCCTCGCGATCTCGCGCCAGCTCGCCGTGGCGATGGGCGCGCAGCTCACGCTGCGCAACCGGCCCGAAGGCGGCCTGGAAGGGCGGCTCGTGCTTGGCGGCGCGGATGCGTGAAAGGCGGCGCGCCATAGGCGCCCGGTCGTGTGAGTCAAGCGGTTGATCAAGCGAGCGGAATGAACACGTTGAACTGGCCTTCCTCGGGGTGGCGCGAGCGATGGCCCTTGCCCACGGTGTCTTCGCACAGCACGACCGTGCCCGGCTCGCAGTGGCGCGTGTAGCCGTCGCTCGTTTCGAACTCGACCCAGCCGGTCATCCAGATAACGAACTGACGAACCGGCGTGGTGTGCCAGTCCGCCTCCTTGAGGCCCGCCGGAACCCAGCCAAAGCGCACCGCCTTCGCCGGCTCCCACGTCGAGAGGTAAATGGGCGGGATGTTGGGAAAGAGTTCAAGCGGGGTGAGCGGGATATCGATGTCCTCGAAATGGGACTCACCCTGGGCGTCGGCATAGATTCGCAGACATTTCATCGGGATCTCCTGGAGCCGTTCTCTCAGTTTCGCTCGCTACAGCAAACGAGCATAAACAATGCCGGTTTGTTGCGGGCCGGCTGCGGTCATTGCCGGCCATTTCTGGTCGATATGCAGCGCGCCGAATCTGCGCTAGCGCACATTGTCGTCCCGAATCGGGCGGCGCGGTTCCGGTTTGTACGCGGCACATAGCAAGTTCAATCACCCAACGAAATCAACCGAGCGGAGAGCAAGATGAGCACGTCGACGAGCACGACCAGCTGGAAGGGTTCCTGTCATTGCGGTGCGGTACAGTTTGAAGTCCACACGGCGATCGAGCCCGCAGGGCGTTGCAACTGCAGCCTGTGCCGGCGCAAGGGCGCGCTGATGAGTCCGCCGTTCGAGGGCGGCGAACTGTCGATCCACGCGGGCGAAGACGCGCTCACGCTGTACCAGTTCAATACGCGTGTGGCGAAGCACTATTTCTGCAGGCACTGCGGCATTTATCCGTTTCATCAGACACGCAGGGACCCGGCGCGCTGGCGCGTCAATCTCGGCTGCCTGGAGGGCGTGGATGTCTACGCGCTCGAAGCGTCGATTGCCGACGGCGCCAGCCTTTCCGTGATGGAGGACGCATGAAACGCCTGCTCGCCATCCTGTTCTTCGCGGCGAGCGGCCTGGCTGCGGAGATTGCGCATCCGGTGTACTGTTCGTGCATTGCCGAAACCCGTTCACGCCTCGCGCGCAAGGAGAAAAACACCAATGACGGAAAAGATGGATCACGTTCTGATCGTCGATGACGATCGCGGCATACGTGAACTGGTCGGGGCCTACCTCGAAAAGAACGGCATGCGCGTGTCGCTGGCCGCGAACGGGCGCGAAATGCGCTCGATGCTGGAGGGCGGCGCGCCCGACCTGATCGTGCTCGACCTCATGATGCCTGGCGACGACGGGCTCGTGCTGTGCCGCGAGCTGCGCGCGGGCAAGTTCCGCGCCGTGCCCGTGGTGATGCTCACCGCGCGCAATGAAGAGACGGATCGCATCGTGGGCCTCGAAATGGGCGCCGACGACTACCTGCCCAAGCCCTTCGCCGTGCGCGAACTGTTCGCGCGCATCCGCTCGGTGCTGCGCCGCACACGCATGCTGCCGCCGGGCATGGAAGTGAGCGAGTCGGCGCAACTGCTTGCCTTCGGCGACTGGCGGCTCGACACCACGGCGCGGCATCTGCTCGACGCCGAAGGCACGATCGTCGCGCTGAGCGGCGCGGAATACCGGCTGTTGCGCGTGTTTCTCGATCATCCGCAGCGCGTGCTCACGCGCGACCAGTTGCTGAGCCTCACGCAAGGCCGCCAGGCCGACGCGTTCGACCGCTCGATCGACCTGCTCGTGAGCCGGTTGCGCCAGCGCCTGCGCGACGAGGCGCGCGAGCCGCGTTACATCAAGACGCTGCGCAGCGAAGGGTATGTGTTTTCCTCGGCGGTGAGCACGGTCGACGCACCGGACTAAGGCCGCCACGAGTCAGGTTTGGCCGAAGAAACGCAGCAGTGCTTCGGCCACTGCTGCGGGCTGCTCCTCCGGCAGGAAATGGCCGCAGTGGGCAACCGTCGCGCCTTGCACCTCATCGGCGTAATTGCGCAGTGGGCCAGCCATATCGGCAATCGAGCCCTGATCGGCGCTCAGCGCGAGAACGGGCATCCGCAATTTTCCGCGTGTGCTCAACTCGTGATTCTGGCGCGCCGAAACATCGGCCGCGCGGTAGTAGGCCAACCCCGCGCGTAATCCGCCTTCCTTTGTGAACACACGCAGATATTCGTCGATATCGGCATCCGTGAAGGCTTGCGGATTCGCCGTTTTGCGGCGCAGAAACCACTCCAGATACGCACGCTCCTTGCCCGCTATCAGTAACTCCGGCAGATCGGGAACCGCATGGAAGGCGAAGTGCCAGGTGCGCCACGCGCGCTCGGGCGCGACGGGCAGCGCTTCTGGCAGCGTGATGCCAGGAATGCCGGCATCGAGCAACGCGAGTTTCGACACTTCGTCGCCGAATAGCGCCGCATAGGGGTAAGCGACCCATGCGCCGACGTCGTGGGCGGCGAGGTGGTAGCGGCGCGTTTCGAGCTTGCTGAGCAACGCGTGCAGGGCGGTTGCGAGCGATTGTGTGTCGTAGCCATCTTGTGGGCGGTCGGAGTCGCCTTGACCGGGCAGGTCCGGTGCCATCACTCGATAACGCCTGGCAAGGAGCGGCATGACCTTGCGCCACGAGAACCAGCTTTCCGGATAGCCGGCCAGCAGTACGACAGTTTCCGCTTCCTCCTTTCCGCCGATTACGTAGTGGAGCCGCGTGCCTTCGATGGTTTCGAAGCGATGCTCGAAGCCGGGCAGGATGGGGTCGGGCAACGAGGCCGGACCGTGGTCGATGATGCGTGAGGGCGTACTCATGACGTGAAGCTCTTGTGGGTTTAAGGAACGCAGGCGTAGATTGGAAATAATCATTTCCAAATTAGCTAAATAAAATTTCAACGCAGCAAACGCATGGCTTCGTCGGCGGCGGCTAGCATGTCGCGCTGCGTGCGACCGGATTTGCCGATCAAACGAAAGCCGTGGAGCAGGGCGAGCAAAGTGCGCGCCATGGCCGGGACATGGATTCCCGGTGCGATCGAACCGTCTTTCTGGCCTTGCTGGAGGAGTTCGCGCAGCATCTCTTCGGTGCGTCGCACGGCGCCTTCGATGCGCGTGGCGACTTCGTCGTCGAAAGTGGCGAGCGCCGTTGCGCTGGAAACCACGAGGCATCCGCGCCGGCCCTCGCTGCCGTGGGACGATTCGGCGTAGAAGAGGAGGAGTACGTGGATCTTCTCGCTTGCTTTGGACTGCTTGCCGAGGCGATGGCGCAATTCGGCATTGCGCGTGGTGACGTAGTGGTCGAACGCGGCCAGGAACACCCCGCGCTTGTCGCCGAAGGCCTTGTAGAGACTCCCTGCGGTCAGGCCCGTTGCTTCGCTGAGGTCACCTACGGAGGTGGCGTGGTAGCCGCGCTCGCGGAATACGCGCACGGCCCCATCCACGACGGTTTCCATGTCGAATTCGCGCGGGCGGCCGGGGCTGCGGGCCAGAGGTTGGGATGGGTGCTCGGATGCCATGGGGGAGATTATAGGAAATGTTCATTTCCTAATCAATAGCCCCATTTCAAACACCCTCACTCCACACTCTCCCCCCGCCCCTTATGCTGCGCCGCCAGCCTTTCCTGATGCGTCGGCGGCACCGGATCGTAGTGGCTCAGCTGAATGCTGTAATTCCCATGTCCGCCCGCGAGCGAATTCAGCCGCGATTGATAATCGTTAAGCTCGGCAAGCGGCACCTTCCCCGCAATGACCATAGCCTGCCCGCCCATCGTGCGCGTGCCATGCACCTGTCCACGTCGAGAAGAAAGATCGCCGATGATGTCACCCATCGCGGCCTCGGGCGTCATCACCTCGATATCGACAATCGGTTCGAGCACGATAGGCTGCGCTTTCAGCACCGCATCGATAAACGCCTTGCGCCCCGCGGTAACAAACGCCACTTCCTTCGAATCCACCGGATGGTGCTTGCCGTCGTACACAATCACGCGCACGTCCTGCATGGGAAAGCCCGCGAGCGGCCCGCTGTCGATTACCTGCAAGATGCCTTTCTCCACGGCAGGCATGAACTGCGAAGGAATCGCGCCGCCTTTCACGGCATCCACGAACTCGAAACCCGTACCGCGCGGCAAAGGCTCGACACGCAGCATGACCTCGCCGAACTGGCCCGCGCCGCCCGTCTGCTTCTTGTGGCGGCAATGGCCCTCGGCTTTGCCGCCAATCGTCTCGCGCCACGCGATCGTAGGCGGACGCGTCACGACGTCGAGTTTGTACTGATCGGTGAGCCGCTCCAGCATGTAGCGCAAGTGCAGTTCACCTAGCCCACGGACAACGGTTTCATTGGTCCCTTCGGGGTGATCGATCTGCAGGCAAGGATCTTCCGCCGCGAGCTTTTGCAGCACTTCCCACACGCGTTGCTCATTGCCAGGCCGCGCCGGCTCGATAGCGAGACCGTAAATCGGATTGGGAAACGCAGGCGGCGTGAGGTGGATGTTGCCGTCCTCGGGCGCGTCGTGCAGCACGGCGTCGAAGCCGATGTCGTCGGCCTTCGCCACCGCGCAGATATTGCCGGGCCCCGCACGCTGCACCTCCGTATGCTCCTTGCCCTGTAGCATCAGCAGATGCGCCACCTTGAACGGCTGTCGCGCGTTGCCGATATAAAGCTGGCTGTCACGCGTCACCGTGCCCTGATGAATGCGAAACACGGCCACCTTGCCGATATACGGGTCGATCACGATCTTGAACACATGCGCGAGCACGTGCTTGTCGGCATTCGGCTCGGCGCGCACGGGCTCCTTGCCTTCCTTGCCGTCTACCTCGCGGTAGAACAGCGGTGGATTGCCTTCGGTGACATTCGGCAAGAGCCGCACGAACACGTCGAGCAGTTGCGCGATGCCCGCACCCGTCGTCGTAGAGGTGAAGCACACCGGCACGAGATGCCCTTCGCGCAACGCGCGTTCGAACGGCTCGTGCAGTTGCTCGGGGCTAATGGCTTCGCCTTGTTCGAGGTACAACTCCATCAACTCGGGATCGAGTTCGATCACCTGGTCGACGAGCGCATTGTGCGCGGCTTCCACCGAATAAAAATCGGCCTCGCCCGCAGGGTTGAAAAAGCAGTCCACCACTTCGCGCCCGCCTTGCGCAGGCAAATTGATTGGCAGGCAGGACTTGCCGAAGGTCTCCTGTATCTGCGCGAGCAGTCCCGGCAAATCGACCTTTTCCGCGTCGATGCCGTTCACGATGATCATCCGGCACAGCTTGCGCTGCTGCGCGTACGCCATCATGCGGGTCGTCGTCATTTCGATGCCGGTGCGCGCATTGATGACGATGGCCGCCGTTTCCACCGCGGGCAGCGCGCTCATCGACAGGCCGGCGAAGTCGGGGTAGCCGGGCGTGTCGAGCAGGTAGATGCGCGTGTCCTGGTGGTCGAGATGGGCGATGGCGGAGTTGAGAGAGTGGTGGTACTTGCGTTCGAGGGGATCGAAATCGCACAGGGCGGTGCCGCGATTTACGCTGCCTGGCGCGTGCAGCGCGCCGCCCTGGTGCAGGAGCGCTTCGGCAAGCGAGGTCTTGCCGCAGCCGGCATGGCCGACCAGAGCGATCGTGCGGATGGCTTCGGGACTGTAATCCATGGCCGCCGTCGTCCGTTAGTGGATGTTGGGCAATTATTGGCGATATTTCCGCGCTCTGCCAATCCCAAGCGCAAAAGAAGCGTGCAGGAGCGCGCGCGGTGCGCCGACCTGCTCATTTCGCTGCGCTGCAATATTCAGGTGAACTGCCGAAGGTGTTTCGAAGGCGCAAGCGGCTTAAAACTGAGGGGACGGATCACTCAAGGTTCGCGCGGCGTACCCAAGCGCTCGATTAGTGCATTGAGCAGTTCGATCGGCAGCGGGAAGACGATGGTGGAATTCTTGTCGGCGGCGATGGTGGTGAGCGTCTGCAGATAGCGCAGTTGCATGGCCTGCGGCTGCTTCGCGAGACATTGCGCGGCCTGCAGCAATTTTTCAGATGCCTGCAGTTCGCCTTCCGCGTGGATCACCTTCGCGCGGCGCTCGCGTTCGGCTTCGGCCTGGCGGGCGATGGCGCGAATCATCGTTTCGTTGAGGTCCACGTGCTTGATCTCGACGTTCGACACCTTGATGCCCCACGCATCCGTTTGCGCATCCAGCACTTTCTGGATGTCGGCGTTCAGTTGCTCGCGCTCGGCGAGCAGGGCGTCGAGTTCGTGTTTGCCGAGCACGGCGCGCAGTGTGGTTTGCGCGAGCTGGCTCGTCGCATCCACGTAACGCGCGACCTGAATCACGGCCTTTTCCGGGTCCACCACGCGAAAATAGACCACGGCGTTCACCTTCACCGAAACGTTGTCGCGCGTAATGACGTCCTGCGAAGGCACGTCGAACACCACGGTGCGCAGGTCGATGCGCACCGCCACCTGCACCACGGGAATGATGAGCACGAGGCCCGGCCCCTTGACCTTCCAGAAGCGCCCGAGCATGAACACGACGCCGCGTTCGTACTCCTTGAAGATGCGGATGGACGATAAGGCAATCAGCACCAACAGCGCGATCAGAAGACCCGTGAAGCCGAACGTGAAGCCGATCATGAACGTTCTCCCTTGTCGTGTGCCTTGTCGTTTACCGCGCCGTGCAGCGGGGTGACGGTGAGCGTGAGGCCGCTGCGCGAGCTCACGCGCACGCGGCTGCCGGCGGCGAGCGGCGTGGCGCATGCCACGCGCCAGCGCTCGCCGTGCACGCGCGCCCAGCCCGTGGAAAGCGTTGCGTGGCCGGGCCGCGGGTCGGGATGCAGGCCCTCGTCGATCACTTCGCCAGTGGCGCCTACCATCGCCTCGGCGCCGGTCACCACGGGCCGCCGCCGCGCGCGCAGCGCCACGCTGGAGACGGTGGCGACGAACGCCGCGCCGCCGAGCGCCAGGCCCGCGATGAGCGGTATGGGAATGCCGTAGCCGGGTGCGCTGGTGTCCATCAGCATGAGCGCGCCGATGGCGAACGCCACGATGCCGCCGAAGCCCAGCACGCCGAACGTCGGCAGAAATGCCTCCGCGACGAGGCACGCGAGCCCGAGCAGCACGAGCCCGAGGCCCGCGTAGTTCACGGGCAACAACTGCATGGCGAAGAGGCCCACCAGCAGGCAGGTCGCGCCCGCCACGCCGGGCAGCACGAAGCCGGGGTTCGCGAACTCGAAGAAGAGCCCGTAAATGCCGATGGTCAGCAGAATCAGCGCGACGTTCGGGTCGGCGATGATCGAGAGAAAGCGGTTGCGCCAGTCGGGCGTGACGACTTCGAGCGGCGCGTGGGCGGTGGCTAAGCGCAGCGTGCCCGCCGTGGTCATGACGGTGCGGCCGTCGAGCTGGCGCGCGAGATCCGCGGGGTCCTGCGCGATCAGATCGATCACGTGCTGGTCGCGGGCTTCTTCGTCCGAGAGGCTCACGGCCTCGCGCACCGCACGCTCGCCCCACGCCGCGTTGCGCCCGCGCAGTTGCGCGAGGCCGCGAATGTAGGCGGCGGAGTCGTGCATGACCTTGCGGGCCTCCGTCGATGCGTTGTCGTCAGTGTGCGGGGCCGAGGCGCCGGAGGCTGTCTCGGGCTCGCCTGCCGGGCCACCTGGAAGGCCACCGCCGCCGCCTACGCCAAGCTGCACCGGCGACGCCGCGCCGAGATTCGTCCCCGGCGCCATGGCCGCGAAGTGGCTTGCGTAGACGATATAGGTGCCCGCGCTCGCGGCTCGCGCGCCGCCGGGGGCGACGAACGCCGCGACCGGCACCGGCGAGGCGAGAATCGCTTTGATAATCTGGCGCATCGACGTATCGAGGCCGCCGGGCGTATCCAGTTCGAGGATCGCAAGCGGCGCACGCTCGCGCGCGGCACGCTCCAGCGAGCGGACGATGAAATCGGCGCTGGCGGGCCCGATGGCGCCGTTCACCGTCATGACGACGACGGGCGGGCTCGCCGCCGCGAACGCAGCCGGCACGGCTACCGCGGCCGCCAGGGCGGCCCACGCGACGAGCAAGGCGACGAACACGACGGCACGAGCAAGCCGCGCCGTGAGCGGATGGTGTGGGTGAGCGGGCGGCGCGTCGTGCACCGCGGCATACGAGGGGCGATGATCGCGCATCGGGAGTCCGGAATGTAGCGCACGTTCCGGTTCGCGGATGGGGCAAGAGCCCGATACCTCAAGAGTAGGCGCTTTCCGCCCAAAGCGCGAACCGGCCCGAATGGCGGGAATACGCGCCGAACGTTGCGCCGCACACTGATTGCGCGGCTCCGAAGGCAATGGAGGAATCGAGATTTGGCGTGCCGGGTTTCGTGGCGAACATCCGGTGGCCGGCAAGTCGTTGCTATCGCAACCAAATGGCAAGAGGACTGTGGAAGCGCGCATGCACCCATTCGGCGGCGAGGCCTATGGGCGCGCGAACTGGTGGCTGCGTACGACTCGAACGCGGTCGCGCATTTCATCCTCACGCGCGACCAGGATTCGGTGCGGCGGCGATGGCAGGAACGACGTGCTCACCCGGCGGCGTCTGGACGACCGGCCGGTCACGCATGCGTTGTGTGGCTAGGCGCACGCCTTTGCCGGCGCGCTTCTGGCTGCGCCGGGGTGGCGTCCCAATGCGGCGCGCGCGGATGCCCCGGAAGCCGAGGTTTGGTTGGGCGCCGCATAAAACCCGGCCGCTCGATGCGGCCGCGTGTTACTTCTCGTCCCTCGTTTGTGCGGGCGGGGACGCTGCTGCAGTCGGGCGCGGATTAGTACCAGCGGCGCTGAGCTTCTGCGAGCAGTTCGCAGTATTCGAGGTGACGGTTCAGCGCTTCGGCGCCAAGACGACGCAGTGCAGCCAGGACTTGAGTCACTTTTTCGACGATTGCACCCATGATTTCCTCTTTGCTAGGGTTGGTGCCTAAGGGATAACCCTTATTATAGAGATTTCGGGGCGGAATGCAAGGCGCGAGGAGGCTAAGTGTGCAGTGCAGCGACACTTTTGAATCGTCCCTTATTGGCGTGCTAACGGACCCCGCCTGGCCGGCCGGGCGGGGTCTTGTATCGCATTGTGTCTGGCCGTCTGTCCGACAAACGCGCTTGCAAAAACGGGCCCGCGTGCAAACAAGCCAGATACATCGCGGCGTTCAAATGTCTCCTACGCAAGGTTGATACACAACGGTGCGCAACCACTCACCCAACGTCAGGAGAAACACCATGAAGCTCGCACAATCGCTCGCCGCTGCCGCTCTTGCTGCCCTCGTTGCCGTTCCCGCGCTCTCGTTCGCACAGTCGAGCCAACCGGTGACCCGCGCCGAAGTGAAGGCCGAACTCGTGCAACTCCAGAAGGCCGGCTACAACCCCGCCAGCGATAACACGCAATACCCCGCGAACCTGCAAGCCGCGCTCTCGCGCGTGAGCGCCGAAAGCGGTGCAGCGGCGTCGGCGTTCGGCGGATCGGTCGAGGGTGCGTCCGCAGCAGGCAGCCGCACGCACGCCCGCACCGTAACGAATGCCCCCGGTGCGAATGAGGCCGGCCAGGATGTCGTTGGCCTCGGCCCGATCTACGCTCACTCGTAATTCGCGCGGCACCACGCCGCGAAGTTTGCCGCGCACCGGCAGGCTTCGCGGCGTTGTCGCGTCTATGCCCGGCCCGCTCGTTCCCGATTGCGCGCCGGGCTACTGTTACCATGTGCGTGCGCGCATGCATGCCCGCGCGGCACACGCGAACGCTTTTGACGTTCGGGTTCAAGGCGCATCCATGCGCATCGAGGCGCCATTCGCGCCTGCACCCCGAAGCTCGCACGAGGTCAACATGCCGGGAACCCAGATCCCCACTTCCGCTCGCCCACGCATGATCCTGTTCAGCGCACGGCAGTACGACGTCGATACATTCACCGAAGCGAACACCGCTTTCCAGTACGAATTGCACTACCAGGAATCGCATCTCGATGCCGAAACCGCCGTGATCGCCGACGGCTACGACGTGGTGTGCCCGTTCGTGAACGATACGGTCGACGCCGCCACGCTCGAGCGCCTCCACAAGGGCGGCACGCGACTCGTGGCGCTGCGCTCGGCGGGCTTCAATCACGTCGATCTTGCCGCGGCGCAGCGTCTTGGCATCACCGTCGCGAGAGTGCCCGCGTACTCGCCGCATGCGGTGGCCGAACATGCCGTCGGGCTGATCCTCGCGCTTAACCGCAAGCTGCCGCGCGCCGTGTCGCGCACGCGCGAAGGCGACTTCTCGCTTGCCGGGCTGCTCGGTTTCGACCTGCATGGGAAGACGGCCGGCGTGATCGGCACGGGCATTATCGGCCGGTGTTTTGCGCGCATCATGGCGGGCTTCGGCATGCAGGTTCTGGCCCATGACCCGGGCACGCCGGCCGCCGACTTGCTGGCGCTCGGCGCGCGCTACGTGCCGCTCGATACGCTGCTTGCGCAGTCCGACGTGGTGAGCCTGCATTGCCCGCTCGTGCCGGCAACCCGTCATCTGATCGACCGTCACGCACTCGCGAAGATGAAGCGCGGCGCCATGCTCATCAACACCGGACGCGGCGGGCTCGTGGAGAGCAGTGCGCTCGTGGATGCGCTCAAGAGCGGCCAGCTGGGTCATCTCGGCCTCGACGTGTACGAGGAAGAAGGCGGCCTGTTCTTCGAGGACCACTCAGATGCGCCGTTGCAAGACGACGTGCTCGCGCGTCTCCTGATGTTTCCGAACGTGATCGTCACGTCGCACCAGGCGTTCTTCACGCGCGAGGCGATGAGCGAGATTGCGCAAACGACGCTGCGCAACGTGGAGGCCTGGCGTAACGGTTCGCCGGGCAATCTCGTGGACGCGCCGCACGGCTAACGCGCAACGCACACGGCAGCACGCAAAAGCGAAGCGGGGCGCGCGCAAGCCGCCGCTTCTTTGCTTGCTACTGCTGCGCGATCACGCCTCGACCACGCTGAGCGTGACGTCGATGTTGCCGCGCGTCGCCTTCGAGTAGGGGCAGATCTGGTGTGCCGTTTCGACGATGCGCTGTGCCGTCTCGCGATCGATGCCGGGCAGCGTCACGTTCAGGCGGCCGCGCAGCTTGAAAGCGTCGTCGGCGTTGACGAGGTCGATCTCGGCGTCGACCGCCACGTCGCGCGGCAGCGTCGTGCCGAGCTGGGTGGCTGCGCGGCCCATCGCGCCGATGAAGCACGCCGACCAGCCCGCCGCGAACATCTGCTCCGGGTTCGTGCCCGGCGCGCTCGAACCGGGCGGCGAGAGCTTCACGTCCAGACGCCCGTCTTCGCTGCGGGCCGCGCCGTCGCGGCCGCCGGTCGTGTGGGTCTTGCCGGTGTACAGCACTTTTTCTGCCTGAGTCATGGTGTTTATTTCCTGAGGTTAGCGTCGTGAGGCCAATGATTTAGCTGCCGCGATACAGCTGCTGGAGCGCGGCGAGCTGGCCGTCGTGCTGCGCCTGAACCAGTTCCTGGCGAACCTGTGCACGCGTGATCTTTGCGTTCGCTGCATTGCTGGCGGGCGTCCATGCCTGACTTTGCTGAACCACAGCTTGTGCGGCTCCCGTCTGGGCGGGCATGGCGGCGAAGACCGGAGCGGCTGCGAGGACTGCGGCGCTGGCGGCAACGGCGAGGGCGAGCTTCGATACGTTCATGACTTTCTCCTGGGAAGGGTTTGGAAATCCGTCCGGTCATCAGCAAGTTCCGGCGTTGATGCATTACAACCACCGGACGTATCTGCCGTGTTTCATGAACGCCGCGTTTTGCAAGGGTATGTGTCTGGCCTCGGCGCTTATACATTGCGATACAAGCCCGCCGCTCGTGCAAGCCCGCCCGCGTCGCGTCGATCCTGCCACGCCGACGTTTTTTGATTCGTTTTGTGTACGCGCTCACAACAGACACATTGGGATACATGGCGATTTTCCTGCCCGGTTATAAATTCACCGAGGCGTTTTGCCTGCCGCCGCGAGCGCGATCGACCGATTCGAGCGATCTGCTGCCGCTGGCTAATCAACGAGGCCAAGCCGTTCGGGCGCGGCCTGCATGCACATCAAGGAGAAGTGGTCATGTCAGATCCCGTCAACGTCCGGCGCCGTCGCCTTCTCGGCACGTCGCTTGCCGGCCTCACCCTCGCGGACTTTGCTTTCGGCGGTCTCGCGCACGCGCAGTCGGCTGGCGGCACGGAGGGCAACACGCGCACGGGCAACGGCGTATCGTTCGGCCCGATCAAGCAGATCAACGCGGGCCTGCTCAATGTGGGCTACGCCGAAGCGGGACCGAAAAACGGCCCCGTGGTGATCCTGCTGCACGGCTGGCCGTACGACATCCATAGCTATGTCGAGGTCGCGCCGATGCTGGCCGCGTCGGGCTATCGCGTGATCGTGCCGTATCTGCGCGGCTACGGCAGCACGCGCATTCTCTCGGACGACACGCCGCGCAACGGCCAGCAGGCTGTCACCGCTGTCGATCTCATCGCGTTCATGGATGCCCTGAAGATCGATCAGGCCATTCTGGGCGGCTACGACTGGGGCGCGCGCACGGCGAACATCGTCGCGGCGCTGTGGCCCGAGCGCGTGAAGGGGATGGTCTCCGTGAGCGGCTATCTGATCGGCAGCCAGGAGGCGAACCGCAAGCCGCTGCCGCCGCAAGCCGAGTTGCAGTGGTGGTACCAGTTCTACTTCTCGACCGAGCGCGGCGCGCAGGGTTATGCCGCGAATCGTGACGCTTTCAACAAGCTGATCTGGCAACTCGCCTCTCCGAAGTGGAACTTCGACGACGCGACCTACGAGCGCAGCGCAGCTTCCTTCCAGAATCCGGACCACGTGGCCATCGTGATCTCCAACTACCGTTGGCGCCTCGGGCTCGTGCAGGGTGAAGCGAAATACGACAGCCTCGAGCAGCGTCTCGCCGCCGCGCCGGCCATTACCGTGCCGACCATCACGCTCGAAGGCGACGCGAACGGCGCGCCGCATCCCGCCCCGGCCGCTTACGCGAAGAAGTTCACGGGCAAGTATCTGCACCGCAATATCGATGGCGGCATTGGCCACAATCTCCCGCAGGAAGCGCCCAAGGAGTTCGCGCAAGCCATCCTGCAAGTCACGCATCTGTGATGGGCGCGGCGATGCAAGCACGTTTTTTCAAGCATCGCGCGCTCCTCGCAGGCGCGCTGCTCGCGGGTCTCGCGCAGGGTCCCGCCGCATCGGCCCGGCAAGGCGCGCAAGCGCAGTCGCAACCGCTGGGGCAGGCCGCTTCGCCGATCTACGGCGTGACGATTCCGCCCGGCTACCGCAAGTGGGAAATGATCGCGCCGGCCGAGGAGGCCGCGCCGCTCGACGAACTGCGCGTGGTGCTCGGCAATCCGCTTGCGATCAAGGCCATCGAGAATTCAACGCTGCCGTATCCCGACGGCACGATCCTCGTGAAGCTTGCGTACAAGCGTAAGCAGTCCGACGATTTCGGGCCGGCCACGGTGCCGGGCCAGCCCACGACCGTGCAGGTCATGGTGAAGGACTCGCGCCGCTATGCGTCAACGGGCGGCTGGGGATACGGGCGCTTCATCAACGACGTGCCGGCCAACGAGGCCCAGCATCAAACCTGCTTTGCATGCCACGCTTCGAAGGTGAAGGATCGCGACTGCGTGTTTACGCGATTCGCGCCTTGATGGGATGCGGGGGCTCTTGATACAGGATCGATGACATAATCCCGCAGTCGTCGTCAAACTGATCGGGAGAGCTCCATGCAGCGGACATACCGCGGAAGTTGCCATTGCCAGTCGGTGAAGTTCGAAGCCCTAATCGATTTCAGCAAGGGCACGGGAAGATGCAACTGCAGTTTCTGCGGAAAACTCCGCCTCTGGCTCGTCCAGGTTCGCCCGGAAGCCTTCGTTCTACTCTCGGGTGAAAGCGATCTTACGCATTACGAAGGGAAAAACCCGGTAGCCCATCATCCGTTTTGTCGACACTGCGGTGTGCACGTATTCGACCGCGTCGATATGCCGAACGGAACGGGCTACCCTTACATCAACGTGAACATCGTGTGCATCGACGACTTCGACTTGCATGAAGCCCTGGACGCACCGATCTCCTATGCCAATGGTCTCGCGAATGACTGGGGCAATCCGCCTCGGGAAACGCGGCATCTTTGAGGGTATTCAATGAGGCGGCGTGGCCTCAGGGCGCTCGTCCCGTATATTGAGCGATGCCGGGCCCGCGGGCGTCCAGTTGATGTCGTTCACACGTGAACTGAGCGCATTCGGCGTGGAATCGCGAAGGTTCATCGAGCGTTCCAGCGTAGATCGTCACGATTTCCGGCGCATGCTGCGGCGTGCCAAGGAGCGGGCTGCCGCAATGCGCACAAGAATTTCGCGTAGTTGGCATGCCGCTGCCGCCGGTTATCGTGTAAGACCGGATTTCGCCTTCGAACGAGAATTCGGCCGCGTCTCTTCGCTCGCGATCACGCCTCAAACGTCCAATGCTGCTGCTGGTATCCGCAAATACGTAGCGCCTTGTGATCGCCGCCGCCCCAGAAGCCGGAGCGGCGGCGCCAGTCGATCATCCTTGCTTGCCCTGAATGCCCAGCAGATCGCGAATCTTTTGCTCGGTCTGCGCGTAATCCCCTTCGCCGAAATGGGTATAAACGAGCTTGCCGTTCTGGTCGATGAGATAGACCGCCGGCCAGTACTGATTGCCATAGGCGTTCCACGTCGCGTAACCGTTGTCCTGCGCGACAGGGTACGTAATGCCGTATTGCTTGATCGCCTTCTGCAGGTTGCCGGTGTCGCGCTCGAACGAATACTCGGGCGTGTGCACGCCGACCACCACGAGACCTTTGTCGCGATAGCGCGCGTCCAGCTCCTTGATGTGCGGGATCGTGTGCGCGCAGTTGATGCAGTCGAAGGTCCAGAAGTCGACGAGCACGACCTTGCCGTGCAACTGCTTGAGGTCGAGCGGCGGGCTGTTGAGCCAGTTGTTGATGCCGGTGAAATTGGGCGCCTGCGCGCCGGTTTGCAGCGCGGCCGAGCCGCCCGACGGCGCTTGGCCCGAGGCGTATGCGGTGAGCCCGACGGTGGCGGCGAGGCCGATGACAACCGCGGCTATCTTGAGACGAGAGATCATGAGGGTTCTCCTTGTGTGGACGACGAGCGTATTGAAACGCTCCCACGTATCTGGCTCGTGTCCCGCTTGCGGCACTGTTGAAACGTAGTGTGTCGCCGCCAGGGCGCGATACGTAGAGATACAAATCGTCCGCTGCGCGTCCATAGCCTCGCGCGCGCCGCTGCACGCGTTGCGCGTGTTTGTATCCGCGTGTATCCAACCGCTTTCGCGATACATGACGATGCACGACGCACGCGTTCCAGACATTCCCCGGATACATGCTCGCGCTGAAATACCGCACATGGCAAGTCCGCCGACATTCGTCTGGAGACCGAACTCATGTTACTCATCGTCATCGCTTTCGTGGGCGGTGCGTTCACCGTCCTGAGCCCCTGCATCCTGCCGGTTGTGCCGTTCGTGTTCGCGCGTTCCGAAGAGCCTTTCCTGACAGGCCGGCTGCCCATGCTGCTCGGCCTGGCGCTCACGTTCGCGCTGCTCACCGGTCTCGGTGCCGCCGGCCTGAACGGCGCGGCGCAGTTGAGCGAGTACGGTCGCTGGATCGCGCTCGGGCTGTTCGCGCTGTTCGGCGCGGCGCTGCTCTTTCCCGCGCTCGCCACGCGCCTCTCTGTCCCGCTCACAACGCTCGCCGACCGCTTCATGGCGCGCTCTCAAGACGATGGCGCGTCGCGCCGCATCGGCTCCGCTGTGCTGCTCGGCGCCGCCACGGGCCTGCTCTGGGCGCCGTGCGCCGGGCCGATCCTCGGTCTCATCATCACCGGCGCGGCCCGCCAAGGTGTGACCTGGCAGACGTGGGCCGCGCTCGCGGCCTATGCCGTGGGCGCCGCCAGTTCGCTCGCGGTGGTGGCGGGCCTCGGCCATCGCGCGATGACCGCGCTCAAGCGCTCGCTCGGCGTGGGCGAGCATGTGCGGCGCGCGATGGGTGCGCTCGTGCTCCTCACGGTCGGCGCGATCGCGCTGGGTGTGGATACGCGCTTGCTTGCGCTGGTGCCGGGCGCGCCGACCAATGGCGTGGAGGCGCGCCTCGTCGATTTGCTTGCGGCCCCCGCCGTGGCACGGCAAACGCCGCGCGCGGAACCAGTGCGTCATGAGGAGCGGGAAGCCCGGGCACGTCCTGCGGTACAAGACGTACAAGCGGCCCACATTGTGCGCGTGTCGCTGCCGGCCCCAGCGCCCGCCGTCGATCTTCCGGTGGAAGGCCGCCTGCCAGCGCTCGACGGCGCGAACGCGTGGCTCAATTCCGCGCCGCTCACGCCCGAAGCGCTGCGCGGCAAGGTCGTGCTGGTCAACTTCTGGACCTATTCGTGCATCAACTGCCTGCGAACCTTGCCGTATCTGAAGACGTGGGCCGACCGCTACCGCAACGACGGCCTGGTCGTGATCGGCGTGCACACGCCGGAGTTCGGCTTCGAGCATGACACGGGCAACGTCAAGCGGGCGTTGGCCAACCTGGACATCCGCTATCCCGTTGCCGTGGACAGCGGCTACCGCATCTGGAACGCCTTCGGCAACCAGTACTGGCCGGCGTTCTATCTCGTCGATGCCCAGGGCCGCGTCCGCTATCACCACTTCGGCGAAGGCGACTATGCGCAGGCCGAACAGGCGATTCAGCAATTGCTGGCCGACAACGGCCGCGCCACGCCCGCGGCCACGCAGAAAGCACCGCAGGCCAGCGGCGCGATGGCCCCGGCTGATCAGCGCGACATCGGCTCGGGCGAAACGTATGTGGGGTATCGCGAGGCGCAGGACAATGCGAACGCGGAGCGCGTGCAGGCCGATACGGCCGCAACGTACACATTGCCGGGGCAGCTCGGTTTGAACCAGTGGGCGTTCGGCGGGCAGTGGAACGTGGGCGCCGAGTCCGCCGTGGCGGCCGCGCCGCAGGCGAGCATCGCCTATCGCTTCCATGCGCGCGACCTGCATCTGGTGCTCGCGCCCACCGCCGACGGCAAGCCCGTGCGCTTTCGCGTCAGTATCGACGGCGCGCCGCCGGGCGCCGCGCACGGCGCCGATGTCGCAGCGGACGGCAGCGGCGTCGCCACGAGCGCGCGCCTGTATCAGCTCGTGCGCCAGTCCGGTCGCATCGAGGATCACACCTTCGAGATCCGCTTTCTCGACCCGGGCGCGCAAGTCTACAGCTTCACGTTCGGCTGATACGCGCAAAGCCATGCCGCGCCGCCGTGCCCTCGCGGGCCCGGCGGCGTTTGCGTTGCGGCCCGTGGCGCGCATCACTCGGGGCTTTTTGTAGTGCAATGTATCTGCGCGCAATTCGGACACGTTCATATGCAAACCGCGCCCCAAATGGAAACACGGCAGATACATCCGGACGTTCAAATACACCTATGCCAGCTCGATACACCTCTCGCGCTGAACAGAACCCGGTTTGAACCCGATCGCTGTCTACCTCATTCCTCTTTGGAGAACGTCATGAAAGCCCTCAAGCTCCTCGCCCTCGCAGCTCTCGCCGCCGCCCCGGTTGTTTCGTTCGCTCAGTCGAACGAGCCCGTCACCCGTGCGCAGGTGCGCGCCGAACTCGTGCAGTTGCAGAAAGCCGGCTACAACCCGGCCGCCGACGAAACCCAATACCCGAGCAACATCCAGGCAGCGCTGGCGCGCGTGGAAGCCACCCAGGTCGCGCAGCAAGCCGCCTTGTCGTCGTATGGCGGTGTGGCGGCTGGCGCGTCAGATGCGTCCGCTCCGCGCGTGCCGCATCGCAACGCGAACGCCGCGCGCGCCACGCAGGACGATATCCCCGGCCTCGGCCCGATCTACGCGCATTCGTAATCCGCCTTTCCCGACCCACCGAACGACCCGATAAGAGAAGAGAGAAAAACGATGGCTTCGATCAAGCAGATTTTCACGTCCGTGGCGCTCCTCGGCGGCCTGTTCGCGCTGCAACCGGCGCATGCCGCGGCGCCACAGGATCTGAAAGGCACCAACGTGGTGCTGGTGCACGGCGCCTTTGCCGACGGCTCCAGCTGGAGCCGCGTGATTCCGCTGCTCGAAGCGCGCGGCCTGCACGTCGTGGCCGTGCAGAACCCGCTCAGCTCGCTCGCTGACGACACGAGCGCAACGAAGCGCGTGATCGAGCAGCAGAAGGGCCCGGTGGTGCTGGTCGGCCACTCGTGGGCGGGCGTCGTGATCAGCGAAGCCGGCAACGACGAGAAAGTGAAGTCGCTCGTGTATGTGGCGGCATTCGCACCCGACAACGGCCAGTCGATCGCCGATATCACACAGGGCCAGCCGGACGCGCCCTGGGCGAGCGAACTGCGCAAAGACTCGGCGGGCTATCTGACGCTCTCCGACAAGGCGATTCGCCAGGACTTCGCGCCCGACCTGCCGCCCGCGCAGCAACGCATCGTGGCGGCCACGCAGGACCCGTGGTTCAGCGGCGCACTCTCGCAGAAGGTCACGCAGGCCGCGTGGCATGACAAGCCGTCGTATTTCGTCGTGACGGCGCGCGACCGCATGATCGACCCCGCGCTGCAGGAATCGATGGCGAAGCACATCGGCGCGAAGGTGACGCGCGTGAACGGCAGCCACGTCTCGATGCTGAGCCAGCCGAAGGCCGTGGCCGACGCGATCATCGACGCGGCAGAGCACACGCAGAAGGACGCAAAGTAACCGGCCCGCGCCGGCCAGACAGTGGAAGCGTTTCCTCTGTCTGGCCGCTCGCCTGCCACCGTCATCGCACCCGAGGAGCACCTGAATGCAGCGCTGGGTACAGGGACTGATAATCTGCACACTTCCGTCATCGTCCGGAATGCCCGCCGTGCGCCCATTCAGTGCCCTCATCATGCTCGTCGGCGTCCTGCTCGCATCGGCAGGCTATGGCGCGACGTTCCTGTTCTCCATGCGCGTGCACGCCATCGGCGGGAACGACATCAACACCGGCGTGGCGCTCGCGGGCGCCGCGCTCGGCACCTTCGTGGGCGTCTCGCTCACGGGCTGGGTTGCCCAGCATGTGGGCGCGGCGCGCATGGCCGCGCTCGCGGCGCTCTGCGTGGGCGCGGGCGTGGTGAGCTTCGCGCTTGTCGCGCACGTGAGCAGCTTCGACGTCGTGCCCGGTTTCCTCGTGGGCTTCGGCTGGGGCGCGTTCTGTCTGGCCGCGCCCATGGCGCTCGCCGAGCGCACGAACGACGTCGAGCGCGGCCTCTGGTTCCTGCGCTTCGCCACCATGCAGATGACGGGCATCGGCGCGAGTCCGGCGCTCGCGGGGTTTGCGATCCGCTTCTGGCGCATGCCGCTTGGCGGCGTGCTCTACGCGATCGGCGGTCTGTGCGTGCTGGCGGCCTTCCTGCTCGAACTATTCGGCAGGCTCGCGCCGCACGTGCGCTCCACTTCCGCGACGCAGGAGCCGGCCTCGCCAGCTCCGTGGCTCCTGAAGATGGGCGTGATCGCCCGCACGCGCGCGGTGTATCCCATTGTCATCATCGCGCTGGGCGGCTGCGTGTTCTCGGGCCTCATGACGTTCCAGATGTCGCTCGTGCAAGGCACCGAGGCGAAAGCGACCACCTTCTTCAGCGTCTACACGGTGACGGTCGTCGCCACGCGCTGGCTGCTCTCGCGCGTGGTCATCAAGATGCGCTCCGAAACCGCGACGAAAGTGCTGCTCACCATGATGGTGATGGGCAGCGCGGCGATGTTCGTCGTACCGTTTCACGTACTGTTTCAATCGGCGGCGGCGGTGCTGCTGGGCACCGGGTACGGGCTCGCCTACCCGATCGTCCAGCTCCAGGCCGTCAACGACTCCGTTGCCGCGCACCGCCGCGCCGCGCTCACGTGGTTCGTCGCGGCGTACTTCGTGGGCGCGTTCGGGTTTCCGAGCGTCGGCGGCTGGGTGCTGGTGCACGGCGGCCGGGCGGCGCTGCTCGCGCTCATCGCGGCGTGCGGACTCGCGGCGCTCGCGCTGGCGGTCCTGCGCGACCGGCGGCGTGGCGAGACGTTATCGGCCAACGCCTGAACAGGCCCTGGCCATTCTCAATTGGCTAACGAACCGGAGGGATCGTGACTGAACTATGGCGTTTATCCGCAACTGAACTCGCAAAGCGGGTTCGCGCGCGCGAGGTGTCTGCACGCGAGGCCGCGACGGCCGCGCTCGAGCGCCTCGAAGCCGTCAATCCGCTCATCAACGCGGTGATCGACTACCGGCCCGAATGGGTCTTCGAACAGGCCGACAAGATCGACGCGGCGATTGCGCGTGGCGTAGACCCGGGGCCGCTCGCGGGCGTGCCCGTCACCACGAAGATCAACATCGACCAGGCGGGATTCGCGACGACCAACGGCACGCGTTTGCAAAAGGATCTGATCGCGCAGGTGAACAGCCCGGCTGTCGAAAACCTCGTGCGCGCGGGCGCGGTGCTGCTCGGCCGCACCAATTCGCCGACCTTCGCGCTGCGCTGGTTCACGAGCAACCAGGTCCACGGGCATACGAAAAACCCGCGCAATGCGTCGCTCACGCCGGGCGGTTCGAGCGGCGGCGCGGCGGCGGCGGTCACGGCCGGCATCGGGCATATCGCGCTCGGCACCGACATTGGCGGCTCGGTGCGCTACCCGGCCTATGCGTGCGGCGTGCATGGCTTGCGGCCCAGCATCGGGCGCGTGCCGGCGTTCAACGCGTCGTCGCCCGAGCGGCCGATCGGCGCGCAGATGATGTCGGGCGCGGGCCCGATGGCGCGCACGGTCGAGGACCTGCGCGTGGCGCTCGCCGCGCTTGCGGCGCCCGACCTGCGCGACCCCTGGTGGGCGCCGGCGCCGCTCATCGGGCCCGACGTGCCGCGGCGCGCGGCGCTCTGCCTGCGTCCGGGCGGCATGAGCATCACGAAGGAGGTGGAGGACGCCCTGCTCGACGCTGGCCGCAGACTCGCCGACGCCGGCTGGACGGTCGAGCAGATCGACGACGTGCCGCTGTTGCGTGACGCCGGGGAAGTGCAGGAACGCCTGTGGCTCGGCGACGGCTTCCCGGCGCTCGCCGACGCCGTGGCCCGTGACGGCGACCCGGGCGCGCAGGCGGTGGTGGACGGCGTGCGCGCCAAGGTCGCGGCGATGCCCGAGAACGTGGTGGTCCCGTCGCTGGTTCGCCGCACGACGCTCACGCGCGCATGGCGCTTGTTCCTTTCGGAATATCCCGTGCTGCTGCTGCCGGTTTCGGGCGAACTGCCATTCCCCGATAACCTCGACATGCAGGGCGCGGCGGGATTCCAGCGCGTATGGGACGCCCAGTTGACCATGCGCGCCTTGCCCGCGATGGGCTTGCCGGGACTCGTCGTCTCCACGGGCATGGTGAAGGACGTGCCGGTTGGCGTGCAGATCGTCGCCGGGCACTTCCGCGAGGACCTGTGTCTGCTGGCGGGCCAGGCCATCGAGGAACGCGGCGCGCCGCCTTCGCCCATCGACCCGGCCATGTAAGCCGGGCGGGCATCATGCGGGCTTCTTGACCACAGTGTCGTGAGGAGTGAGCGCGTGGCTTCGCGGGTTTGCGGAAACATGGAAAGCAACGGCTTGCCCGTTGCTTTGTCGATCAACCACGAATGCCGTTCGCCGCGCTCGAACAAATGGTGCTCGCCCCACTGCTGAAGGGCGACGATGACGGGGAAGAGACTTTCCCCCTTCTTCGTTAGCACGTACTCCTGATAGGTCGTACCGTCAGAGGCAGGCCGTGTTTCGAGAATGCCGGCCTCGACGAGATGGCTCAAACGGCCGGACAGAATATTTCGACTGGTTTTAAAATGCAACTTTGCTGCTGCTCGTGCCGTTGGGCGACAGGGTGGAGCGCCGCCGCCTGATGATCGCGCAACTGCTCGCGCTGGCGGGCGCCCTCGGCGTGGTCAGTCTCGCGCGATCCGTTGCGGTGTTGCTGGCTGGCATGCTGGGTGTGGGCATGCTGGGCACGGCCATGACGCAGGGTTTGATCGCCTATGTGGCCGCCGCCGCCGCGCCCGACGAGCGCGGGCGAGTGGTGGGCGCAGCGGGCACTGGCGTGTTCGTTGGCCTGCTGCTGGCTCGCGTGTTCTCCGGCGGCGTGAGCGATCTTGCCGGTTGGCGCGGCGTATATGGCTGTTCCGCCGCCGTCATGCTCGCGCTTGCCGTGCCGCTGTGGCGTCGGCTTCCGAAACTTGCGCGCGGCGCGCCAGCTACGATGAGCTATGTACACCTGATCATCTCGATGTTCGCGTTGTTGCGCCCGGATCGCGTGCTGCAGACGCGCGGCGTGCTCGCGCTGCTGATGTTCCCGACGCTCAATATCTTCTGGAGCACGTTGGTGCTGCCGTTGAGTGCGCCGCCCTACAATTTTTCTCACACGGCGATTGGGGCCTTCGGCATCGCCGGGGCGACGGGTGCGCTTGCCGCCGCGCGCGCCGGCCAATGGGCGGACCGGGGTTGGGGCCAGCGCACCAGTGCTGCCGCGCTGGCGCTCTTGTTGCTGGCGTGGTGGCGGCGACGCGCAATTGCATAGCCGGCTCGTGAGTCTTTACATGCTGTTCTATGCGGTTGGCAGCGGGCTTGGCGCGATCGGCACTACGGCGACGTATGCCGTGGCGGGCTGGCATGGTGTGTGTATGCTGGGCGCTGCCATGAGTTTGCTTGCACTCGTGTTCTGGGTCGTCACGGTGCGAAGCATGCCGCGTGCGGCCTCGTGCGCCTGAACGTTGAATTGAAGCCTGAATGGAAACTCGAACCGGGAGGCATGGATGGATGAACTGAAACTGCTGGCGGATGCCGACGCACGCGGCCTGCGCTACCTCGAAGGAAACGGCACGCGACGTGTTTTCCCCTCGAACGAAGCCATCGCGGCGCTCAGTGCGTTCGACGAGCCGCTGCCCGCAAGCGGATTGCCCGCCGAAGACACGCTGTCTTTGCTCGACCGCATAGGCTCGCCGGCGACAACGGCTTCGAACGGCCCACGCTATTTCGGCTTCGTGATCGGCGCGGCGCTCCCTGCAGCGGCCGCGGTTGAGCGGCTCATGCTGGCGTGGGATCAGTGCGCCTCGACGTTCGACAACTCGCCGGTCGCGGCCACGGTCGAACGCGTGGCGGGCCGCTGGGTGCTCGAAGCGCTCGACCTGCCGCGCGAAAGCGCCGTGGGCTTCGGCACCAGCGCGACAGCGTGCACGCTCGGCGCGCTCGCTACCGCCCGGCGCGCGCTGCTGGCACGGCAAGGCTGGGACTTCGACCGCCAGGGGCTGATGGGCGCGCCCGAGATCAAGGTCGTGGTCTCGGAACTCGCTCACATCACGGTGAAGAAGGCGCTGCGCATCCTGGGCTTCGGGCTGGACCGCATCGTCTACGCGGCCGTCGATGCCCATGGGCGCGTGGATGCGGCGAGACTCCCGCAACTCGACGACCGCACGATCCTGTGCCTGCAGGCCGGCGAAGTGAATACCGGCGAATTCGACCCCTTTGCGCCGATCATCGCGCGTGTCAGGGAGACCGGCGCGTGGGTGCATGTCGATGGCGCGTTTGGCCTGTGGGCGCGGACCTCGTCATTGGCCGCGCTGACCGAGGGCATCGAAGGCGCCGATAGCTGGACGACCGATGCGCACAAGTGGCTGAACACACCGTACGACTGCGCCATGGTCATTTGCCGCGATGCAACGGCGCTGGCCGAGGCGATGAACAGCGACGCGGCCTATTTGTCCGCGAGCGCCGACGCGCAGAAAAACCTCACGCTGGAATTCTCGCGCCGCGCGCGCGGCATTCCCGTGTGGGCGGCGCTACGCACGCTGGGCAGCGGCGGTGTCGCGGCCATGGTCGAGCGCCATCACGCGCAGGCGCAGCGCATCGGCGCGGAACTCGAGCGCCTGGGCTACGAGGTGCTCAACCGGGTCGTGCTGAACCAGGTGCTGTTCCGCTGCGAAACGGACGCGCAGACGCAGGCGCTGCGCAGCGCCGTGCAGGCCTCGGGCGAAACGTGGTTCGGCGGCACGATGTGGCAAGGTCGGCCCGCGTTGCGGATCAGCGTGTCGTCGTGGCGCACGCGGGACGAAGACGTCGAGGCGCTCGTGCAACTGCTGGCACCAAAGCCGTGAATAAGCCGAAAATGTGAGGAATCGCATGCTGCGGAACTGCCGGTTTGCCGGTAACGCTGCGATCACTACGCATTGATCTCGCGCTGATCTCCCGTTGACGTTGGGCGCCGCTACCGCGCCGCGACGATGCCTCCGTGCAGTTCCACATGCAGCACGACGAGCCACCGCGAAGGGCAGGCGCTCGACACCCGCACTGCGCGGCCGGGGCGAATCGCGGCCGGCTGCACGAAGCCCGACTCTCGGGCTCGCGACCACGCATGGCGCGCATCGGATCGTATCCAGACGGCAAGCAGCGTGCAGCACATGAAGCAGAAGAATGCCGTGAGTCCCAGCGCGAAATCGGGTTGATTCGAAAATGCGAAAAACGCGAACGCCGAAGTCAGAATGGGAGTGATCAGCAGAATCAACGCGCACACGCGAAGCAACGCGCGCTTATTCGGACTGATGGCGCGCGCGGCGCTCAATGTGCGCCGGATCGGCGAAGAGATGTTGCGCATGCGATGGGGCTGCTACGCCGTCAATGCAACAAGGTCACGGGCACGCTGCAAAGCCGCCTGAGCCTTGCGAGCATCATCCATTTGCGCAGAAAGCCGAGATGGCTCGCGTCCACGAGAACGATATCCGCGCCGCCACATTCCACGCACGCTGCGATGCTGCGCTCCGCGGGTCCCGGCGCGTGCCGTAGCCGGTACGGCACACCTGCGTCTTTGAGAATCGCGCAGGTGGCGTCGAGCATGTCGCGGCCGTGTCGTTGCCTGCGCTTGCGCGCGCCGTTGTTCGACCCGGCTTGCTGTATCGTCTCCACGATCTCGACTTCCACCATGCCGCGTTCGGCGAAAAGAAACGCGCTGTGGCGTGCGGCTTCGGCTGCGCCGTGCCGGTCGATGACGGGAATGAGAAGTTTCAACACGAAATGGCCTGAGAGATTGCGGATCAGCATGATCGTAGCGAACGGCGCGTAAACAATCCGTAAAAATTTGGCCACCGGTGTGTAAATGCGGCGTTTGTTTACGGCATTTTTTCTTGTGCGAGGAGGAACGCCACGCCTACACTGGCGCGTCGAATCCGGCCGAGGAATTGCCATGTTTTGCCACCCGCCGTTCAATCTTACGTTTCTCCGTTGATCATGCCGATGCGCTTTCGAGGCTGGTTGAAGCTCGCGCTTCTTACGTTTTCCGTGGACCAGATACTGACCGCCGTGTTCGGCTACGTTACCCAACAAATCGATCCGGGCATTTCCGACTTGGAGACGGTGATTTTCAGCTGCATTACGTGCCTTCTCGTAAGCAACTGGCTGGTGACTGATGCGCGCGCCGCGTGGGCCACGGCAAAGAAGCAGGGATTCATCGGACCTGCGCGGAGCGGTGAAGTTGCGCACGAAGCGCAACTCGAAATTGCCAACGCGTGCCCGCGACGCTGGCTTGTCGTGCTGCATCTCGAGTTGAATCCCCAGCTCGCACAAAGCGTTTGAAATTTAGACAAGACGCACCGCTATTTTTAACACCGGTTTTACGCGCTCGGTAATACGCTGAAGTTGTGTTCACAACCTGCGAATAGCAATTCAAATCTCATGGCTTACGCAAATCCCATCCCCCGTTACGAGATCGTGGCGCCGATTCCGCGCCCGCGTGCGAAGGTCGTTCCGTTGCGGGCCCCGCGTGCCTGGCTCGAAGTCATGCTGACCGCGAACACCGAGGAAGCCGCGCGGGCTCATCTCGCGGCGCTGCTTCATTCCCCGCTCGGCGTCTACGTTGCGCAAACTGCCTTCGTGCGAGGCGCCATACGCGTGCAACTCGATATCGCGCCCGAGGACATCGACTTCACGATGCATATGCTGATAGGCAGCGTGCCGCAGGCTACGATCGGCGCGTTGCGCCCGCGCATCGGCAACAAGGGGGCCTGATATGTTCGACGGAATCTGGTTGCCGATCGTGACGCCGCTGCGTGACGGCGAAGTGGATGTCGAGGCGTTGGAGCTCCTGACCGACAAATACGCGAGTGACGGCGTTGCCGGCATCGTCGCGCTCAGCACGACCGGCGAGTCGGCGCTCCTGAACGACGTGGAGCGCGTGACCGTGCTGCAAGCCATCACGGAGGTCGCAGCGGGGCGCGTGCCCGTGATCGCGGGCCTGGGCGGCAGCGATACGCGCGCGTTCGTGCAGGACCTGCGCACGCTGGAAAGGTGGGACGTGGCGGGCTTTCTCGTTCCGCCACCGTCGTATGTTTGCCCGGACCAAGCAGGGCTCGCA
Organism: Paraburkholderia sp. CNPSo 3274; assembly: GCF_024206475.1. Taxonomy (GTDB): domain Bacteria; phylum Pseudomonadota; class Gammaproteobacteria; order Burkholderiales; family Burkholderiaceae; genus Paraburkholderia. Next base: position 227,952 of record NZ_JAMBPR010000003.1, read on the forward strand.
TGGCACTTCGGGCAGATCGCGCGTGCCACGTCGAAGCCGCTGGTGCTCTACGACGTGCCGCATCGAACAGGCGTGCCGATCGAAGTCGAAACGGTGCGCGAACTGGCGGAAATCGACAATATCGTGGCGATCAAGGCTTGCGCGAGCGAGCGCTTCAAGGCGCTGGGGCAACTGCCCATCTCGCTGCTTTGCGGTACGGACGAAGCGTTTCTGGAGTGTCTCGAAGCGGGCGCCGCGGGAGGCATACTCGCGAGCGCACACATTTGCCCGGACTTGCTGCGCGATGTGCACTCGCTCGTGAAGGCGGGCTACGGCGAGGCGGCGGCCCGGCTTTTCGCGCGCTTCAAGGGTGTGCTGCGCCTATTGTTCGCCGCGCCGAACCCAAGTGCGATCAAGGCCATGATGGCGCTCGACGGCACCCTGGCCCCCGAAACGCGTATGCCGATCCGGCCGGCTTCGCCCGCGCTCGTCACGCAACTCGAATTCGCTCGCGCCTTGCTCGACGACCTGCGCGCCGCCGCGCCTTCGCCCTGATTTCGCGTCGCGGTCGCGCTCGCGCGGATTTTTTTTTCGCGTTTTCGAACTTTCATCTTGTCGCGCTACTATCCCCCTATCGTGTCATGGGGAAACCGCGAAGATGAAGTACGAGAACGCTCTGCAGCGAGCGATCAAGGAGCGCCTCGAGCGCGCCATGGAATTGGCCGAACTGTTCGGCCTGTTGATCATCGGCATTGGCACCGTGGCCGCCATGGGCGCGCTGATATGGCACATGGTGCATTCGGACGGCGTGACGCTGACCGACCTGCTGTTGATGTTTCTCTACCTCGAAATCTTCGCCATGGTCGGGCAGTATCTCAAGGCGGGGCAGCTACCGGTGCGCTTCCCGCTCTACATCGCCATGGTGTCGATTGCGCGGGACCTCATCCTGCGCGCGGGCGCGAACACGGAGCTGCATTTGCTGGCTTCTGCAGGCGCGATCGTGCTGATCGCCCTGGGCGTGCTGATCATCCGCTTCGGGCAGGCGAAATATCCCAGCAATACCGATGAGCGGCGCGTGGAAGAGGCGAAGTAGGGCGGTCGGTCCTGCCGCTGTTGGGCTGCTAGGGTTGCTGCATTAGCGCACGCGAACCGGGCCGAGCCGCGCGGCAATGGTGCGGCACGCGGCGAGCAGGGGTTCGATGTAGCTGCGTTGCGCGTCCGCCTGGCGGCGAAAGTTTAGCGTGGAAATCGCCTCGGTAAGCAGCGGTACCGCGCCCATGACGACTCCAACCGCTACGCGTCCGCCACGCCCGCGCGAGAGTCCGACAAGCACATCGCGCAAATGCGCGGGATCGGTGTGGATCAGGCGCGCGTAGCGGATCGCGCAGTGTCCGGCCTCGGTGGGCAATTTCGAAAATTGTCGCCGACGCTTCAAATCCGCTTTAGATACTATGGAGGGGCCGCGGAAGTAAGCCTCCTGGAGTAAAACGAGGATTCCGACACCCGTTTTCCGAGAGGAGTACGCAAATGAATGCGCCTCGCACAGCCCCTCACGGGCAAGATACAACCATCACCGGATCGCCGAGCACCTTGCCGTAGGCGAGCGTCATGTACGACGTCACGTGAATGCCTTCCTGCTGCAGGAAGTCAACGAGCTTGCGGTTCTGCAGGTACGGGCTCAATTCGATCTGGTTGGTGGCGATGTTGTCTTTGCCGACCACCGCGATTGCCTGCTTCGTCAGTTCGATATTGAAATTGGAAATGCCGATCTGTTTGGTTAGCCCTTGTGATTTGGCTTCGGCCAGCGCGCTCATGAATTCTTCGAGCGGTACGCCGTTGTTGGGCGCGGGCCAATGAATCAGCGTGAGATCGACTTCGTCGGTGCGCAGCTTCTTCAGGCTTTCCTTCAAGCTCGGCACCAGCTTTTCACGCGAGTAGTGATCGACCCAGATCTTGGTCGTGAGAAAGAGATCGTCGCGCGCAATGCCGGAAGCGGCGATCGCTTCGCCGACTTCGGCTTCGTTGCGGTAGATCTATGCGGTGTCGATGACGCGGTAGCCGACTTCAAGACCGTTACGCACGGAGTCGATGACAACCTGGCCTTCCAGGCGGAATGTGCCGAGGCCAAAGGCGGGAATCTTGCTCATGATGTTCTCCACAAAAAAATGATTGGCTTGCCTAAGCGAAAAAAGCGACTTAACGCGAGCGCCGGTTCACGGCGATCTGGACGATGACTAGCGCAACGCCGCCTAACGCGATGAGCGCCCCGACAATCGGCACCGCGCCGTAGCCGAGACCGGCGGAGAGCGCGGCGCTGCCCGCGGCGGCGCCCAGCGCGTTGCCGAGATTGAACGCGCCGACATTGACGGACGAGGCGAGCCCCGGCGCATCATGGGCGGCGCGCATCACTCGCATTTGCAGCGGCGGGACCACCGCGAAGGTCGCGATACCCCAGACGAGCAGGGCAGCGGCCGCACCCACATGCGTCGCGGCCAGCGCCGGAAACGCGAGCATCACGATGATCAACAGCGCGAGGAAACCCAGCAGCGTGCCGTCGAGCGAGCGGTCTGCGAGACGCCCGCCCGCCGCGTTGCCGATGGAAAAACCCACACCGATCAGCACGAGCATGGCGGTCACGAAGCCAGGCGTCGCGCCCGTGAGATGCGTGAGCGTGGGCGTGACATAGGTGTAGAGCGTGAACATCGCGCCTGCGCCAAGCACCGTGGCCGCGGGCACGCCGCCGATGTTCGCGATGGTGAGTCCCATGAACATCGTCGCGACGGCGCTTGCCTGGCGCTCGCGCGGCACGAAGCTCGCGGCGACCACCGAGCCGATGCCGAAGAATGCGCCGTGATTCAGGCTCGTGACAAGCCGCGCGAGCAGCAGCGTGGTGTAGTCGGGGGCGATGGCGGAGAGCAGGTTGCCGAGCGTGAAGATGCCCATCAGCGCCATGAGCGCGGTGCGCCGGGGCCAGCGGGCGAGGGCGAGCGTCATGAGCAGCGCACCCACCATCACGCCGATTGCATAGGCGCTGATCAGCATGCCCGCGCTGGGGATCGACACATGCACGCCCTCGGCGATCACGGGCAGCAGGCCCATCGGCGAGAATTCGGTCGTGCCGATACCGAATGCGCCAACGGCGAGTGCCAGGAGCGGCAGAGCGGCGCCGCGCGTCGCCGGCGGGCTGGCGCGATGCTGCTGGGGGGCCGGGCGGGCCGTGGTGGGTAG
>NZ_JAMBPR010000021.1 GCF_024206475.1 Paraburkholderia sp. CNPSo 3274
GGGCAGATCAGTGGGGCTGGGGCGACGAAGGGCGCATAAGCGCCGAGGCCGCCGAAAATGACAACGGGCCGCGTAAGCGGCCCGTTCTCCATCTGAATCCGAGCGATCCCGGAAAGAGTCAGGTGGGCGAGCGCATCAGGCGCGCCTTTTCGCGCTCCCAGTCGCGCTTCTTCTCGGTTTCGCGCTTGTCGTGCAGCTTCTTGCCCTTGGCGAGGCCGATCTCGCACTTCACGCGGCCGCCCTTGTAGTGAAAGTTCAACGGCACGAGCGTGAAGCCGCGCTGCTCCACCTTGCCGATCAATTTGTCGATTTCCTCGCGTTTCAGGAGCAGCTTGCGGATGCGCGTGGGGTCTGGCTGGATGTGCGTCGAAGCCTCGGGCAGCGGGCTGATGTGCGTGCCGATCAGGTAGAGCTCGCCGTCCTTGATCATGACGTAGCTTTCCTTGATGTTGGCTCGCCCGGCGCGCATGGCCTTGACTTCCCATCCTTCCAGTACGAGCCCGGCCTCGTGGCGTTCTTCGATGAAGTAATCGAAGAACGCTTTTCTGTTGTCGATGATGCTCATAGGAAAATGGGATCGGCCCAACTCGTTTAAAATTGCGATTTTAGCAAAGCGGGCTTCCGAAAGCCCGTGGCGCTTTCACCCTAGCCACGCATTGCGCAATTTATGGCGGATGTCCAGAAAACCGTGTTGATTCGCCATTCGGCGGAGCAAATGTTCGACCTCGTCACCGACGTCGCCGACTACCCCAACTTCCTGCCGTGGTGCGGCGGCGTCGAGATTCGCCGTCAGGACGAGAGCGGTATGGAGGCGAAGATCGACATCAATTTCAAGGGCATCAAGCAACACTTCGCTACGCGCAACTCGCAAAAGCGGCCCGAGCGCATCGACATGGAATTCGCGGATGGCCCGTTTCGCAAGTTCACGGGCTACTGGCGTTTCACGCCGCTGCGGGCCGACGCCTGCAAGATCGAGTTTGCGCTGCATTACGAGTTTTCAAACATCATTCTCGAGAAGCTCATCGGGCCGGTGTTCCATCACATCGCGAACACCTTCGTCGACTCCTTCGTGAAGCGCGCCGACCAGCGCTACGGCAAGCCATGAGCGCGAATCTTTCCATCGACGTTTGCTATGCACTGCCGGATGCGCAGACGCTTGTCAGCATTGAGCTGCCGACGGGCGCGACCATCCAGCAGGCCATTGACGCGAGCGGTATTCTCGCGCGCCATCCCGAGATCGATCTGGTGAAGCTCAAGGTGGGCGTGTACGGCAAGCTCAAGCCGCTCGATACCGTGCTCACCGACCACGACCGCGTGGAGATCTATCGGCCACTGATCGTCGACCCCAAGATGGCGCGCCAGCGCCGCGTCGACAAGACCCGCAAGGAAGGCTCGATCGAAGGGCGCAAGTGGTTGCCCAAGGATTCGCGCTAGGGCTCGAGCCTGGCGCTCAGGCGGTGGTCGTGCGGCCGCTTCGCTTCGCGTCGCCGCCGGGTTGCACGAGGCGGCTTTCGTTGCCGATTCCTGCCAGATCGCCGTCCGGCACGATGCCGTCGCCGTGCGCGGTATCTTCGGGGCCGCCCGAATGCTGGCGTACCGACCAGCTCACGCCCGCCACCAGCAGCACGATCGCCGCGATTTCCAGCCCGCGCGGCAGCCGGTGATCGTAGATAAAGCCGTAGAGCAGGGCGAATAGCGTCTCGAACACGATCATCTGACCCGAGAGCGTGAGCGGCAAGCGTTTGGCGGCGGCGTTCCAGAGGCCGTTGCCGAGCCACGAGGCGCCGATCGCGAGCACCAGATTCAACTGCCAGAACGTGGTCCAGCGGCCGGCGGCCACGGTTTGCTGCACCCAGTGCGACGGCACGACGAGAATGCCGAGCCAGAGCAGGCCGCCGAGCGCGCCCGTGACCACGCCCCAGAGCACCGACCATTCGTTGCCGCTGAAGTGCGCATTGCGCTGCAGATAACGAGCGTTCTCGACCGCGAACCAGGTCCAGCACACGAGCGCGCCGACGGCGCAGCCAATGCCCGCCATACGCGTGAGGACGCTCGCACCGCCTGCGTCGCTGGCTGCGGTGAACACGTCCACGTTGATACAGACGATGCCGGTCGCGATCATCGCAAGCGGCCAGGCCAAACGCGATAGCGGCACGGCGCCATGGTCGCGGCGGCCGAGCAGCGTGACAGTGACGGGCAGCACGCCGACGATCAGCGAGGCCGGCGCGATGCCCACCAGATGGATGGCGCTCGCGAGAAAAAGGTAATAGAGCACGTTGCCCACCAGCGCAAGCTTCACGAGCGCGACGAGATCGGCGCGCGTCATGCGCGGCCAGACGCGGCGCAGCATGGGCACGAGCGCGGCGAGCGAGACGAGCCCATACATCGCGTAGCGGCCCGCGCTCAGGAGCAGTGGCGAGAACTCCGCCAGTTGCCGGGGCACGACGAACACCGTTCCCCATAACGCGCCGGCGAGCACGCCGTACAACACACCACGCTGCATTGCTATTGCCTCCAGAAACTTCGGGTGGCCCAGGCGGGCCGTTTTGACAGGACGGCCCGAAGCTTAACTGGAGGCGTGCGCATCCGTCTTGTTCAATCCTGCATCGTGCGCCGGATATTCGGGTCGGAGGCGCGGCGGGCCCGCACGGTTCGCATCGGCGGGGCCGGAGCGTGGAAATAGTCCCGAAAACGGCGCTAAGCTACTGTTAGCGCTGATGATTTCCAGGGCGCTATCGCGTATAATCTGCTTTTGCGCCTATAGGATTTGCCATGCGTCTGATCCAGAAAGCACTCACGTTCGATGACGTGCTCCTCGTCCCCGCCTTTTCCGACGTTCTCCCGCGCGACACCAGCCTGAAGACCCGGCTGACCCGCAATATCTCCCTGAACATTCCGCTCGTGTCGGCCGCTATGGATACCGTCACGGAAGGCCGTCTGGCAATCGCCATGGCGCAGCAGGGCGGTGTCGGCATCGTCCACAAGAACCTCACGCCGGCCGAGCAGGCGCGCGAGGTCGCGAAGGTGAAGCGCTTCGAGTCGGGCGTCGTGCGCGATCCGATCACGGTTCCGCCGCAAATGAAGGTCGCCGACGTCATGGCGCTTTCGCAGCAGCATGGCATTTCGGGTTTCCCGGTCGTCGAAGGCGCACAACTCGTCGGCATCGTCACGAACCGCGACCTGCGTTTCGAAACGCGCCTGGATGAGCCGGTTCGCTCGATCATGACGCCGCGCGAGCGCCTCGTCACCGTCAAGGAAGGCACGCCGCTCGTCGAAGCCAAGGCGCTCATGCACAGCCACCGCCTCGAGCGCGTGCTGGTCGTGAACGACTCGTTCGAACTGCGTGGTCTCATGACCGTCAAGGACATCACCAAGCAGACCGAGCACCCGGCCGCCTGTAAGGACGAGCACGGCAAGCTGCGCGCGGGCGCGGCAGTCGGCGTCGGTCCGGACAACGAAGAGCGCGTCGAGCTGCTGGTGCAAGCCGGCGTGGACGTGATCGTCGTGGATACGGCGCACGGCCATAGCAAGGGCGTGCTCGAGCGCGTTCGCTGGGTCAAGAAGAACTTCCCGCACGTCGAAGTGATCGGCGGCAACATTGCTACGGCCGACGCGGCGCGCGCGCTCGTCGAGTACGGCGCGGACGGCGTGAAGGTTGGCATCGGCCCGGGCTCGATCTGCACGACGCGTATCGTGGCCGGCGTGGGCGTGCCGCAAATCAGCGCGATCTCCAATGTCTCGGATGCGCTCAAGGGCACAGGAGTGCCGTGCATTGCCGACGGCGGCGTGCGCTATTCGGGCGACGTTTCGAAGGCGCTGGCAGCCGGCGCGAACGCCGTGATGATGGGCAGCATGTTCGCGGGCACCGAAGAGTCGCCGGGCGACGTGTTCCTGTATCAGGGCCGCCAGTACAAGTCGTATCGCGGCATGGGCTCGGTCGGCGCGATGAAGGACGGCGCTGCGGACCGCTACTTCCAGGACAACTCGGCGAACATCGACAAGCTCGTGCCGGAAGGCATCGAAGGCCGTGTCGCCTACAAGGGCCCAATCAACGCCATCCTGTTCCAGTTGATCGGCGGCGTGCGCGCCTCGATGGGGTACTGCGGCTGCCGTACGATCGAAGACCTGCATGCGAAGGCGGAGTTTGTGCAGATTACCGGCGCCGGCCTGCACGAGTCGCACGTGCACGACGTGCAGATCACGAAGGAAGCGCCCAACTATCACGTGGACTAAACCTCGATGAAGCCGCTGCTGCGCGTGTTGCTGATTGTCGATGCGTTGACGTTGCTGGGGTTTGGCGTGCTGTTCGTTCTCACGCCCTGGACCCTCGTCTACAACGCATTGCAACTGGTGCAAACGCAGCCGGCGCTCGTTGGGCAGGCTTTTGGCGTGGTGCTGCTGGGTTTCGCGTGGCTTGCGCTGCGCGCGGCCTTCCACGGGGAGATGACCGTGCCTGTGGGCCGCACCGTGGGCCACGTCAACTGGATTGCCGGCGTGCTGATGCTGGTCTGGCTGATTGGGCTGCGTGCGCCACGGCTCACGGGTTTTGGCCAGTTGGTGGCGGGTGCGGTCGGGGTGTGGCTGATCATCCTCGGCCTGGGCGGCGCCCGGCTCGCGGGCGCGGTGCGCAAGCGCCAGAAAGGGCAGGCGAGCGGCGGTTCCGCGCAGCAGCGTAAGGCGCAGAAGGCGCAGCCCGTAGGTCGCGAAGAGCCGGTGTCGTACGCGAAGCCAGGCTTTCTGCGAACGATGGCGTGGGGCGGTGCGCAAGAGGCGAGGCGGCCGGCAGCGCCGGTCGAACCCGTTGTGGAAGTCCCGACCGTGACGCCCGCGGCCGTCCCGCCGGTTGCGCCCCGTCCATCGTCGGTTACGGCGCCGTCCGCCAGCCCGGCGCAAGCTCAAGAGGCTCGCCAGGCGGCTCGCGACGAAGCGGCCGACGCACCGAGGCCGCCGCTGCGTGGCTGAGGCCGCGCGCAAACCCGGCCTCCGAAACACCAGACGCAGTACGCCCGAAGCACACCCGAATTTGCGCAACCCGGTGCCGCCGTAGCGCGGTATTCCGGCCTGATGAATTCACGCTGCGCGCGTTTGAACTGTCGCGCGGCTTTCCGTATCCGTTCTTTTTTAGGTCTCGTCCGCAGCCATGCACGACAAAATCCTGATTCTCGACTTCGGCTCGCAAGTCACCCAGCTCATCGCGCGCCGCGTGCGCGAAGCCCACGTTTATTCGGAAATCCACCCGTACGATGTGGACGACGCATTCGTGCGCGAATTCGCGCCGAAGGGCATCATCCTCTCCGGCGGCCCGAATTCGGTCACCGACACCGACACGCCGCGCGCGCCGCAAGCCGTGTTCGAACTGGGCGTGCCGGTTCTCGGCATTTGCTACGGCATGCAGACGATGGCAGAGCAGCTCGGCGGCAAAGTGGACGGCGGCCACCTGCGCGAATTCGGCTACGCCGAAGTGCGCGCGCGCAACCACACGAGCTTCCTCGAAGGCATTGAAGACTTCCGCACGAGCGAAGGCCACGGCATGCTCAAGGTGTGGATGAGCCACGGCGACAAGGTCACGGAAATGCCGGCGGGCTTCCAGCTGATGGCATCGACGGAATCGTGCCCGATCGCGGCAATGGCCGACGAAGCGCGCCACTTCTACGGCCTGCAATGGCACCCGGAAGTCACGCACACGGTGCAGGGCCGCGCGATGCTCGAGCGCTTCGTGCTCGGCATCTGCGGCGCGAAGGCCGACTGGGAGATGGGCCACTACATCGACGAAGCCGTCGAGACGATCCGCAAGCAGGTGGGCAACGAGCACGTGATTCTCGGCCTCTCGGGCGGCGTGGATTCGTCGGTCGCGGCGGCGCTGCTGCATCGCGCGATTGGCGACCAGCTGACCTGCGTGTTCGTCGATCACGGCCTCCTGCGTCTGAACGAAGCCGAGCAGGTGATGTCGATGTTCGCCGACAATCTCGGCGTGAAGGTGATCCATGTCGACGCGAGCGCAGCGTTCATGTCGAAGCTCGCGGGCGTGAGCGATCCGGAAGCGAAGCGCAAGATCATCGGCGCGGAGTTCGTCGAGGTGTTCCAGACGGAAGCGGGCAAGCTCACCGACGCCAAATGGCTCGCGCAGGGCACGATCTATCCGGACGTCATCGAGTCGGCTGGCAAGGGCAAGAAGGCCGCGCACACGATCAAGAGCCACCACAACGTGGGCGGGCTGCCGGAAACGCTCAACCTCAAGCTGCTAGAACCGCTGCGTGAACTCTTCAAGGACGAAGTGCGCGAACTGGGCGTGAAGCTCGGCCTGCCGCATGAAATGGTCTATCGCCATCCGTTCCCGGGCCCGGGCCTCGGCGTGCGCATTCTCGGCGAAGTGAAGCGCGATTTCGCGGAACTGCTGCGTCGTGCCGATGCGATCTTCATCGAGACGCTGCGTAACACGATCGACAAGGAGACCGGCAAGTCGTGGTACGAGCTCACGAGTCAGGCGTTCGCCGTGTTCCTGCCGGTGAAGAGCGTGGGTGTGATGGGCGATGGCCGCACCTACGAGTATGTCGTTGCGCTGCGCGCGGTGCAGACGCTCGACTTCATGACGGCGCACTGGGCGCACCTGCCGCACGAGTTGCTGGGCCACGTGTCGAACCGCATCATCAATGAAGTGCGCGGCATCAACCGTGTGGTCTACGACATCTCGGGCAAGCCGCCCGCGACGATCGAGTGGGAGTGACGCTTGCCCGCTAGCCTGCTGGCGGTGCAAAAACCCGCGTTCGGCACTTTGAGCCGGCGCGGGTTTTTTGCTTCTGACGACGACCTGCCGGCGCTCATGCAGACCGAGCGTCGGCTTGCGCACGCTTACGCTCTCAGTGCTTCAGGCACGTATCCGCGTTCTTCCAGGTGCAAACGTCGAGACCCGTGTGAACGATAGGCTTCACCGTTTTCCCTTCCGCCAGGTCGCGCATCACCATCGCCGCCTGATAGCCCATTTCCTCAGGCCGCTGCCCGACCAGCGCATTGACCTTGTGATCCTTGAGGGCCTGCAGCTCCGGTCCGAGCGTATCGGCTGAGACGATCACGAACTGGCCGCTGTTGATCTTGTCCATGATCGGCGCGACGACCTGCGAGTACGCCTCGGGTGCGAAGAGCGGCCAGCCGCCCTCGAACACGAACGCCTGGAGCGTGCTGGCGTTCGCGGTGAGCGTGTCCTGCATCATCTGGTTCGCTTTCGCGGCGTCGTCGTTCACGTAGAGCGGGCAGGCGCTGATTTCATGCCAGTTGTTTTCGCCCGCCAGCTTCTTGATGCCTTTCTTGCCCGAGAGCACGTCGCGCGTGCCCTGGGCGCGCTGGTTGATGTTCTCGGCCGCGGGGTTGCCCATCACGAGGCAGATGTTGCCGCCCTTGGGCATCAGCGTCTTCAACTGCTCGCCGAGCTTCACACCCAGTTCGTAGTTGTCGGTGCCCACATACGCCTTGCGCAAGGACTGGTCCTTCGGCAGCAGGTCCGCGTCCGCGGTGATGATCGGGATCTTCGCGTTGCGGCGGCGGATCACTTCGGCAATGGCCGGCGCGTTCGACGGCGAAATCGCAATCGCCGCGACGCCCTTGGTCAGCAAGTCGTCGACGATCTGCACTTCGGCGCTTTCGTCCGCGGCTGTTGCGGGGCCGGTGTAGTAGCAGTTGTAGCCCTGTTTGCTGAGCTCCTTGTTTGCCCGGTCGCAGCCTTGGTGCATGAGGTCGAAGTACGGATTGTCGAGGCCCTTCACGACCAGCGCGAGGGTCTTGTCGGCTGCGTAGGCGGAAGAGGCCAGCATAGCGAGCCCTCCGATCGCAGCGAGATACTTCCACGCTTTCTTCATGGTTTCCTCCTGTTCGGCGCCGGTTGTACGGCGCGCGTGTCTCGTACAGTTTTCATCATCGGAAGGAAAGCCCGCGCCCGTGCTTTGGGCTTTCTGCGGAACCTCGCGTGACTCCTCGCGTTTCTTGTTATGGCTGACGTCCGGCGGTTCCGCGTGCTGTCCGGCCGCGCCTCCCTGAAATCCGTTCAGTTTCCTTGCCGCTCGCCGCCGAGCCGGTTGAACAGCACGGCGATGATGATGAAGCCGCCCACGACCGTGCCCTGCCAGAACGAGTCGACGCCGAGCAGGATCAGGCTGTTGCGGATCACTTCGATGAGCGCGGCGCCGACGATCGTGCCGAACGCGCTGCCCACGCCGCCCGCGAGATTGGTGCCGCCGATCACCGTGGCGGCGATCACGCGTAGTTCGTCGCCGGTGCCAAGGCCTGTGGTCACCGCGCCGAGCCAGCCCACTTCGAGAATGGCCGCGACGCCTGCCATCAGGCCGCCCAGCACATAGACCGAGCAGATCACGCGCCGTACCGGCACGCCCGTGAGATTCGCCGCATGACGGTTGCCGCCGACCGCGAAGACATAGCGGCCCCAGCGCGTGAAGGCGAAGGCGAACCAGAACAGCACGCCGAGGACGATCAGAAACCACACGGGATTGGCCACGCCGAGCGTTTTGCCGCCGCCGAGCACGAGGAGCTTGTGCCCGTCGGGTCCGAATTCGAAGATCGTCCGGCTCCCGGAGATTACGAGCGCGAGGCTGCGGCCCACGCTCAGCATGCCGAGCGTCACGACGAACGGCTGCATGTTGAGATACGCGATGAGCAGGCCGTTCACGAGGCCGACCAGCCCCGCAGTGAGCAGGCCGAGGCCAATGCCGGCCCAGATCGGGTAGCCCGCGTTCATCGTGACGGAAAGCACGATGCCGCTCAGGCCAATCGTCGAGCCGACCGAAATGTCGATCCCGCCCGTGACGATGATGGCCATCATCCCCAGCGCGACGATGGCGACGAAGGCGAAGTTGCGCGTGACGTTGAAGAGGTTCTGCTGCGTGGCGAACGTCGACGTGACGAACGAGAGCAGGACGCAGGCGACGAGCGTCGCCAGCACCACCCAGAACACCTGGCTCGCGAGCAGTCCGCTCCAGCGGGTCTGCGTCTTCGCGGATTGGGGATCGTCAAGCAATGTCGGCATCAGGTTTGGTCTTTGCGGCGCATCGTTCAATTTCGGGTCTCCTGTCGGCCGCACTTAGCGCTTTAGCACTTAGTGCGGCCCCATGCAAAGCGTCGGCCACTTAGCGCTTTAGCGCTTAGTGCGGCCCCATGCAAAGCGTCGGCCACTTAGCGCTTTAGCGCTTAGTGCGCCCCATGCAAAGCTGTCGGCCGCACCTGGCGCTTTAGCGCCCGGTGCGGCCAGATGCAACGCCGTCGCGCGCGGGGCAGCTTCAGGCGGCGGCGATGGCTCCGGTGATCAGGCCGGTGACTTCCTCCGGCGAAGAGGCTTCGATCTGCTTGTCCGCAACCATGCGCCCGCGCCGCATGACGACCACGCGGTGGGCGACTTCGAATACGTCAGGCATGCGGTGACTGATGAGAATGACGGCAATGCCGTGTTCGGACAGGCGTTTGATGAGGTCGAGCACCTGCACTACCTGGCGCACGCTGATCGCGGCGGTGGGTTCGTCCATGAGCACGAGCCGCGCCTCGGACAGTCGCGTGCGCGCAATCGCCACGGCCTGACGCTGGCCGCCCGACATCTGCCGGACGAGATCGCGCGGGCGCGTTTCGGACTTCAGTTCCCTGAAAAGCTCGGCGGCGCGCCGGTACATGGCCGCGTGATCGAGCACGCGAAAGGGCCATATGCCGATGCGCGGCTCGCGCCCGAGAAAGACGTTGGCCGCCGCCGTGAGGTTGTCGCAGAGCGCGAGGTCCTGATACACGACCTCGATGCCCTTGGCGCGGGCGTCGACGGGTCTGCTGAAATGAACGGGCTTGCCGTCGATGAGAACTTCGCCGTGGGACGGCGGGAAGTTGCCGGCGATGACCTTAACCAGCGTTGATTTTCCGGCGCCATTGTCGCCCATGAGTCCGACCACCTGGCCGGGTTCCAGGCTCAACGTCACGTCGATCAGTGCTTGAATGGCGCCAAAGTGCCTGGAAACGCCTCTGAGCTCAAGAAGACTCATGGACTGTCGCGCTCGCGCTTGTGAAGCCGCCCGTTGCGGTGCCCAGGGTGGCCGGGAGACATGCTGACTAGCCTGTTTTTTAGAGCACGATGGGGCTTTTAGCAAGACTATTTCATCAGCCGGTCCTGCGGCGCCGCGAGCAGGCGGCCGATGAGATAAAATTGCGTTTTCGCCGAAAAACCCCGCCAGACGGACCTGGCGCGCGCTTGTCTCAGGCTTCCAGCGGCATCGCGCTCGTCCCCTTGAGTTCATCGAGGCAGACGATCGACTGCACGCTGTTCACGCCGGGGGCGCGCATCAGCGTATCGAGCAGGAACTCGGAAAGCGCCTTGAGATCGCGCGCCACCACCTTCAGAACGTAGTCGATATCGCCAGTCACGGAGTAACACTCCTGCACCTGCGGCAACGTCGCGACGAGTTCCTTGAACTTGACGAGCTCGCGCATGTGCCCGCGCTCCATCGTTACCTGAATGAAGGCGACCACGCCGAAGCCGAGCGCCTGCGCGTCAAGGCGCGTCTCGTAGCGCCGGATCACGCCGAGCTCCTCGAGCCGCCGGTGACGCCTGAGTGTCTGCGCGGGCGAGAGCTTGATCGTGGCCGCGAGTTCGAGGTTCGAGGCGCGGCCGTGCTCCTGCAGTGCGGCGAGAAGCCGCATGTCGATCGTGTCGAGCGCGAGATTTTGCATTTATCTTGCGTGAGATGGGTTTGAGGCGAGAGGGAATTGTATCAATCAGGGTTTGCCTGCGTACGAGATGAAATCATATTTTTCCGCGCCAACTATACACTGGGCGCACCCGATCGGGCTGGCGGCCAATACCTCCACGCCCGGCAGCGCGCCGGCACAGAACGTTGTGTGCGCAATTTTATTTCGTGGAGCGGAGCCAGCGTCCTACCCGGATGCTTTGGCCTCGCGCAGATAAGTCGGAGACAGGAAGAGACATGGTTTCAAACGACACGCGTGAAAATCGCGACCAGCTAAAACGCGGCCTCAAGAATCGCCACATCCAGCTCATTGCGCTGGGCGGGGCGATCGGCACGGGCCTGTTCCTCGGCATTGCGCAGACGATTCAGACGGCCGGGCCTTCGGTGCTGCTCGGCTACGGCATCGCCGGGATCATCGCGTTCTTCATCATGCGGCAGTTGGGCGAGATGGTCGTGGACGAGCCCGTCGCCGGTTCGTTCAGCTATTTCGCGGACAAGTATTTCGGCCCGTTCGCGGGCTTTCTCTCCGGCTGGAACTACTGGGTGCTCTACATCCTCGTGAGCATGGCCGAGCTTTCGGCGGTCGGCATCTACATGCACTACTGGTGGCCGACTTTGCCCACGTGGGTCTCGGCGCTCGTGTTCTTCGTGGTCATCAACGCCATCAACCTCACGAGCGTGAAGTCGTATGGCGAGCTCGAGTTCTGGTTCGCCATCATCAAGGTGCTCGCGATCGTCGGCATGATCGCCTTTGGCGGCTGGCTGCTGTTTTCGGGCTCGGCCGGTCCTGAAGCGAGCGTGTCGAACCTCTGGCGCAATGGCGGTTTCTTCCCGCACGGCGTCTCGGGTCTCGTCATGGCCATGGCGGTCGTGATGTTCTCGTTCGGCGGGCTGGAACTTGTCGGCATCACCGCAGCAGAGGCGGATGATCCCTCGCATAGCATTCCGCGCGCGACGAATCAGGTGATTTACCGCATTCTGATTTTCTACATCGGCGCGCTCGGCGTGCTGCTCTCGCTCTACCCGTGGCAGAAGGTCGTAGCTGGCGGCAGCCCCTTCGTGCTGATCTTCCACGCGATGAACAGCGACCTCGTGGCCAACGTGCTCAATCTCGTCGTGCTGACAGCGGCGCTCTCGGTCTACAACAGCGGCGTGTACTGCAACAGCCGTATGCTCTACGGCCTCGCGCAGCAGGGCAATGCACCGAAGGCGCTGCTCAAGGTGAGCCGGCGCGGCATTCCGCTGGCGGCGCTCGGCGTGTCGGCGTTCGTCACGGCCGCTTGCGTGATCATCAACTATTTCATGCCGGGCAAGGCGTTCGAACTGCTGATGGGGCTCGTCGTGTCCGCGCTCATCATCAACTGGGCGATGATCAGTCTGATTCACCTGAAGTTCCGCCGCGAGAAGGCGCGCGCGGCTCAGACGACCACGTTCCGCAGCCTCGGCTATCCGCTGACGAATTACGTGTGTCTCGCGTTCCTCGGCGGCATTCTCGTTGTAATGTATCTGATTCCGGATCTGCGGATTTCCGTGTACCTGATTCCGGTCTGGCTGGGCGTGCTTGGGCTCGCCTACCGCCTGTGGTGCCGCAAGTCGGCGCCGGCGCTGCAACGCGGCGTGCCGGCTCCGTAAGCGCTGATATTCGTCCCGAATTTCGTCCAGAGAGTTAAACAGCATGTTCGAACACATCGATGCCTACCCCGGCGACCCGATCCTCTCGCTCAACGAGAACTTCCAGAAGGACCCGCGTCAGAACAAGGTCAATCTGAGCATTGGCATCTACTTCGACGACGAAGGCCGTCTGCCCGTCATGAAGGCCGTTCACGCGGCCGAGGCGGCGATTCTCGAAGAGCCGGGTCCGAAGCCGTATCTGCCGATGGCCGGTTTCGCGCAGTATCGCGACGCCGTGCAGGCACTGGTGTTCGGCGCCGACTGCCCGTCGCGCGCGGCCGGCCGCATCGCGACCGTGCAGACGCTGGGCGGCTCGGGCGCGCTCAAGGTGGGCGCCGATTTCATCAAGCGCTACTTTGCGACCAGCCAGGTGTGGGTGAGCGATCCGACGTGGGAGAACCACCGCTTTATCTTCGAGCGCGCGGGCTTCACAGTGAACACGTACCCGTACTACGACGAGGTGACGGGCGGCCTGAAATTCGACGCGATGCTCTCGGCCATCGACGCGCTGCCGGCGAAAAGCGTCGTGCTGCTGCACGCGTGCTGCCATAACCCGACGGGCGTCGATCTGGATCGCGCGCAGTGGGAGCAACTAATCGACGTGCTGCAAAAGCGCGACCTGCTGCCGTTCGTCGATATGGCGTATCAGGGCTTCGGCGCGGGCCTCGAGGACGACGCGTTCGCGGTGCGCGAGCTTTCACGCCGCGGTGTGCCGGCGCTCGTGGCGAATTCGTTCTCGAAGAACTTCTCGCTCTACGGCGAGCGTTGCGGCGGCCTGCACGTGATCTGCGAAGACGCGGCGGCCGCCGACCGCGTACTCGGCCAGCTCACGGGTTCGGTGCGCGCGAACTACAGCAATCCGCCGACTCACGGCGCAAAGATCGTCACCCGGGTGTTGAGCACGCCAGAACTGAAGGCGTCATGGGAGCAGGAGTTGGCGGCGATGTGCGAGCGCATTGCGCGTATGCGCGTGGCGATTCACGACGGCCTGAGCGCGCATGCGAGCGAAACGGCACTCGAGCGCTACGTGAAGCAGCGCGGCATGTTCACGTACACGGGCTTGAGCGAAAAGCAGGTCGAGAGGCTGAAGGAAGAGTTCGGCGTATATATCCTGCGCTCGGGCCGTATGTGCGTGGCAGGCCTGAACGAGAAGAACGTGAGCGTGGTGGTCGACTCGGTTGGCAAGGTGATGAAGGACTAAGGGAAGAGCGGGGCTATGTGCCCCGATATCCTTCGAGCGCCGCTGGTGTGCCGGTATGAGCCGGACGCTCCAGCGGCGTTTTCGCATCTAGCCCGCGGAACCGCATGCCGGTGCCGCATCCACCGGCAACGCCGCCGCCTGCCATCGGACGACTCGAGGTTTCGTCGTCCACGCCTATTCATCCCGCATCAAACCGCCAGTCTGTCAAGCGGTAGGGAGTAGATGGCACACATGCCGGCCGCGCGCGGTCTTCCAGGTCTCACCCTGATAGAATGCGTGAGCCGCAACGTAGTGGATTGCTGATGAAATTGCTTGATGCCCTCGTCGAACAACGGATTGCCGCCGCGGCCGCGCGCGGTGACCTCGACGACCTGCCCGGCGCCCGTGCGCCGCAGACGCTCGACGACGACCTGCTCGTGCCCGAAGCAGTGCGCATAGCCCACCGCATCCTGAAGAACGCAGGGTTCGTGCCGCCCGCAGTCGAACAGCTGCGAGCCTTGCGCGACCTCGAGGAAGACCTCGCCATCGTGGGCGACAAGGCCGCGCAATGCCGTCTGCGCGCGCGCATGCTGGCGCTCGATATGGCGCTCGAATCCTTGCGTGGCGGGCCGATGGTCGTGCCTCACGAATATCGCCGCCGCATAGCGGAGCGTTTGTCCGAACGTGCAGCCGGCGAGCCCGGCCTGCCTGGGCTCTCGGCGGAGGCGGCGTGACGGGCTCTCCCGTCCAGCCACACGCCCCTGGCGGCGAAAGCGAAGAGGCGCACCCGGCTGTCACTTCGCCTGCCGGATCGATTCCCGTCGAACTGCTCGTGACGGCGTCTGCAGCTACGGCTCAGGCCGGCATCCAGGCCGATCCCGTCTCCGAGCGCGATCGGCATTTCATGCGCCTCGCGCAGGCTGCCGCCGAAGAGGCGCGTGCCGCCGGCGAAGTGCCGGTAGGCGCGGTGCTCGTGCGCGGTGACGAAGTGATCGCCTCGGGCTTCAATCACCCGATTGGCGCGCACGATCCCTCCGCTCACGCCGAAATGGCGGCCTTGCGCGCGGGCGCGCACGCGCTGGGTAACTACCGCTTGCCCGGCTGCGAACTCTATGTGACCCTTGAACCGTGCCTGATGTGCGCTGGCGCGATCATGCACGCGCGCATCGCACGTGTGGTGTTCGGCGCGCGTGACCCGAAAACCGGCGCATGCGGCAGCGTGGTCGACGCCTTCGCCAACGATCAGCTGAATCATCACACGAGCGTGTCCGGAGGCGTGCTGGCGGACGAGTGCGGCGAGGCACTGCGCGCGTTCTTCGCCGACCGGCGCCGTGCAAGCCGGGAAGCGCGCCGGGCTCGGGCACAGGCTGGGCAAGCGCAGGGAGGGGCTGGCGTAGCCGGTCCGGACGAACCCGCGGGTTGAATCTCACGGTTGAATCGAATTCGACATGACCATTCATCGCACCATCGAACTGATCGCACCGTCCGGCTATCCGCATGATCCAGAAGCGGTGCACCGTGGGCTTGCGCGGTTGCGAGCGCAAGGCCATCACGTCGACGGCGTGCAGGCGACCGAGCGGCGCTATCAGCGCTTTGCCGGCACGGATGGCCAGCGCGCGGCCGAACTGAATCGCCTCGCCGACCCGTCGCGCGACCTGCCGGACATCGTCCTCGCCGTGCGTGGGGGCTACGGCGCGGTGCGCATCCTGCACGGTCTCGATTACGACGGATTGCAGCGGCGCTTGAAGGATCAGCCCATTGCCTTCGTTGGGCATAGCGATTTCACCGCCATTCAGCTCGCGCTGCTCGCGCGCGCCGGGCTCACGACGTTCGGCGGTCCGATGCTCTGCAGCGACTTCGGCGCCGAGAGTCTCAGCAGCTTCACGATGCATCACTTCTGGGACGCGCTATCGAAACCGGCCTACACGCTTAAGGTGAATGCGCCGCAGGCCCAATCGACGAGTGTTTCGGGCACGCTCTGGGGCGGCAATCTGGCCGTGCTGACTTCGTTGATTGGCACGCCTTATCTGCCGCCGGTCGAGGGCGGCATCCTGTTCGTCGAAGACGTGAACGAGCAGCCGTTCCGCATCGAGCGCATGATTTATCAGCTGCATCTCACCGGCATTCTTGCTCGCCAGCAAGCACTGGTGCTGGGCGACTTCACTGGGCACAAGCAGTTCGATTACGACAACGGCTACGATCTGCGCGAAATGGTGGAGCAGGTACGTGCCGTGGTTGGCATTCCGGTGGTGACGGGCCTGCCGTTCGGCCATATTCCGGATATGGTCACGCTGCCGATGGGCGCGCCGGCGCAGCTGAACACCACCGCACACGGCTTCGAGCTGACCGTGAGCGGCTATCCGCATCTGGGTTGATTTCGCACTGACAGAGAAGCGCTTTCGGGCGCTTTTTTTCGTGGAGCTATATGCAACTAACGGCCAATTCTGAGCTGCGCCAGACAATGTTCACTCTAACGCTTCTTCTCTAAATTGTTGACAAAAAATGTGGCCGAAATGGGGCAGGGAATCACCATGCAGGTGCTGAATTCCCCGAAATAAAGCGCTTTTCACCGATAAGAGGCATGTGGCAGCCGGCGTGTACGTGGGGATCTTCCCCAGGTTCGCCCATAAAATTGTTGACAATATTTATGTCCAACCTAGGATACCCAACATAGAGACCCGAGCCATGCGAAAGACCGATATCGACGCCGAAGCAACCGGCATGAAGCCCGAGGCAATCGCCGCGCGAATCCGCGCAGCGATCCTCGAGCACCGGCTGCCGCCCGGCGCGAAGTTGACTGAAGCGCAGTTGTGCGAAGTATTCGGCGTGAAGCGCGGCCCGATCCGCCAGGCGCTCGCGCTGCTCGCGAAGGACCATCTCGTGGATCTGGAGCCCAATCGTGGCGCGTTCGTCGCAAGCCCATCGCTCCAGGAAGTGCACGAGGTGTTCGAGATGCGGCGGATCATCGAGTTGGCAGTGGTGGGGCGTATCTGCAGCGCGCAGCACGGCAACCGCCGACTAAAGACCATCGGCGAGACGATCAGGCGCGAGCGCAAGGCCTTCGAGGGGCGCGACTTCCCGACGTGGATCCGGCTTTCGGGCGAGTTTCATACGTCGCTGGCCACGCTCACCGGCAATACGGTGCTGTGCGATTGCCTGGGCGGGCTCGTGGCGCGCTCGACGCTGATTTCAGCGCTCTACGAATCGCCGGGACGCAGTCCGTGTTCGTTCGACGATCACGAGGCGATTCTCGCGGCGCTCGAGGCCGGAGACGAGAAAGCCGCCGTCGACCTCATGGTCCGCCATTTGCAGGGTGTCGAGCTCAGGATGCTCGACCGGCCGGCGGGCGCTTCGGTCGACTTGCAGGAAGTGTTCAGCGCGCGCGAGGCGACCTCGCTTGCACGCTGATGCTCCTGAGGCGGCACTGAAATGGATTGCAGTCAAGGATTGCAGTAAAGCGCGGTGGCCCACTACGAACGGTGGGCGCCGCGGCTGAAAAGGATGGAGTGGGGCGCATGCAGTGCATGCGGACGGCTCGAACAGGCACAGCGTTGCAGCGCGCCCGCAAGCGGCGACCGGCGCAGTGCCTGCGAAGGCCAGACCATTCGGGGATATCGCGGCGGCCGCGTCTAGCGGCGGTACGCACGCGTTTCGAGGCGTTCAGGCGTCTTTTTTCCGTCGGCATATCCATCCAAGGAGCGGATCATGGCTCAGTTCAGCGCGTCACCTGGCAGTCCGGCAGTGCCCAACTTCGAATCCGGTGAAAGTAGCGAGTCCGCAGATAATCTGCGCTTGCCGGCCGGCTACAGCGAGCGGCTCTACAACCACGACCTTGCACCGCTCAAGGAGCAGACCTGGGGCGCGTACAACATCTTCGCGTTCTGGATGTCCGACGTGCATAGCGTCGGCGGCTATGTGTTCGCGGGGAGCCTCTTCGCGCTCGGCCTCACGAGCTGGCAAGTGCTCGTAGCGCTGATCGTCGGCATCTCCATCGTCAATGTGCTCTGCAACCTGATCGCGCGGCCGAGCCAGCGTCACGGCGTGCCGTACCCGGTGGCGTGTCGCGGCACCTTCGGCGTGCTCGGCGCCAACATTCCCGCCGTGATTCGCGGTCTCATCGCCGTAGCGTGGTACGGCATCCAGACCTATCTCGCTTCGAGCGCGCTCGTGATCGTCGTGCTCAAGTTCGTCCCGCAACTCATGCCTTACGCCGACGTGCACAAGCACGGCATGCTCGGGCTTTCCGCGATAGGCTGGGCCGGCTTCATGACGCTCTGGGTGCTTCAGGCGTTCGTGTTCTGGAACGGCATGGAGACCATCAAGAAGTTCATCGACTTCGCGGGGCCGGCGGTTTATGTCGTGATGTTCGCGCTCGCGGGCTACATGGTATATCGCGCGGGCTGGCACAACATCGGCCTGAATCTTGGCCAGGTGAAATATCACGGTACCGAAGTGATTCCCGTGATGATCACAGCGATCTCGCTCGTGGTGTCGTATTTCTCGGGGCCGATGCTCAATTTCGGCGACTTCTCACGGTATGGCAAGTCGCTCAAGAGCGTTCACAAGGGCAACTTCTGGGGGCTGCCGGTCAACTTTCTCGCATTCTCGCTCGTCACGGTCATCACGACGTCGGCTACGCTCCCCCTGTTCGGAGAACTGATTACTGATCCCGTCGAAACGGTCAGCCGCATCGATCATCCGACCGCTGTGATTCTCGGCGCGCTCACGTTCACGATTGCGACCATCGGCATCAACATCGTCGCGAACTTCGTTTCGCCCGCGTTCGATTTTTCCAACGTCGCGCCGCGGCTCATTAGCTGGCGTGCGGGTGGCATGCTCGCCGCCGTGGCCTCGATCTTCATCACGCCGTGGAATCTCTTCAACAACCCGGCTGTGATTCACTACACGCTCGACGTGCTCGGTGCCTTCATCGGGCCTTTGTACGGTGTCCTGATCGTCGATTTTTATCTCGTGAAGCGCGGACGTCTTGCCGTAGATGATCTCTACTCGGTGTCGCCGAAGGGGGCGTACTGGTATCGCAACGGCGTGAACTGGCGCGCGGTATCGGCTTTGCTGCCGGCAGCGGTGATCGCGATTCTCTGCGTGATGGTGCCTTCGCTCGGCGGCGCGGCGAACTTCACCTGGTTCATTGGCGCCGCGCTCAGCGCGTTGTTCTATCGCGCGCTCACGATGGGCGAACGCGCGCGCGCAAACGCATGAGCTTCGCGCAAAACCAGGCATCGACGAAGGAATCGAAATGCGCATCAAATTGATCAATCCGAACACCACGCTGCGCATGACCGCCGCGATGGAGCAGTGCGCGCGCGCCGTGATCGCACCGGGCACGGAGGTGGTGGCTGTGAGCCCGCCGATGGGCCCGCCGTCGATCGAAGGCTATTACGACGAGGCGCTCGCTACGCCCGGCCTGCTCGCCGAAGTGGAGGCGGGCGAGCGCGAAGGCTTCGACGGCTACGTGATCGCGTGCTTTGGAGACCCGGGCCTTTACGCGGCGCGCGAGTTGGCGCGCGGGCCCGTCGTGGGCATCGCGGAAGCCGCGATGCATGCGGCGAGCGTGCTCGCGCCGGGCTTCTCGGTCGTGACGACGCTCTCGCGCACGCGCGCAATGGCCTGGCACCTTGCCGAGCGCTACGGCATGACGCGTTTTTGCCGCAACGTGCGCGCGATCGACGTGGCCGTGCTCGAACTCGATGAACCGGGATCGGCCGCGCGCCGCGCGATCGTCGACGAGTGCCGCCGCGCGCTCGAAGAAGATGGCGCGGACGCGATCGTGCTCGGTTGCGCGGGCATGACGAACTTGTGCGCGCAGGTGGAGGACGCGCTCGGCGTGCCTGTGGTCGACGGCGTGACGGCCGCCGTGAAATGGGTGGAGGCGCTCGTCGCGCTGCGCCTCACGACCGCCAAGCGCGGCGACTTCGCGCGGCCGCTCGCCAAGCGTTACGACGGCGACTTCGCGCGTTTCAGCCCGGCGAATCCCGCACCAGTCACGGAAACGCCGCCGCCCGTGCGGCCGCTGCGCTACGGGTAAACGCGCAACGCGTCCAAGCGGAGATGGCCGCCCGGCTGACGCCAGGTCGGGCGGCCACATACACCTCGCTTGACCCGTACTATCTGAGCGTGCGTATGGGCGCGTACGGGTGATTTCGCTACACTGGTCCGGTCCTGTAAGCAGGTTGCGCGGACCGTCCGTCGGGCCTGCAAAGCAGCGCCGGCGGCCGCTTCACGGCGCCTCGCCGTTACGCGGATATTTCGTTTCATCCTCTCTATTCGATTGATTCGACCAGCATGCCACTCGATCCCCAATATCCCCGCGATCTGATCGGTTATGGCCGGTATCCGGTGCAGGCCAACTGGCCCGGTCAGGCGCGCGTCGCGGTGCAGTTCGTGCTCAACTACGAAGAGGGCGGCGAAAACTGTGTTCTGCACGGCGACCCCGGCTCCGAGCAGTTCCTCTCCGAAATCGTGGGCGCCGCATCGTATCCCGCGCGGCACATGAGCATGGAGTCGATCTACGAATATGGCTCGCGCGCGGGCGTGTGGCGCATCCTGCGCGAATTCGAAAAGCGCGGCCTGCCGCTCACCGTGTTCGGCGTGGGTATGGCGATCGAGCGTCACCCCGAAGTCGCGCGCGCGTTCGTCGAGTTGGGCCACGAGATCGCGTGCCACGGTTATCGCTGGATTCACTACCAGGACGTCTCGCCTGCCAGGGAGGCCGAGCATATGAAGCTCGGCATGGAAGCGATCGAGCGCGTGACGGGCGTGCGCCCGCTGGGCTGGTACACCGGGCGCGACAGCCCCAACACGCATCGCCTGGTGGCCGAGTATGGCGGCTTCCTCTACGACTCCGATTACTACGGCGACGACCTGCCGTTCTGGATGGACGTGGAGGTCACAGGCGGCAAGTCGGTGCCGCAACTGATCGTGCCGTACACGCTCGACACGAACGACATGCGTTTCGCGTCGCCCCAAGGCTTCAACACGGCGGACCACTTCTTCACCTATTTGCGCGACGCTTTCGACGTGCTCTACGAAGAAGGCGCCGAAGCGCCGAAGATGCTCTCGATCGGCATGCACTGCCGGCTGCTCGGGCGCCCTGGGCGTTTTCGCGCGCTGCAGCGCTTTCTCGATCACATCGAAACACACGAGCGCGTGTGGGTCACGCGGCGCGTGGACATCGCGCGCCACTGGCGCGAGCATCATCCCTATCAACCGCAACAGAACGACCACCGCGGGGCCGCCGCATGAAGGCAATGCACTACACCCTCGAACAGCTGAATCAAGCCTCGGTCGACGCCTTCGTGGCGGCGCTTTCGGGCATTTTCGAGCACTCGCCCTGGGTAGCCGTTGCGGCCGCGCAGCAGCGCCCGTTTGCGAGCATCGACGCGCTGCATCGCACCATGTCGCAGGCCGTGGAAACCTCGGGCGAGGCGCAGCAGCTTGCGCTCATCAACGCCCACCCGGAGCTTGCGGGCAAGGCCGCCGTGCGCGGCGAACTGACCGCCGAATCCACGCGCGAGCAAAGCGGTGCGGGTCTGAATCAGTGCACGCAGGAAGAGTTCGACAAGCTGGTCGCGCTCAATGGCGCGTATCGCGAGAAGTTCGGATTCCCATTCATTCTCGCGGTGCGAGGCTATGACCGCCACGGCATCATCGCGAACTTCGAGGCGCGCGTGAACAACAGCCGCGCCGATGAAATGCGCGCGAGCCTCGACCAGATTTACCGCATTGCGCGCTTCAGGTTGGACGAACTGATCGACGCGTAACGTGGCGATGCGCCCCCCGGCTTTTCGCGAGAGGGCGCAGCGCCGTTTTGATCTACAGAAAAGACACGAAGGAAGACAACGATGGCACTCCCGACTCTCGATCCCAACGCCCCCGATTTCACGCGCCGCTTCGTGAATCTCGCGGACCCGCGCCTGGGCGCGCAGGCGCTCGAGGCGAGCGACGACTTCTTCGCGCCGAAGGATCGCATGCTCAATCCGGAGCCGGCCGTCTTTATTCCGGGCAAGTATGATGAACACGGCAAGTGGATGGACGGCTGGGAAACGCGCCGCAAGCGCACGACCGGCTCTGACTGGTGCATCGTGAAGCTCGCGCGCCCCGGCGTCATCAAGGGCCTCGATATCGACACGAGCCACTTCACGGGCAACTACCCGCCGGCGGCATCGGTGGAGGGCGCGTATGTGGCCGATGGCGCACCCGCTGCCGCGACGCAATGGACGGAGATCGTTCCCTCGACGTCGTTGAACGGCAATAGCCACCATTACGTGGAAGTGTCGAGCGACAAGCCGTACACGCATCTGCGCGTGAATATCTATCCCGATGGCGGCATCGCGCGTCTGCGCGTGTACGGCCAGCCGCAAGTGGACTGGGCGGGCGCGAGCCGTACCGAACTGTTCGACCTGGCCGCGATGGAAAACGGCGCGTACCTCGTTGGCGCGAACAACCAGCACTTTGGCATGGCCTCCACGCTGCTCATGCCGGGCCGCGGCGTGAACATGGGCGACGGCTGGGAAACGCGCCGCCGCCGGGAACCTGGCAACGACTGGGCGATCATCGCGCTCGCGCAGCCGGGCATCATCAAGAAGATCGAAGTCGATACGGCGCACTTCAAGGGCAACTACCCCGACCGCTGCTCGTTCCAGGCCGCGCGCGTGGTGGGCGGCACGGACAGCTCGCTCGTGACCCAGGCCATGTTCTGGCCGGTGCTGCTCGGCGAGCAGAAGCTGCAGATGGACAAGCAGCACTACTACGAAAGCGAGCTCGCGGCGCTCGGCCCGGTTACGCACGTGCGCTTCAACATCATCCCGGACGGCGGCGTTTCGCGTGTACGCCTCTGGGGCACGCTCGCCTGATACGCTGACGAGGCCATCATGAGTGAAACAAGGACGACGCTTACCATCGAGCCGCTCACGCCCGAGGCGTTCGCGCCCTTCGGCGACGTGATCGAGCTCGCGGGCGCGAAGCAGATTCCGATCAATCTAGGCACGACCATCCGCTTTCACGATCTCGCGAAAGTGGATGTGACCGACGACGGCGGCCGCACGCTCGTGAATCTTTTTCGCGGGCAGCCGCGCGAACTGCCGTTCGAAGTGAAGATGCTCGAACGGCATCCGCTGGGCAGCCAGGCGTTCCTGCCGCTCAACGACAAGCCTTATCTCGTGGTGGTCGCGCCGGTAGGCGAACTGGACGTCACGCAGATTCGCACTTTCGTTTCGCGCGGCTGGCAGGGCGTGAATTATGCGAAGGGCGTTTGGCATCATCCGCTGATCGCGTTGGGCGAGGTGAGCGATTTCATCGTCGTCGATCGCGGTGGCGATGGGCTCAATCTCAACGAGCAGGATCTGCCGGAGTCGCTCTGGTTGACGGAAGAAGCGATGAAGGCCGCGATGCGCTGATTCACGGAATTACTCAGCAGTACGCATCAGTAGGAAAAGCCGCGGCCGAGGCCGTGGCTTTTTTTGCGTTTGGCGTATGAAGTAGGGCGGTGGCCCTGGTCAAGCCGGCTGCTCAGGGCGCCGTAAAACATGGCGAGTCATGCATGACTGTGTGCGACGCCTCGATGCTTCGATCGGGCCAGGTCGCGAGGCTCGCGTCATACGCCTCGAAGCCTGATGCCGATCCGCCATCTCCCGCGCTCAGCCGCCCAACGCGCAAGCCCCTCAGCAAAGGCCGTACCAAAAGCGAAAGGACCCGAAGCGCATCGCACTTCGGGTCCTTCCAGTCGCAGCTCACGCAGCGCGATGCAAATCCCTCGCGCTGCCAACTACGTCATTGCTTCGCACCGCCCTGGAACCAGGCGGCGATCTTCTGCCGCTCGTCGTCGGTCATGTGCGTGACGTTGCCAAGCGGCATCGCCTTGAGCGTCACAGCCTGCTGATACAGCCGCTGCGCGTTCTGCGAAATCTCATCGGGTGTATCGAACATCACGCCCGCTGGTGCGGCACCCATCAGCGTCGGGTGGGCCGAGTGACAGGAGGCGCAGCGTTGCTGCAGGATCGGCTGGATATCGGCGACCTTCACCGACGGCGCGTTCGCGGCTTCGGCCTGCGGCACGACCGGGCGCGGCAGCGTCCACACCAGCGCGACGAACATCAGCGCCACGCCGCCGATCGGCAGATACCAGAGTTGCTGGCCGCGATGACGCATCACGAAGAACTGACGAATCAGCGCGCCAGCCAGCATGATCACCACGAGCACGGCCCAGTTGTAGGCGTGCGCGTAGGTCATCGCGTAGTGGTTCGAGAGCATCGCGAACACGACGGGCAGCGTGAAATACGTGTTGTGCACCGAGCGCTGCTTGCCGCGCTTGCCGTAGATCGGATTCGGCACTTCGCCCTTGAGCATCGCGGCGACCATCTTGCGCTGGCCCGGGATGATGACGAAGAACACGTTGGCCGACATGATCGTCGCGAGCATCGCGCCCATGATGAGGTACGCGGCGCGGCCCGAGAAGATGTGGCACGCGAGGTAGGCGGCGATCACGACATAGATGCCCACGCACACGCCCAGCAGCTTGTCTTTGCTGCCGAGCACGCGGCACAGTGAGTCATAGACGATCCAGCCCGCTGCGAGAAAGCCGAGCGCCGAGAAGATCGCGACGACCGGACCCATGTCGAGCACGTTCTTGTCGATGAGATACGTGTTCGGCGCCATGAGGTAGAGCACCGTGAAGAGCGACGCGCCCGAGAGCCACGTGGTGTACGACGGCCACTTCGACCAGTGGAGGTCGTCGGGCATTTCGGGCGGCGCCACGGTGTACTTCTGCATGTTGTAGAAACCGCCGCCGTGCACGTGCCACAGTTCGCCGAACACGCCGCGGCGACGCTGGTTCGGGTCCGTCGGCGGTTTGAGGCTGTTGTCGAGCGCGACGAAATAGAACGACTCGCCAATCCAGGCGATCGCCGCGATGACATGGAACCAGCGCAGTGCGAGGTTCAGCCAATCGGTAATAAAGCCTTCCATGAAACGTCTCCAGTCCTGATGCATTGCGCGCGCGCTGAACGCATGCGCTAACTGCGGGGTATGAGCGCGCCGCGTAGCGTAGGGGCCGCTGGACGACCCTTGCGCTGCCGCGCTGCCGTTGTTGTTCGTATGGCCTTGGGCTTGATGAATCGGGCTGGAAGATTGCCCGGAATGCCCTATGAGAATGTGTTGCGGTCGCCGCCCGGTTGTCGCTCAGCTGCCCCGATAGGTGCTGTACGACCAGGGCGAAACGAGTAGCGGCACGTGGTAGTGCGAACCGGCGTCGGCGATGCCGAAGCGCAGCACCACGCGGTCGACGAAGCGCGGCTCGGGCACGTTCGTGCCGAGAGCGGCGAAATAGTCGCCAGCATGGAACACGAGTTCGTATTCGCCTTTGGCGAGTGCTTCGCCCTCGAGCAGCGGCGCATCGCAGCGGCCGTCGTCATTGGTGGTGACGGTCTTGAGCGCGCAGCGCGCGTCGCCCGAGAGCGCAAAGAGCTCGACCTTGATGCCCGCGCCGGGACGGCCGTTCGCGGTGTCGAGCACGTGGGTAGTCAGCTTGCCCATTCGCAGTTTTCCTTGTGAGTGCCTGGTGCGATTGCGAGGTTTCAGCGGCAGCTCTCGATCCCATGCATGATGCATTGCGGCGGATCGAGGCTCCACGTCAGTGGCTACATACCCGTCGGCGGATCGAAGCGAGCGCCGTGAACGCATTTTAAGAACGATCGGACCCGGCGGGCGCGAGCGATAGGAAAGATAAAGCTTCGCGCATGAGGGTGAGCCCTGGGTGCCGTCGCTCATTGCGCCCTGGATTCAGGCGACCCTTGTTTGTATCGTAGCGACGCCAAAAATCGACCTTTATATGCGTGGTGTAAATGTGGGTATCGCAGCGGCGCGAATTGCCACGACTATTTTGGTTGCGGATCGTAGAGGCCATGCGCAGCGCGTGCTGCGCGTCCCGAAGACGGCGGTGGACGCCGGGTAACCGGGCCAGCGGCGTCCTCGTCGGGACGCGTCGGCACCGGGCGCCTGGGCGACCGGCGAGGCCGGCGGGCGAGGCGAGGGCGTCTGGTTCACACGCCGTGCGCGAGTCCGAAGGAATGGCCAAGGCTCGCGGCGGCACGACAACGGAGCGAACAAGGACGATGGAACGCACACTCGCGCAGCGGCAAAACCCGCAAGACCCGCAAAAGCCTGGCAAGACGTTGCTGGTGAAAAACGCCGACATGCTGGTGACGATGGATGGCGCGCGCCGCGAGATTCGCGGCGGCGGCCTCTACGTCGAAGGCAACCGCATCGTCGCGGTCGGCCCGACGGCGGAACTGCCCGCCACGGCAGACGAGGTGATCGACGCCAGCGGCCACCTCGTGACGCCGGGGCTCGTCAATACGCACCACCACATGTACCAGAGCCTCACGCGCGCCGTGCCGGCCGCGCAGGATGCCGAACTGTTCGGCTGGCTCACCAATCTCTACAAGGTGTGGGCGAACCTCACGCCCGAGATGATCGAGGTCTCCACGCTCACCGCGATGGCGGAGTTGCTGCTCTCGGGCTGCACGACGTCCAGCGATCATCTGTACATCTATCCGAATGGCAGCCGCCTCGACGACAGCATTCGCGCGGCGCAACACATCGGCATGCGCTTTCACGCGAGCCGCGGCAGCATGAGCGTCGGCCAGAAAGACGGCGGCTTGCCGCCGGATTCCGTGGTCGAGCGCGAGGACGCGATTCTCGCCGACACGCAGCGCCTCATCGAGACGTATCACGACGAGGGCCGGTACGCGATGCTGCGCGTCGTTGTGGCGCCATGCTCGCCGTTCTCGGTGAGCCGCGACCTGATGCGCGAATCGGCGGTGCTCGCGCGGCATTACGGCGTGTCGATGCACACGCATCTCGCCGAGAACGTCAACGACATTGCTTACAGCCGCGAAAAGTTCGGCATGACGCCCGCCGAATACGCCGAGGACCTCGGCTGGGTGGGCCGCGACGTATGGCATGCGCACTGCGTACAGCTCGACGACCACGGCATTGGATTGTTCGGCCGGACCGGCACCGGCGTCGCGCATTGCCCGTGCTCGAACATGCGGCTCGCCTCGGGTATCGCGCCCGTGAAAAAGATGCGCCTCGCTGGCGTGCCGGTTGGGCTCGGCGTGGATGGCTCGGCGTCGAACGACGGCGCGCAGATGGTGGCCGAGGCGCGCCAGGCCATGCTGCTCGCGCGCGTGGGCTTCGGACCGGATGCCATGACGGCGCGCGAAGCGCTCGAAATCGCGACGCTGGGCGGCGCGCAGGTGCTGGGCCGCGACGACATTGGCGCGCTCGCACCCGGCATGGCGGCCGACTTCGTGGCGTTCGACCTGCGCCAGCCGCTGTTCGCGGGAGCGCTGCACGATCCGGTCGCGGCGCTCGTATTCTGCGCACCCTCACAGGTCGCGCTGAGCGTGATCGGCGGGCGCGTGGTCGTGAAGGAGGGCGTGGTGCAGACGGTGGAGCTTGGGCCGGTCATCGAGCGGCATAACCGGCTCGCGGCACAACTCGTGCAGATGGCGCGCTGAGGCAGGCAAGCGCGCAACGCACAGGCGTGTTGAAAAGGTCAGGCGGCCGCAGCAACGTGCGGCCGTGCTACTCAAGGCTTGTTGATCAGCGTCTTCGTCGCTTCGGCGATGAGGCTGCGTAACCAGCGTACTTCGTCCGAGTAATGACAGCGTTCGTGCCACAACTGGTAGTACTGCATCGGCGGGAAGTCGAGCGGCGCGGGCACGACCGTAAGCGGCAGGAAGCGCGCATAGTGGTCGGCGAAAAGGCGCGTGGTCGTGAAGACCAGGTCCGACTTCACGAGCACGTAGGGCGCGAGATTGAAGTACGGGAGCGTGACGACCACGTGGCGCTTGAGGCGCTCGCGCGCGAGGTGCACGTCGATGGCGCCGCGTTGGCCCACGGAATAGGGCGTGGGCGCGAGATGTGGCGCGTTCAGATACTGGTCGAGCGTGAGCCCGCCGCGCTTGGCGAACGGGTGCGCGTTGCTCATCAGGCAGACGATCTGGTCGACAAACAGGTTCGAGAGGTGCAACTGTTCGGGCGGCTCGGGCCAGTTGCCGATAACGATATCGAGCTTGCCTTCCTCGAGCGCGAGTTCGTAGTCGAACGCGGGCCCGAGCGAGTGAAACTCGAGCGTGGCGTTGGGCGCGGCCTGGCGAAAGCGCTCGACCACGGTCGGCACGAACAGGACGTTCAGATAATCAGGACAGCCAATCCGGTAACAGCGGATGGACGTGGCCGGATCGAAATTGTGCTGCTGAAAGCGGATGCGCTCGATCTCGCGCAGCGCGTTCTGGACGGGTTCGAGCAGGCGCAGGCCGTACTCGGTCGGCACCATGCCGGACTTGCCGCGCACGAGGAGCGGGTCGCCGGTGATGTCGCGCAGACGCCGCAGCGCCGCGCTGATTGCGGGCTGGGACTGATTGAGCTTGACGGCCGCGCGTGTCACGCTGCGCTCCATCAGAAGCGTGTGCAAGACGCGCAAGAGGTACGTGTCGATCGCCTCGCGTTGCTGACTCATGAATTCTCCGAATTATATGTTCTGGCTGATCGATGAGGCTTGGGGGTATATCGTTTTTAATATGGACAAAAAGTGGCGTCAAGCGAGGCTTACCCCGAGGCTCGCGCCGCGTC
This sequence comes from Paraburkholderia sp. CNPSo 3274, assembly GCF_024206475.1. GTDB lineage: Bacteria > Pseudomonadota > Gammaproteobacteria > Burkholderiales > Burkholderiaceae > Paraburkholderia. The sequence continues at coordinate 28,231 of NZ_JAMBPR010000021.1, forward strand.
GCCCGTGCAGCGAGGCAACAGCGAATTTTGGCGGCTCGACCTTCACAGGGCTAACAGGTATCGTCACCCCCGCACCGCGGCGCACGACCAGCGCACTACGTCTCGCGCGCGGTGGCAAGCGTCAAACGGTTATCGGACAGCAATAACGTACAACGGCGGAACCTCCATGGGCGATTCTTCTTCACGTCAGGCAACGCTTGAGCAACACGGCAGCGGTGTGCCGCGCCTCGCGCTTGCCGGCATCACGAAGCAGTACCCGGCGGTGCGCGCGAACGACGATGTCACGCTCTCGGTCGCGCCTGGCGAAATTCACGCCTTGCTCGGCGAGAACGGCGCGGGCAAGAGCACGCTCATGAAGATCGTCTACGGCGCGGTGCGCCCGGACGCGGGCGAGATCCGCTGGGAAGGCCACGCCGTTGAAATCGCGAATCCGGCTGCGGCGCGCAAGCTCGGCATCGGCATGGTGTTCCAGCATTTTTCGTTGTTCGAAACGCTGACCGTTGGCGAGAACATCGCGCTCTCGCTCGACGAACCGTTCGACCTGAAAACGCTCGGCAAGCGTATTCGCGAGGTGTCGGCGCAATACGGCCTCGATGTCGATCCGCAGCGCCACGTGCATAGCCTCACGGTGGGCGAGCGTCAGCGCGTGGAGATCGTGCGCTGCCTGCTGCAGAATCCGCGTCTGTTGATCATGGACGAACCGACTTCGGTGCTCACGCCGCAAGCGGTGCGCAAGCTGTTCGGCACGCTGCGGCGTCTGGCTTCCGAAGGCTGCAGCATTCTCTATATCAGTCACAAGCTCGACGAAATCCAGGAGCTTTGCGATACGGCCACCGTGCTGCGTGGCGGCAAGGTCACAGGCCACGTCATTCCGCGCGAAGAAACGCATGCGTCGCTCGCGCGGTTGATGGTCGGGCGCGACCTGCCCGACTACACGCGGCGCGCGCACGCGCCCGGCGACGTGCTGCTCGAAGCGAAGCATCTGTCGATGCCGAGCGACGACCCGTTCGGCACGTCGCTCAACGACGTTTCGTTCAGCGTGCACGCGGGCGAGATACTCGGTGTCGCCGGCGTCTCGGGCAACGGCCAGGCGGAATTGCTCGCCGCGCTCTCCGGCGAGGCGCAAGCGGCCCGCCACGGTGTGAGCGCCGATGCCGTCAAGATTTGCGGCAAGCCCGCAGGACGCCTTTCGGCCGGGGCGCGCCGAAAGCTCGGCTTCGCATTCGTGCCGGAGGAGCGGCTTGGGCGCGGCGCGGTCCCGGCCATGTCGCTTGCCGAAAACGCCTTGCTCACGGCACACCGCGAAGGCATGGTGCGCTCGGGCTGGCTCAAGACCGGCGCGATGCGCGCGTTCGCCGAGCGCTGCATCGGCGCGTTCGATGTGCGCTGCGGCGGCCCGGACGCGCTCGCGCAAAGCCTCTCGGGCGGCAATCTGCAGAAGTACATCGTGGGGCGCGAGATTCTCCAGGCGCCGAAGGTGCTCGTGGTCGCGCAGCCCACCTGGGGCGTGGACGTAGGCGCGGCCGCATTCATTCGCCAGGAGTTGCTCGATCTTTCGGCGCGCGGCGTGGCGATACTCGTGATCTCGGAGGAACTGGAGGAGCTGTTCGACATCTGCGACCGCATTGCGGTGCTCGCGGGCGGACGCCTGTCACCCGCGCGTTTGACCGGCGAGACGAACGCCGAGGAAATCGGCCGCTGGATGGCGGGGCTCTTCGGCGAGCGCTCGGATCGTGGAGACGGCGGTGGCCGGCCCAACGGCGAGCCGCCCGCGCAGACCGTAGCGAACGCATGATAGGCGACACATAACGACAGGCAACGGCGCGCGAACGCACATCAACCACCCGAGACAGACCAACGACTTCACGACCATGATCTTCCCGTACCGACTCGAAGCCCGCACGACGCCGTCGCGCACGGTGCGCATCGCCGTGCCGCTCATTGCGGCGCTGCTTACGCTCGCCATCGGCTTCCTGATCTTCGGCCTCGTGGGCCGCGATCCCTTGCAGGCGATGCACGCGTTCTTCATCGAACCGCTGTCGAGCGTCAACGGCTGGTCCGAGCTCTTGCTCAAGGCCTCGCCGCTATGCCTGATCGCGCTCGGTCTCGCGGCGGGATATCGCGCCAACGTGTGGAACATCGGCGCGGAAGGGCAGATGGTGCTGGGCGGTATCGCGGCGAGCGGCGTGGCGATCTATTTCGATCAAGCCACGGGCTGGTGGATCCTCGTCCTGATGATGTTCGCGGGCGTGCTGGGCGGCATGGCGTGGGCGGCGATTCCCGCGTGGCTCAAGAGCCGCTTCAACACCAACGAGATACTCACGAGCCTGATGCTCACCTACGTCGCCACGCAACTGTTGATCTGGCTCGTAAGCGGTCCGTGGCGCGACCCGCAAGGCATGAACTTTCCGCTCTCCGAAATGTTCAGCGGCGACGCGCTCTATCCGACCTTCGGCGGCGACTGGCGCATCCACTGGCTGCGCGGCACGCGCCTGAACGCATCTATTTTCGTTACGCTTGCGGCCATTCCGCTCGTGTGGCTCTTCATGCGCCGCAGCTTCGCGGGCTATCGCATGAGCGTGGGCGGGCTCGCGCCGCTCGCTGCGCGCTATGCGGGCTTCTCGGAGAAAAAGACGATCTGGACGTCGCTGCTGCTTTCCGGTGGCCTCGCGGGGCTCGCGGGCATGGGCGAGATTGCCGGCCCCATTGGCCAACTGCAAGCGACGTGGTCGCCGGGCTACGGCTTCACGGCGATCATCGTTGTGTTCGTGGGGCGTCTGCATCCGGTCGGCATCGTGCTCGCGAGCCTCTTGATGGCGCTGCTCTACCTGGGCGGCGAAGCCGTGCAGACATCGCTGCAATTGCCGCAGGCGCTTTCCGGCGTGTTCCAGGGGCTGCTGCTCTTCTGCCTGCTCGGCGCGGACCTCTTCGTGAACTATCGCGTGCGCCGCCGTCATCCGGTCGCGGTTGCGAGCTGATCAGCGCAATCCAGAGAACAACCAAACGGGCCACACGACATGGATATCCAGCAAGCCAGTTCACTCGCCTCGAGCGCCGTCACCGCCGCCATTCCGCTCATGTTCGCGGGCGTGGGCGAACTCGTCACAGAGAAGTCGGGCGTGCTCAACCTCGGCGTGGAAGGCATGATGCTGATGGGCGCCGTCACGGGCTACGCGGTCACGACCATTAGCGGCAGCCCATGGCTCGGCCTCGTTGCGGGCATGGCCGCCGGTGTTGTGATGGCGTTGCTGTTCGGTTTTCTCGTGCTCACCATGCTGGCCAACCAGGTCGCAACGGGCCTCTCGCTCACGATCTTCGGCGTCGGGCTTTCGGCGTATGTCGGCAAGCCGTACACCTCGGCCGCCACGTCGGCGACCATCTCAGCGTGGCCGATTCCGGGGCTCTCGCAACTGCCCGTCGTCGGGCAAGCGTTTTTTAGCCTCACGCCTGTCGACTACCTCGCATTCATCATGTTTGCCGTCGTCGGCTGGTTCCTCTATCGCACGCGCGCCGGGCTCGTGCTGCGCTCGGTGGGCGAGTCGCCGCAGGTCGCGCATTCGGTGGGCTTTCCCGTGATCGGCGTGCGCTATGGCGCAACGGCCTTCGGCGGCGCGATGGCAGGCCTCGCGGGCAGCTACTACTCCGTGGTGCAACTGCATTTGTGGCAAGAGCAGATCACGGCAGGGCGTGGCTGGATCGCGCTCGCGCTCGTCGTGTTCGCGACCTGGCGGCCGGGGCGCCTCCTGATCGGCGCGCTGCTCTTTGGCGCGGTCACGGGCGCGCAGTTCTATGCGCAGGCCGTAGGCGTGCCGGTGCCCACGCAGTTCCTGGCCATGCTGCCGTACGTCGCGACGATCGTCGTGCTCGTGCTCATTTCGCGCAACCCGAACACGATCCGCCTGAACGCGCCGGCTTCGCTCGGCAAGCCGTTCTTTGGGGCCGCCTAGGTGGGGCCGCCTAGGTGGGGCCGCCCAGGTGGGGCCGCCCAGGCAGGGCCATTTGTCCGGAATGCTAACCAACACGCCTTGAACGCTCGCAGTTCCCCATCCACGACAGGAGATCCACGATGAAAAAAACCATCCTGACCGCTTTCGCCGTCGCCGCCACGTGCGGCACGGCGGCCCTCGCGCCAGCGGCCCACGCCGCCGACGCGCCGGGCGTCGCGTTCGTCTATCTCGGCAATCCGGGCGATGCCGGCTGGACTTTCGCGCACGATCAGGGCTCGAAGGTCGCCGAGCAGAAGTTCGGCAACAAGATCAAGATCACGCGCGTGGAAAACGTGCCGGAATCGGCGGATTCGGAACGCGTGTTCCGCGATCTCGCGAACAAGGGCAACAAGATCATCTTCGGCACGAGCTTCGGTTATCAGGACTTCCAGCTGAAGGTGGCGAAGGATTTCCCGGACACCGTGTTCCTGCACGCAACGGGCTACAAGAAGGCGCCGAACTTCGGCACCTATGACGTGCGCATGTATCAGGGCGCGTATCTCGCGGGCGTCGCGGCGGGTTACGCGACGAAGACCAACACGCTCGGCTTCGTCGCCTCGGTGCCGATTCCCGAGGTCGTGCGCAACATCAATGCGTACACGCTCGGCGCGCGCTCGGTGAATCCGAAGGTGCACACCAAGGTCATCTGGATCAATAGCTGGTTCGATCCGGGCAAGGAGAAGCAGGCCGCCGAAACGCTGATCGGCCAGGGCGCCGACGTGCTGCTGCAAAACACCGATTCGAGCGCCACGCTCGCCACCGCCGAAGAGAAAAAAGTCCACGCGTTCGGCTGGGATTCGAACATGAAGAAGTTCGGGCCGCACGCGCACCTGGGCTCGGTCGAGGCGAACTGGGGCGTGTACTACGTCGCTGCGATCCAGCAGGTGCTCGATGGCAAGTGGAAGAATGACCCCGTGTGGTGGGGCATTCCGCAAAAGGCCGTCGATCTCGGCGACGTCAACACGTCTGAGCTTTCGGCCGACGCGCAAAAGGCCGTCGCCGCGAAGCGCGAACAGATCGCGAGCGGCAAGTGGGACGTCTTCTCGGGCCCGATCAAGGATCAGACGGGCGCAGTCAAGATCCCGGCCGGCAAGACGCTGACCGACCCGGAACTGCAACGCCTGAACTGGTACGTCGAAGGCGTGGACGGCTCGCTGCCGAAGTAAGCATGAGTCGGGCGCTCGCGCCGCCTGACACGGCGACGGCGCGGGTGCGAGTGCATTCTTCGTACGATTTCGACGTGCGTACGCGAAACGGCTGCGGGTAGCCTGCGAGGCTCGCGCAGCCGTTTTGCCTTGATGGCCGTCCGCAAAGATCTGGCGCCGACGCGGCGCGAAGCCGCGCCGCGTCAGTCGTCAAGGCGTATACCCACCTTGATCGTGACCTGCCAGTGCGAGACCTGGTCGTTTTCGATCAGGCCGCGGGTTTCCACGACCTCGAACCAGTGCAGGTGGCGCAGCGTCTTCGACGCCCGCGCGATGGCGCAACGAATGGCGTCGTCGCTGGACTCCTTGGACGAGCCGGTAAGTTCGATCTGCTTGTAGACGTGGTCGTTCATGGCAGTGTCTCCTCGTGGGGGGCGCGCGGCGTCGGCGCGTCAATCGAGTATAGGTAACGGACCGGGGCGCAAGGGCAAAGATGAGAGAAGCCCGGCGCCGGTTATCACGGCGCCTCTCGCGAAAACGAGCATTCAACGTGCCCGTATTGCAGGCGCTAGAACGCAACGGCGAGCGACAGGAGACGAACGAGATGGACGGACAGGTATTGGGTTTTTGCGGACCGGGGCTGATGGGCGCGCCGATGATCCGTCATTTGCTGCACGCCGGGCACGCGGTGCGCGTGTGGAACCGCACGCCGGCGAAGGCCGAGGCGCTGATTGGCGACGGCGCGCAAGTGGCCGCGACGCCCAACGAGCTGGCGCGCGAGGCCGACGTGGTGTTGCTGTGCGTCGCCGATGCGGCGGCGGTCCAGCAGGTGGTGTTCGGCGAACACGGGCTTTTGGCCGGTGCGCCCGGCGAGAGCGTGCGCGTGCGGCGCATCGTCGATCATTCGAGCATTCCTCCTGACGCGACGCGCAGGCTCGCAGAGCGCGCGGCGGCGTTCGGCGTGGGTTGGATCGACGCGCCGGTTTCGGGCGGCGTGGCGGGCGCGCAGAACGGCACGCTGGCGATCATGGCGGGCGGTGCAACAGCCGACGTCGAAGCCATTACGCCGATCCTCGGCGCCTATGCGGCGCGCGTGACCCATATGGGTGGCGTGGGTGCGGGCCAGACCACCAAGCTGTGCAACCAGGCCATCGTCACGGCCACGGTCGCTGCGATTGCCGAAGCGGTGAGCCTCGCGCGCCGCAGCGGTATCGATGCGGCGAAGCTGCCCGAAGCGCTTGCGGGCGGCTGGGCCGATTCGACGTTGTTGCGCACGTTCGTGCCGCGCATGACGCAAGACGGGTTCGAATCCATCGGCGCGCTTAAAACGTTCCAGAAAGACGTGGACACGATCGCAGCAGCGGCCGCGCAGACCGGCACGCCCATGCCTGTCTCGGGCACGGTCCAGCAATTGCTGCGTCTGGGTGCAGCCATGGGCCTCGCGCAGGCCGATTTTTCGGGCTTCATCGACGTGTTGCAGACGCCGCGCACCGACGAAACCTGAGCGGATCGAGCACGTGCAGGCGATGCGGCCCCGTTGTAACCGGCGCGCACGGCGGCCTTCACATTCCTCACTTCTTGCCGTGTCATGCTGGGCGGAGCCGGGCTGTCCGCGCGGCTGAAACTCGCGCGTGAAGTGGCATAACCTGCTAAAATTACAGGTTTTTCGTCGATCTACTTACCGGGACGCGCTGTGCTCTCTACCGCCAACATCACCATGCAATTCGGGCCGAAGCCCTTGTTCGAGAACATCTCGGTCAAATTCGGCGAAGGCAACCGCTATGGCCTGATCGGCGCGAACGGTTGCGGCAAATCCACGTTCATGAAGATCCTCGGTGGGGATCTCGAGCAGAGTTCGGGCAACGTCATGCTCGAGCCGAACGTGCGTCTGGGCAAGCTGCGCCAGGACCAGTTCGCGTACGAAGACGTGCGCGTGCTCGACGTCGTCATGATGGGCCATACCGAAATGTGGGCCGCGATGACCGAGCGCGACGCGATCTACGCGAACCCCGAAGCCACCGACGACGACTACATGCATGCCGCCGAACTCGAAGCGAAGTTCGCCGAGTACGACGGCTACACGGCCGAAGCGCGCGCGGGCGAACTGCTGCTGGGCATCGGCATCGGCACGGACTTCCACAATGGGCCGATGAGCGGCGTGGCGCCGGGCTGGAAGCTGCGCGTGCTGCTCGCGCAGGCGCTGTTCTCGAAGCCCGATGTGCTGCTGCTCGACGAACCGACCAACAACCTCGACATCAACTCGATCCGCTGGCTGGAAGATGTGCTCAACGAGTACAACTCGACGATGATCATCATCTCCCACGATCGACACTTCCTGAACCAGGTCTGCACGCACATGGCGGACATGGATTACGGCACGCTCAAGATCTACCCGGGCAACTACGACGACTACATGCTCGCTTCGGCGCAGGCGCGCGAGCGTCAGGCCAACGCCAACGCCAAGGCGAAGGAGCGCGTGGCCGATCTGCAGGACTTCGTGCGCCGCTTCTCGGCGAACAAGTCGAAGGCGCGTCAGGCCACCAGCCGCCTGAAGATGATCGACAAGATCAAGATCGAGGAATTCAAGCCTTCGTCGCGACAGAACCCGTTCATCCGCTTCGAGTTCGAAAAGAAGCTGCACAACATCGTCGTGGTCGCGGAAGAGATCACGAAGACGTACGAGCGCCGCATCTTCAACAAGCTCAGCATCAGCGTGCAGCCGGGCGAGCGCATCGCGATCATCGGCGAGAACGGCGCGGGCAAGACCACGCTGCTGCGCTCGCTGCTCGGCAACCTGGCCGTCGATAACGGCTCGGTGAAGTGGGCGGAGAACGCGAACGTGGGCTACATGCCGCAGGACACGTACGAAGAGTTCCCGGCCGACGTCACGCTGATGGACTGGATCGACCAGTACCGTCAGGAGGGCGACGACGAGCAGTCGGTGCGCGGCACGCTGGGCCGTCTGCTCTTCAATGCGGACGACATCAGGAAGTCGGTGAAGGTATTATCGGGTGGCGAGAAGGGCCGCATGATCTGGGGCAAGCTGATGCTCGGCCGCCACAACGTGCTGCTCATGGACGAGCCCACGAACCACATGGACATGGAGTCGATCGAGTCGCTGCAGATCGCGCTCGAAAAGTTCGAAGGCACGCTCATTTTCGTGTCCCACGACCGTGAGTTCGTGAACGGCCTCGCCAACCGCATCATCGAGGTGAAAGCCGATGGCGCGGTCAAGGACTACAGCGGCAACTACGAAGACTTCCTGGCTAGCCAGGGGCTGCATTGAGTTTCGATCGCTGATCGAAGCGTGAAATGAAAACGGGCGGCGCGTGAGCGTCGCCCGTTTTGTTTTTGGCCCGCGTGCCTCCGCCCACTGCGCGCCCGCTTTACGTATGCGTCAACCACGTTAGAATGCACTGTCGCCGCGGCGAGCGCCGCGATGAAATGGCAAACGAACACGGAGCTTTGCATGGGATGGCAGTAAGTGCTCTGCATGAGCCCGGAGTAAGTGCTAAAGCACTAACTCCGGGCGACAGCTGAAGCGCAAACTGCCATCGACCGACAGGAGGAACACCCATGAACAACTACGCGCAGTTCTACATCAACGGCCAATGGGTCGCCCCGCAAGGCAAGGGCACGATCGACGTGATCGACTCGGGCACCGAGGCGGTGATGGGCCGCATCCCCGAGGGCATCGAAGCCGATGCCGAAGCAGCCGTGGCCGCCGCGCGCGCCGCCTTCGACGGCTGGGCCGCGACGCCCGCCGCCGAGCGCGGAGCGTATCTGCAGAAAATCGCCGACAACCTCAAAGCCCGTACCGACGAACTCGCGCAGCTGATCGCAGGCGAAGTCGGCATGCCGCTCAAACTCGCGCGCGCGATCCAGGTGGGTGGCCCGGTCTACAACTGGGGCGCTTACGCGCAGCTCGCAAGCGAGTTCCAGTACGAGGAGCGCGTGGGCAACTCGCTCGTCGTGCGCGAACCGGTGGGCGTCGTCGCGGCCATCACGCCGTGGAACTATCCGCTCAACCAGATCACGCTCAAGGTCGCCGCCGCGCTCGCCGCTGGCTGCACCGTCGTGCTCAAGCCTTCCGAGATCGCGCCGCTCAACGCATTCGTGCTCGCCGAGGCCATCCACGAAGCCGGGCTGCCCGCGGGCGTGTTCAACCTCGTGACGGGCTACGGTCCGGTGGTGGGCGAGGTGCTCGCGCGTCATCCGGACGTCGACATGGTGTCGTTCACCGGCTCGACGCGTGCGGGCAAACGCGTGTCGGAAGTCGCGTCGGCCACGGTCAAGCGCGTCGCGTTGGAGCTGGGCGGGAAATCGGCCTCCGTCGTGCTCGACGACGCCGACTTCGCAGCCGCCGTGAAAGGCACGGTGGGCGCGTGCTTCCTCAACTCGGGGCAGACCTGCTCGGCCCATACGCGGATGATCGTGCCGGAGTCGCGTTACGAAGAAGCGCGAGACCTCGCGAAGCAGGCCGCCGAGGCGTTCAAGGTGGGCGATCCGCGCGACGAGAAAGCGAAGCTCGGCCCGCTCGCCTCGAAAGTGCAGCAGGAGCGCGTGCTGCAGTACATCGAGCGCGGCATGGCCGACGGCGCCGAACTCGTGACGGGCGGCCCCGGCATGCCGGAAGGCGTGACGCAGGGCTTCTTCGTGAAGCCGACCGTGTTCGGCCGCGTGCCGCGCGACGCGGCCATCGCCCAGGAAGAGATCTTCGGCCCGGTGCTGACGATCCTCACGGCGAAGGACGAAGACGACGCCGTGGCGATCGCCAACGACTCGCTTTACGGCCTCGGCGGCGCGGTCTGGGCCGGCAGCGACGAGCGCGCGATGCGCGTGGCGCGCCGTATCCGCACGGGCCAGATCGATATCAACGGGGGCACCTGGAACATGGCCGCGCCCTTCGGCGGCTTCAAGCAGTCGGGACACGGTCGCGAAAACGGCGCCTACGGCCTCGAGGAGTACCTGGAATACAAGTCGATGCAGTTCAAGGTGCCGAAGGGCTGATGAGGCATCTCGTCGCGCGCTATCGCAAATCTTTTAGTGCGACGTGTTGATGCAAGTCATAAACGCGGATTTCTTCACAGAAGTCCGCGTTTTTGTTTGATGTACGTCAATGTCTTATGTGGGGTACGCGCGACCATAGGCGCTTTGTCATCGACAGAGCACAACATGTTTCCTGGACACTCCTTCGCTCCGCTCCAGATTCGCGGCCGTCAACTCCTGCCCGTCGTGCAGGGCGGCATGGGTGTCGGCATTTCGGCACACCGGCTTGCTGGCAGTGTCGCCCGTGAAGGCGCGCTCGGCACGATCGCGAGCATCGACCTGCGCCATCATCACAGCGATCTCATGGACATGTGCCGCGCGGACCCGCGGCACGAAACGCTCGCTCGCGCGAACCTCATCGCGCTCGGCCGCGAGATCGCGGCGGCACGCAAGCTGGCAGGCGGCAACGGCATGATCGCCGTGAACGTCATGAAGGCGGTAAACGCCCATGCCGACTACGTGCGCGCCGCCTGTGAGCACGGCGCCGACGCCATCGTCATGGGCGCTGGCTTGCCGCTCGATCTGCCCGACCTCACGGCGGGCGTGGATATCGCGCTCGTACCGATCCTGTCCGACGCGCGCGGCGTCGCGCTCGTGCTCAAGAAGTGGATGAAGAAGGGCCGCCTGCCCGACGCCATCGTGATCGAGCATCCTGCCTACGCGGGCGGCCACCTCGGCGTGACCGACATCGCCGATATGGGCAACGAGCGCTTCGGTTTCACGCAGATCTTCGAGGAACTCGAAGGCGTCTATGCCACGCTCGGCATTTCGCGGCGTGACGTGCCGCTCGTCGTGGCGGGCGGCATCAACAGCCACGAGGCCGTGCGCAAATGGCTAGAGGCGGGCGCGAACGGCGTGCAGGTCGGCACGCCGTTCGCGGTGACCGAGGAGGGCGACGCGCACCCCGAATTCAAGCGCGTGCTCGCCGACGCGAAGCCTGAAGACATCGTCGAGTTCGTGAGCGTGACGGGCCTGCCCGCACGCGCGGTGAAAACGCCGTGGCTCGAACGTTACCTGCGCAACGAGTCACGTATTCGCACCAAGATCGGCTCGCTCAAGCTTGCTTGCCCAACCGGTCTCGAATGTCTTTCTGCCTGCGGGCTGCGCGACGGCATCGAGAAATTCGGCCACTTCTGCATCGACACGCGCCTCGCTGCGGCGTTGCGTGGCGACGTCGCGAACGGCTTGTTCTTCCGCGGCCGTGAAGCGTTGCCGTTCGGCAATGCGATCCGCAGTGTCCGCGACCTGCTGGAGTTGCTGCTGACCGGCGCGGCGCGACCTGCGGTCGCACAACGCGCAGCCTTCGCACTGGCTTGATAAGCATCAAAACGGCGCCAGACCCCGTCTCTGACAATTTGTAGGCCTTCAAAGGCTGGACCTACAGACACGGGGATTATCGATGTATAAAGCAATTAGAAAGGTAGCGGCAACTGCCGCGCTCACTATGGGCGCGGCCTGCCTGGCAGTGCCGGCCAGCGCGGCCGGTTCGCCCGACTCGGGCATTTACGCGGGAGACTGGCTGGTGCGCCTGCGCGCGATCGAGATCGCGCCGGACGCGCGCGGCAACGGTACGCTCGGTGCGATTGGCGCGGACGTGAACAACGCCATCGTGCCCGAAGTCGACTTCACCTACATGGCGACCAACAATATCGGCGTCGAGCTGATTCTCGGCACGTCGCGCAACCAGGTGACGTCGAATATCGGTGCGCTCGGCGGCGTGGGCGTGCTGCCGCCTACGCTGCTGCTGCAGTATCACTTCAACAACGCGGGTAGGGTGCGGCCGTACGTGGGTGCGGGCATCAACTACACGCTGTTCTACAACAACGGGCTGCACGCAGGCGGGCAGTCGGTTTCCATCGATAACCACAGCTGGGGTCCGGCGCTGCAGTTCGGCATCGACTTCCAGGTGACGAAGCGCATCTTCGTGAACGCGGACATCAAGAAGATCTGGATGCACACCGACGCGTCGCTGGCTGGCACGTCTCTCGGCACGTTGCATATCGATCCGCTCGTGGTGGGTCTGGGCGTCGGCATGAAGTTCTGATCGATCGCTTGACCACCGCTTTTTCGAACGCCGGCTTGTCCGGCGTTTTTTATTCGTGTTCAGGCGCGGTCTTTCTGGAAGCGCATGGCGGTGCCGTCGCGCTCGATGCGCTCCCACACGGCGCGCTTTTCCTCGTCGCTCAGAAAGACCCAGTTGGAGACTTCCACGGCGGTGCGCCCGCAGCCCTTGCAGACGTCGTCGAAGAGTGTCGAGCACACACCGATGCACGGGCTGTCGGGGAGGTCGTGGAGATTGGATGCCATTGAAGAGCCTTGGGGCGTGGCCGGGCGTCGCGCGCGCCGGCTTCGGTACGAAACGCCGCTATGTTAACCGATACGGAGCGGGGTGGCCGCCCGCACCTTCATGCGAGCCGCGGCGACGTGCGATGCGCGATGAATCGGCCAGACCACTGCAAGGCGATAGCAAGGTGAAGGGTGGCGCCGTGCCCCGCCGGTAGCAGGCCGTCGCGCGCATGCGCCACTGGAGCGGTTTTTTGTGGACACGGCCCGTGAAACGGCTAAAATTGCGCGCGATTTACCGTCCGCGCGTGGCTTGCCGTTGTTCCATGGCCCATGTTCCGTTTGCGCGACACGCCCGCGTTTTATTTCTTGCCGGGCGGGTTTGATGGTAGGTTTTGGGAAAGTCAGGGGAGCCGTGCACAAGCGATACGAAGCACGGCACGAAGCGAGGCAGGCAGCCGGCAGGTGCCGGTCAGGATCGGAGAACGGGATGAAGAAAGGGGTTGTGGCGCAACTGGCCGCGCTCGCACTGTGCGCGGCGCCGTGGATGACGTCGGTGGCGAAGGACACGCAGCTGAACGTGTACAACTGGTCCGATTACATCGCCAAGGACACGATTCCGAACTTCACGAAGCAGAGCGGTATTCAGGTCAAGTACGACAACTACGATAGCGACGACACGCTCCAGGCGAAGCTGCTCGCGGGCAACTCGGGCTACGACATCGTCGTGCCGACCAGCAATTACGCGGGCAAGCAGATCGCCGCCGGCATTTTCGCGCCGCTGGACAAGTCGAAGATCCCCAACCTCAAGTATCTCGATCCGCAGCTGATGGCGCTCGTCGCCGGCGCGGATCCGGGCAACAAGTACGCGGTGCCCTGGGCGTACGGCACGACGGGTCTCGCCTATAACGTCACAAAGGCGCAGCAGATCCTCGGCAAGAATGTGCCGCTCGACAACTGGGACATCCTCTTCAAGCCCGAGAACATTTCGAAGCTGAAAGCCTGTGGCGTGTCCCTGCTCGACGCGCCTGACCAGATGTTCGCGGCCGCGCTGCACTACATCGGCCGTGATCCGCTCTCGACGAACCCGGACGATTATCGCGCCGCGCTCGCGATGATGAAGAAGATCCGCCCGTACATCACGCAGTTCAACTCGTCGGGCTACATCAACGACCTCGTGGGCGGCGACATCTGCTTCGCGTACGGCTGGTCAGGCGACGTCGTGATCGCCAAGCACCGCGCCATCGACGCGAAGAAGCCCTACAAGATCGAGTACTACATCCCGAAGGGCGGCGCGCCGATCTGGTTTGACGTGATGACCATCCCGAAGGATGCGCAGCACAAGGAAGCCGCGAACGAATGGATCAACTACATCGAGACGCCGCAGGTCCACGCCGCGATCACGAATGCGGTCTACTACCCGAGCGCGAACGCGGAAGCGCGCAAGTATGTGGACAAGGACATCGCCAACGACCCGGCCGTGTACCCGCCGCCCGAGGTCCTGAAGACGCTGTTCCTGCTCAAGCCGCTGCCGCCTGAGATCCAGCGCCTGCAGACACGTCTGTGGACCGAGTTCAAGTCGGGCCGCTGACGCGCTCGCAGCGGTTGATATTCGATCCTGTTTTACCCCGAGCCCTCGGCACGATGCCGGGGGCTTTGTTCGTCAACCCCGTCCAGCATTCACGCAGAAACAGGCAGGGCAGAGAGAATCATGAGTGACCAGTCGAGCGCGCCGGCATCCGCCGGCTCGCTGCCTTCGGGCTTCAGCGCGGCAGATTCGGCCGCGGACAACTTCGTGCAGATCGTCGATGTCGTCAAAAAGTTCGGCGAGACAGCAGCCGTTAAGGGCGTCAATCTGTCGGTGAAGAAGGGCGAGCTGTTCGCGCTGCTCGGCAGCTCGGGCTGCGGCAAGTCCACCTTACTGCGCATGCTCGCGGGTCTCGAAACCGTGACGTCGGGCAAGATCCTGATCGACGGCGAGGATCTCGCGTCGATGCCGCCGTACCGCCGGCCGGTCAACATGATGTTCCAGTCGTACGCGCTCTTTCCGCACATGACGGTGGAGGCGAACGTGGGCTTCGGGCTGCGCCAGGAAGGCGTGAAGAAAGGCGAACTCAAGGATCGCGTGGCGACCGCGCTCGAACTCGTGCAGATGACGCGATTCGCCAGGCGCAAGCCGCACCAGCTCTCGGGCGGCCAGCAGCAGCGCGTGGCGCTCGCGCGTTCGCTCGTGAAGCGCCCCAAGCTGCTCCTGCTCGACGAGCCGATGTCGGCGCTCGACAAGCAGATTCGCCAGCGCACGCAAATCGAACTCGTCAACATTCTCGACAAGGTCGGCGTCACCTGCATCATGGTCACGCACGACCAGGAAGAAGCGATGACGATGGCGGGGCGCCTCGCGGTGATGAGCGAAGGCGAGATCGTCCAGCTCGGCACGCCGAACCAGGTCTACGAGTTCCCGAACAGCCGCTTCTCGGCGGAGTTCATTGGCTCGACTAATCTTTTCGATGGCAATGTGGTCGAGGACGAGCCTGACCACGTGTTCGTCGAGTGCGCCGAGCTGCCGGTGCGTCTCTACGTGAACCACGGCATCACCGGACCACTCGGCATGCCCGTGACGATCTCGGTGCGCCCGGAGCGTATCGCGCTTACGCGCAAGCCGCCCGAGGGCGTGTTCAACTGGGGCAAGGGCGTGGTCAAGAACATCGCCTACATGGGCGGCTACTCGCTCTATCACGTCAAGCTCGACTCGGGCAAGACGGTGATCGCGAACATGTCGAGCCTCGCGCTCTCCGAGATCGACTCGCCCACGTGGGAAGACGAAGTCTACGTGCGCTGGAGCGCTTCGGCTGGGGTGGTGCTGACGTCATGAGCGCGACGACTTTGCGCAACATCCTCAACTGGCCGGCGAAGCGCTTCAACCTGACCGGGCGCACGGCCGTCGTGGCGGGCCCGTTCATCTGGCTGCTGCTGTTCTTCCTCGTGCCGTTCGTCCTGGTGGTGAAGATCAGCTTCGCCGACCAGCAGCTCGGCATTCCGCCGTACACGCAGCTGACGTCGTTCGCGGATGGCGTCTGGCATATTGCGCTCGACTTTTCGCACTACGCGTTCCTGTTCCAGGACAGCCTGTACTTCGCGACCTACGTGAATTCGGTGGTCGTGGCGGCGATTTCGACGCTGCTATGCCTCATCATCGGCTATCCGATGGCGTATTACATTGCGCGCTCGAATCCGGCCTCGCGCAACATCCTCATGATGGCCGTGATGCTGCCGTTCTGGACGTCGTTCCTGATCCGCGTGTACGCATGGATCGGCATCTTGAAGAACAACGGACTGCTGAACAATTTCCTGATGTCGATCGGCATCATTCATTCGCCCATCGAGCTTTATCACACGAACACGGCGGTCTATATCGGCATGGTGTATTCGTATCTGCCGTTTCTCGTGATGCCGCTCTACGCGCACCTCGTGAAGATGGACCTCACGCTGCTCGAAGCCGCCTACGACCTCGGCGCGAAGCCGTGGCGCGCGTTCGTGGAGATCACGCTGCCGCTCTCGAAGAACGGCATCATCGCTGGCTGCCTGCTCGTGTTCATCCCGGCGGTGGGTGAGTACGTGATTCCTGAGCTGCTCGGCGGCGCGAACACGCTGATGATCGGCCGCGTCATGTGGAACGAGTTCTTCGACAATGCCGACTGGCCGATGGCCTCCGCGGTAACGTGCGCGATGGTGCTCCTGCTGCTCGTGCCGATGGCGCTGTTCCAGCACTACCAGGCGAAGGAACTGGAGGGCCGCAGCAAATGAAACCGAATCGCGTTCTGCAGTTCATCGCGCTCGGCCTCGGCTTCGCGTTCCTCTATATTCCGATCCTGAGCCTGATCGTCTACTCGTTCAACGAGTCGCAACTCGTGACGGTGTGGACGCGCTTTTCCACGCGCTGGTATCAGGCGCTCATCACGGACGACGAGTTGATCACCGCTGCGTGGCTCTCGCTGCGCATCGCGCTGATGACGGCGTTCGCCTCGGTGTTCATCGGCACGTGGGCGGGCTTCGTGCTCGCGCGCATGGGGCGCTTTCGCGGCTTCACGCTCTTCTCGGGCATGATCAACGCGCCGCTCGTGATTCCCGAAGTGATCCAGGGCATTTCGCTGCTGCTGCTCTTCGTGGAAATGGGCAAGCTGATCGGCTGGCCCGCGGGGCGCGGCGTGTTCACGATCTGGATCGGCCACGTCATGCTGTGCATTTCGTACGTCGCGATCATCGTGCAGTCGCGCGTGCGCGAGCTGAACCCGTCGCTCGAAGAAGCGGCGCTGGACCTTGGCGCAACGCCGTTCAAGGTGTTCTTCCAGATCACGCTGCCGCTCATCTCGCAAGCGCTTGCGGCGGGCTGGCTGCTCTCGTTCACGCTGTCGATCGACGATCTGGTGCTCTCGGCGTTCCTTTCGGGCCCGGGCTCGACCACGTTGCCGCTCGTGGTGTTTTCGCGCGTGCGCCTTGGCCTGAACCCGGAGATGAACGCGCTCGCGACGCTCTTCATCGCGGTCGTGACGGTGGGCGTGATCGCCGGCAACTACTTCATGCAGCGCGCGGAGCGCAAGCGGATGGCCTTCGCGGTCTGAGAGCCTCCGCGCTTCGAGGCGCATGCAAAAAGCGGCGCGCGGGCAGCCATGTCCGCGCGCCGTTTGCTTTTTGCGGCGCAGTCGTTACAGCCGGTATCCCATACGAAACCCGCCCCAGTGCCGCCCGTTCACGAAGATCGGCGCGGAGGCGTCCTTCATCATCACGAACGTGCCGCCGCCCATGTCGCGACGGTAGGTTTGCAGCAGGAAGGGCTTGGTATGCGAACCGGCTGCGCGCCCCGCGCGGTCGTTGAAAATTCGATGATTACGGCAGTTCGCGGCGTTCCACACCGGGTCGGCGCCCTGCGGATGCGAGAACTTGCGATTGTGGGTCGGTATATAGCCGCGCGGATCGATCGCTACGCAGAAGGCGACGCGTTCGTCGAACGTAAGCAGCGGTTCGAGGATCGGGGGCAGCACACGGTCGGTGAAAGCCGTGAAGCGCGTCATATGCTGCTGCGGGTTCGTGTTCGGCACCGGCGCGTAGACGCTGTCGAACAGATCCGCTTCGCCGATGTCGCCACGCGCGAGCGCGCCTTCGAACAGCTTGCTCACCTGGCAGGCGGCGCGCTGGACCGTCTCGATAAAGCGGGTATCGTCGGTTTCTACGCCGGTTGCGGCGGAAAGCTCGATGAGCGTTTCCGAGACCTCGAGCAGCTTGCCGAGCTGATCCTTCGCCTGCACGAAGTTGCGCCCCGAATCTTCGACGCCCGCGACCATCTCGCCCACCTGACTTTCGAGGCCGTCGCATTTCGTCTCGATCTCCCCTGTGAGCTGGGCGATCTGGCCGGCGTGCTCGTCGAGCTGCATGATCGCCTGGCCGGTGCTGTGCACGGCCTCGCCGATCGTGTGCGTGCCCGCGCGCACGCGATGCGCGCGTTCGGTGTTGGCGGTGCCCTCGGCGATAAGCTGCTCGGTCTTCTGCGTGAGTTGCCCGAGGGTTTGCTCGATCTGGCCGGTGGCCTGTGCAGTCTTGGCGGAGAGGTTCTTCACCTCGGCTGCGACCACGGCGAAGCTTTTGCCGGACTCGCCCGCGCGCGCCGCTTCGATGGCCGCGTTGAGCGCGAGAAGCTGGGTTTGCCGCGCGATCAGGGAGATTTCCTCCGAGACCTTCGAGACATGCGCGAGCGCGCTCTTGAGCGCCCGGATCTGCGTCTCGATGACGGTGACGCTCTCCACGAGACCGTGAATATCGGCAAGCGACGCCTCGATGGTCTGCTGCGACTGCTGCACGGTGGCGGCGGTGCCTGTGCTCAGCTCGCGCATGGCGCGCGCGGCCGTGGCGATCTGATGGTTGCCGGCGAGGGTGTGGGCCGCCGACTCGCGCAGGGCGTGGCACACGTCGGTCTGGCGCTGCACACGCGCGGCGACTTCGTCGACATGGCCCGCCACGTCGCAGATCTCAATACCGAGCCTGCCGGCGTGTGCGGCAATGTCGCCCACGACGCCGGCGGATTTTCCCGCGCGGCGGCGACCGCGCAGACCCAGCAAACGCAAACGTGTCATCCGGTGTCTCCTTTGTCGATGGCACTTGGCACCTGGTGCTTTAGCGCTCAGTGCCATCCCATGCATGGCTGCCCGGTGCGAACCAGCAAGTGCCGACAATTGCGGAAAAGCTGCGTGCCCGGTCGTCAGCAGGTCCGATCGCCGGGCTTTCTGAGCTTGTTTACGGCGTGTAACACGGGGACTTGAGCGCAGGGGGGCGCCCGGCGCTATGATCGGGAACTCGGGCGCTTCGAAAGCCGGCAATGAGGAGCGGAGGGGCGTCGTGATGGGAGCAAGATGATCGAGGCGATGATCGAAGCAGCAATCAAGGCAACAAGCGGCGGGAGCGCGCCGCTCGCGCTCTGGCAGCAGCTGATCCAGCTCTGGGAGCTGATCGTGATGGTGTTGCGCTTCCTCTGGGAGCTGTTGAAGCTCCTCGGCGGCGGCGGTTGAACGACAAAGGGCAGACGATGATCGACGATTCCACCCGGCGTTTTACCGACCGGGTCGCAGACTACGTGAAATTCCGGCCGACCTATCCGCGCGAAGTGGCGACCTTCGTGCATGTGGAGTGCGGCATCGCGCCGGGTGCGTCCGTGGCCGACATCGGCGCGGGCACAGGCCTTTCCACGAAACTCTTTCTCGACGCGGGCCATCCGGTCACGGCCGTCGAGCCGAACGCAGCCATGCGCGCTGCGGCGGACGAACTGCTGGGCGGCTACAAAGGCTATCGCAGTGTGGCGGGCACGGCGGAGGCGACGACGCTCGAAGCCGCGAGCGTGGATCTCGTGAGCGCCGCGCAGGCGTTCCACTGGTTCCACAAGGCCGACGCGCAGCACGAATTCGCGCGCATCCTGAAGCCGCGCGGCAAGATCGTGCTGTTCTGGAACAGCCGCCTGCTCGAAGGCTCGGCGTTTCTGGCGGGCTACGAGGCGCTCCTGCAGCGTTTTTGCCCCGACTACGCGCGCGTGGCCGAAACCTATCCCGACTCGGCCGCGATGGCCGACTGGTTCGGCGATGGCTTCGAGCATCAGACCGTGTTCCCGAACGCGCAATGGCTCGACTTCGATGGCCTGCGCGGACGGCTGATGTCGTCGTCGTACGCACCGCGCGCGGGCGATGAACGCCACGAGCCGATGCTCGCGGCGCTGCGCGAGCTGTTCGAGGCGACACAAAAGGACGGCACCGTGAACTTCGCCTACGAGACGCGCGTGTACGCCGGGCATCCGCAGCGCGTCTAGCGCTCGAACGCGTAGTCTGCGGTGCGCACGCGGCGCGTTATGCGGCGGAACATGAACGTGAAGCCGGGCCATAGCGCGGTGTTCTTGCCCGCCTGCGTGAGGTAATAGCTGCGGCAGCCCGACTGCCACACCGTGCGCGCGAAGCGCGCTTGCACACGCGCGTTCCAGCTTTGCTGCGCCTCCGCGCGAACCTCCATCGTGCGGGCGCCCGAGCGCTGCAGCGCGAGGATGCAGGCCGCGATATAGGCGATATGCGACTCGATCATGTAGATCATCGAGTTGTGCCCGAGCGCCGTATTCGGCCCGATCACGAAGAAGAAATTCGGGAAGCCCGCGACGCTCGCGCCGAGGTAGGCCTCGGGGCCGTCGCGCCGCCACGTCTCGCCCAGGTCCTGGCCGCCTGCGCCCGTCACCTGGAAAGGCGCGTCCACATCGTTGACCAGAAAGCCCGTGCCGCAGACGATCGCGTCGTAAGGCCGATGGGTGCCGTCGGCGGTGACGATGCCATCGGCGACGACCTCGCGGATCGCGTCGGTCACCAGCTCGACGTTGGGCTGCGCGAGGGCAGGGTAGTAGTCGCTCGAGATCAGCACCCGCTTGCAGCCCAGCAGATAGTCGGGCGTGAGGCGCGCGCGCAGGTCGGGGTCTTTCACCTTGTGCGCGAGGTAGCTCAGCGCGAACTTCGTCGGCGCCTTGAGCAGGCGCGGCTCCACGGCGAAGCCGAGCGCACGCGATTCGTGCTGCCAGTAAATCCTGGCGCGCGCCACGCGTTGCGCGAAGGGCATGTGCCGATAAATCCAGCGCCAGCGTTCGCTGATGGCGCGGTCGCGCCGCGGCATGATCCACGGCGGCGTGCGCTGAAACACCGTGAGCTGCGCCGCGCGCGGCTGGATATGCGGCACGAACTGGATCGCGCTCGCACCGGTGCCGATCACGGCGATGCGCTTGCCTTCGAGCGCGTAGTCGTGGTCCCAGCGCGCCGAGTGGAAGAGCTTGCCTTCGAAGCGCTCGATGCCCGCGATATGCGGCAGCGCCGGGCGCGAGAGCGGACCGTTCGCTGCGATCACGATATCGGCTTCGATCGTCGTTAGCGCGCCGTCGCGTTCGATCTCCACTTGCCAGAAGCCGCGCGCCTCCAGGAAGCGCGCCGCGCGCACGCGCGAACGGTATTCGATGAAGCGCTCGACGTCGTACTTGTGCGCACAATGGCGCAGGTAGTCGAGAATTTCGTGCTGCGGCGCGAAGGTACGCGTCCAAGCCGGATTCAGCTCGAACGAAAACGAGTAGAGGTGCGAAGGAATATCGCAAGCGGCGCCCGGATAGGCGTTGTCGCGCCAGGTGCCGCCGAGGCCTTCGGCTGCCTCGTAGATCGTGAACGATTCCACGCCCATGCGAAGCAGCCGGATCGCCATGCCGATCCCGGAAAAGCCGCCGCCGATGATGGCGATGCGCAGCGCGCCCCCGTTGCCGAGCGCTCCATTGGCCATGTGTGCATCCGCCGTTATGTGTGATGTGCGATGGGCTGTGTTTTGCGCCGATGCAAAACGGGCTCCGTAAAGGAGCCCGTCGTTGCTTTAGCGGCGTGCGCTGGGGAAGGCTCAGGCGTTCAGGAGTTGTTCCAGTCGTCCGAGCTGTCGTTGCTGCCCATATCGACACCGCCGCCGCCCGAGCCGTCGTCCCAGTCGTTCGACCCCTGGCCGAAGTCGAGGCCGCCGCCATTATTGCCGTCGCGCTGAACCCGGCGGCCGTCGTCGTCGACAAAGACATCGCGCTCTATCACGCGGTCACGGCCATGGTTGAGTGCTTCGCCGAGCAGCACGCCCGTGAGCAGGCCACCCATGCCGCCCATGCCACCGCCGCCTTGCTGCACGATGACCTGCGGCGGTTGCTGCGGCGGCGCAGGCGGATACTGCGGCTGACGTCCAAATGCGGCGTCGGCTTCTCGCGCGTAGGTGGAGTTGCTGCCGTAGTCCGGCGCTGCAGGCTGCGCATTCGGATCGGGGCGGCCTTCGGCGCGCGCCTTGAGGCTCGCGAACTGGCGTTCGAGATCCTCGATCTCATACGGCGGCCGCGGATTCGCGCTGTTCGAGAGCGTTTCGACCATGCTGCGCAACTGCGCTTCGAGTCCTTCGACTTCCTTTTCGAGCGCTTCGTGGCCGGGCGCGGTCGACAGCTTCACGTCGAGCTTGAGCGAACGCACGCCGTTGAGCAGCTCAGTGGCGCGCTTGAGCTGATCGCGGCGGTCGTCGCCGGCCTTCGCGTCTTCGGTGGACTTCGCGCGGCGCAGGGTCCAGCGCAGCACGAGCGCAATGCCGACCAACAAAATGGCGATACCAATCCACATGCCCATACCAGGACCTCGCTTTTGCGGCGCAGCCGCTTGTTGCTGCGCGAACGGGTTATCCGCGCTGCTCGTCTTCACAGCACCGGCGCGCGAGGCGTCGGACCGAATCTTTGCTTCGACCTGCGCGAAACGTTGCGGCTGGGTGAAGCGGATTTGCGGGTCGAGCGACTTCGCTTGCTCGACCTGGGTGAGCGCGTCGCTGTAACGACCTTCGCGGTCGAGCACCTGGGCGTAGAGGTAATGAGCGCGAGCGTTGTCCGGGTGCGCCTGCAGGACTTCGGTCAGGCCGGAGTCGGCGCGCTGCCAGTCGCCCTGGGACATCGCGGATTCGATCTGCTGCACGCCAGGCACGGCGAACGCAACGCCGCCCGTGAAGGCGAGCGACGCGACAGCGATGCTTGCAGCGGCAAGAAACTTTTTCATGTTGCAGGCCGGGCGGATTGACGCCCGTCTCCATGGCATTCGATACGGGGATGCGGCGCTCTCGGGCGCCTGCGGACCATGCCGCCAGCACGGACCATGCCGCGCCGCATCCAGCACTCCGGCGCGCTGCTTACTGTGCCGGCGTGTTCATCTGCTTCTTGAGCGCCTCGAGGCGCTCGTCTACCGACGGACCCTTGTTGAGCGCCGCGAGCTTGTCTTCGAGCGCCTTGCCGCTCGACTGGTCGGACGAATTCAGGCGGGCGTCCGAGCGTGCGTTCGACAGCGCGACCTTCTCTTCCAGCTTCTGGAAGTCGCCATCGAGATTCTTCCCGCCGATGCCACCCAGCGCCGTGGCCGCGACATCCTTCGCCTGGGCGATCTGCTGCTTCGCCTGCAGGATGTTCGAGCGCGCGTTCAGATCGTTGCGGCGCTGGCGCATGTCGTCGATCTGCTGCTTCAGTTGATCGACCGACGGTTCGAGCTTCGCGAGTTCGCCCGCGAGCGCGTCGCGTTCGGCTTCGGCGGTTTGCTGCGCGCCGAGCGCTTCGCGTGCGAGCGCTTCGTCGCCCGATTGCAGCGCGCGCTTCGCGCCGTCTTCGTACTTCTTCGCCTTGTCGGCGGCCACGTCGCGCTTGCTTTGCTGTGTCGCGACCTGCGCCTGGATCTCGACGAGCGAGTTCTCCGCGCGGGCGATGCTGTCGTCGAGCTCACGCACGATCTGGCGCGCGTCGCGCGACGGATCCTGCACCGAGTCGGCCGCGTCGTTGAGCAGGCCCTTGACGGTGCGGGAGATGGAGTCGAAAAGCGACATGAATTCCTCCAGTGAAATGAGATCGGCCATGGTGGGCCGAGGTGCGTGCATGCGGTTGGGTTTCACGCGCCAGCCGGCTGCCAAATGGCTGATCCATCTGCCAGCTTACGCCGCTTTGCGCCGGGCGCCCATGCACGGCGCAAATCGGGGCGAGTGCGGCAATTGCAATAGCGTGAACGGGTTTTCTTGCACGCGTGTGTTCATCAGAACGGGGCCCGGCTGCGCCGCTCGAAGCACCGCTGCAGGCCGGGCGCCGCCATCGATCGCGGATATTACACCACGGGCCGTCTTAAAAGGGACTTAAAGGAATTGGGCCCGCACGGCGCTCGCGGGCGCGTGTGTAAGCGGGCGTTAAGCCGACTGTGACGTGGGTAGGGCGGCGCGGACGCGGCCCGTGTCAGGCGTATTTGCCTCCTTCGGGCGCGGCGTCGTCGCTGCGGGCTTCGTCGCGTGGATCGCTTACGTCGCGCCGCGAGCGTGCGAAGGGCGCCGAGCTCAGCGGCTGCAGCGGTTCATTGTCGAGCGATTGCGCAGCGGCCGCGTCGAGTGCGGCGCTTTCCGCTGCGGCGGCCGCTTCGGCGCTCAGTCGGGCGACAGCCTGGGCGATTTCGCGCGCGGCATGACTCACGTCCGCCTCGTCGGTGTGCGCGGCGGGCAGGGGCGCGATTGGCGCCTGAGGCGTTTCCTTTTGGGTGGCGTCATCGTGAATGGCCGCTGCCGCTTCGCTATCCTTTTGCGCGTTGGCGTTCGCTTCGTTCGCGCCGATGGCCGTTGCCGCGCCCGCGGGCGGCCGGATCGCGCCCGAACGGCCTGCGCGCAGCGGCTTCGCCGCCTTTTGGAGCACCTGGGCGAGGGCGTCGGGCTGACGCGGCGCGTTGAGCCTGTCGACGATGCTCGCGGCCTTCACCTGATCGCTCGTGGCGCTGAACGCGATCACGGCACGGCGCATGAGTTCGCTGAGGCTGATGCCAAGCTCGTCGGCGGTGGCGGAGATCGCGCGCTTTTGCGCGGGCGTAACGAAGACGACGATGCGTTCGCTGGGCTTGTTCATGATCGACGGGCCGTTGGGTCGGCTTCGTATGACGTCGGTTTGCCTGCCTGCGCAACAGCTTTTTGTAAGAATGGATGCGTGCTCGCCTGGGCGCGGACAGGGGCGTGTAGCAGATCTTTCATCATAAGACGAGTGCGCCGATGCGCAATTGGAAGGTGCGCGGATAGGAACAACCCTGCCTGCAAGAATCTGCCGTCAAGAGCTGATCGGCGTCTAATTGTCACGCGACAAATGGCGTAATTACGAAATGTTTCGCGCATAAAGCCACGAACGACGCAACCGAGCGCCGAGCCCCTAAAAAGTCGGGCAGGAAGCGTTTCCCAAGAAACTCTTACAAAAAAAGCGCGACCCGGCGCCCGCGATTTCTTTAGAATGCGCTGTTACATTTCGCGAATGGCGCCTGAACAGGCGTGTATTCGCCTGTGGCGTGCCGTAGTGCGCGCCGCGCGGCCGGACGGGGGCGTTGCCGGTCGCGCCGCGTCGCCGGGATTGAGCCGGCGACGTCGTATGCCGCATTGGCGCCATGACGCCGTGGTCGAGATCCATGCGCGCGAGTTGCGCGCAGCCGGCGCGCGCGAGACGCGTCCATCATTCCAGTCATGCCTATCATCAAACGACCGCCTTCACCGCAGTACCCGAACGAAGATCGGGAACCCTCCTTCAACAACGGACGCCAGCCGCCTCGCCGGCCTGAATCGGGCGATGAGTCCGGCGGCAACGGGCCGCGCGATGGGAGCCCGAAGCGGCGCTCCATCGGCACCACGCTCGCGCTCTGGTTCGTCGGCCTGATCGGCACGCTCTGCGTGGTCGGTGCGCTGCTCTTGGGCTACGCGCTCGTCGTGATGGGACCGCAACTGCCATCGCTCGACGCGCTCACCAACTATCAGCCCAAGGTGCCGCTGCGCATCTATACCGCCGATCACGTGCTGATCGGCGAGTTCGGCGAAGAGCGGCGCCAACTCGTGCGCTTCCAGGACATTCCGGACATCCAGAAGAAGGCTGTGCTCGCCATCGAGGACTACCGGTTCTACGAGCACGGCGGCGTGGACTTCATCGGCATCCTGCGCGCGGGCGTGGCCGACCTGATGCACGGCGGCGCCTCGCAGGGCGCGAGCACGATCACGATGCAGGTCGCGCGCAACTTCTTCCTTTCGAGCGAGAAGACCTATACGCGGAAGGTCTACGAGATGCTGCTCGCCTACAAGATCGAGCGCGCGCTCACGAAGGACCAGATTCTCGAGCTGTACATGAACCAGATTTATCTGGGTCAGCGCGCCTACGGTTTTTCGGCGGCGGCGCGCGTGTACTTCGGCAAGGACCTGAAGGACATCACGGTGGCCCAGGCGGCGATGCTCGCGGGTCTGCCGAAGGCGCCTTCGGCGTATAACCCGATCGTCAATCCGCACCGCGCGAAGATTCGCCAGGAGTACATCCTCAAGCGCATGCTCGACCTCGGCTACATCACGCAAGCGCAGTACGACGAAGCGATCAAGGAGCCGTTGCAGACGAAGACGGCCGGCACCGAGTATAACGTGCACGCCGAATATGTCGCGGAAATGGTGCGCCAGATGATGTATGCGCAGTACAAGGACGAGACCTATACGCGCGGCCTCACGGTGACGACGACGATCGATTCGGCCGACCAGGACGCCGCGTACGCGGCCGTGCGCAAGGGCGTGATGGACTACGAGCGCCGCCACGGTTATCGCGGACCGGAAGGCTTCGTGCAACTGCCCGCCGACGGCGACGACCGCGAACAGGCCATCGAAGACGCGCTCACCGATCACCCTGACAACGGCGACCTCGTCTCGGCGGTCGTGACCGACGCGGGGCCGAAGTCGGTGACGGCGCAACAACTCGACGGCACCTCGGTGACGGTGACGGGCGAGGGCCTGCGCTTCGTCGCGGCCGCGCTCTCGCCGCGCGCCTCGCAGGCGCTGCACATTCGGCCCGGCTCGATCGTGCGCCTGATGGAAGACGCAAAGGGCAACTGGCAGATCACGCAGCTGCCGCAGGTCGAAGGCGCGCTCGTCTCGCTCACGCCGCAGGACGGCGCGATCCGTGCGTTGATCGGCGGCTTCGACTTCAACAAGAACAAGTTCAATCACATCACGCAGGCATGGCGTCAGCCGGGCTCGAGCTTCAAGCCGTTCATCTACTCGGCTTCGCTGGAAAAGGGCCTCGGACCGGCGACGATCATCAACGACGCGCCCCTGTACTTCCCCCCCAGCACGCCGGGCGGCGATGCGTGGGAGCCGAAGGACGACGACCAGCCCGAAGGGCCGATGTCGATGCGCCTCGCGCTGCAGAAGTCGAAGAACCTCGTGTCGATCCGCATCCTCTCGTACATCGGCACGAAGTACGCGCAGGACTACGTGACGCAGCGCTTTGGCTTCGACGCCGACAAGACCCCGCCGTACCTGCCGATGGCGCTCGGCGCGGGCCTCGTCACGCCGCTGCAGTCGGCGGGCGCGTATAGCGTGTTCGCGAACGGCGGCTATCGCATCAATCCGTATCTGATCGCCGAAGTGGACGACGCGCACGGCCAGCCGGTCCTGCGCGCGCAGCCGCTGGTGGCGGGCCAGAATGCGCCGCAAACGCTTTCACCGCGCAACGCGTTCGTGATGAACAGCCTGCTGCACTCGGTGGCGACGGCGGGCACGGGCGCAGGCACCAATGTGCTCCATCGCAACGACTTGCAGGGCAAGACCGGTACCACCAACGACGCCAAGGACGGCTGGTTCGCGGGTTATCAGCGCACGCTGGTCGCCGTGGCGTGGATGGGTTACGACCAGCCGAAGAGTCTCGGCAGCCGCGAATTCGGCGCGCAGCTCGCGTTGCCGATCTGGGTGGAGTACATGCAGCGTGCGCTGCGCGGCGTGCCGCAGGAAGAGCCGGCGATGCCCGAGGGCCTCACGACGATCAACGACGAACTGTACTTCTCGGACATGACGCCGGGTAACGGTTTCGTGGCGAGCATCGGTCTGGACTCGGCGAATCCGGCAGGTGCTGCGAGCGATGCGAGCGGCGCGACCGGCAGCATGGGTCCGGGCGGCATGACACCACCGAGCGTGACCACGACGGAGAAGAAGCAGATCATGGATCTGTTCGAGTCGAACAAGCCTTGATTCTGGGTTGGTGAGTTCTGCAGGATAAACACGGCGCGTCGGCAACGGCGCGCCGTGTTTTGTTTGGTGAGCAGAATATCCTTGTGCGCCAAGGAGTTGGTTGAGCTTTTCAGGGCTTTTCCACAGGGCTGTCAACGAAATCTGTGGGTAACTCTCGCGCCGACTTTTCCACAGTTTTTGTTGAAGCCCCTGTTCATAACCCTGGGATATCGAAGCTAACTGCCTGACGCCAAAGGCTTTGTACGCAGACGAGCGGTATGAGGCATCGCGCTTCAAAACACGCTGTCATCACGCAGTCCGAAGGTTTGGCTGTGCGAACCGCGCGAATACGTGACGGCCTGAATATGCAGGAATACGAATGGCCCTATGGTAGTGAAGCGCGGAGATGAGGGCTACGCGATATCCCGGTTTTGCGGCGCGCAGAGCGCCGCCTCGATCGCGTCCTCCAGCCGGTCGTTGCCCCAGAACATCTCCTCGCCGATGAAAAACGTCGGTGCGCCGAAGATGCCGAGATCGCGAGCCGCCTGGGTCCGCTCGCGCAGGCGCAGTCGGTTCGCCTCGCTGCCGGCTTCCTCGATGAGCCGCTGCGCCGGCAATCCCAGCGCGGTGAGCATTTGTGCGACCGCCTCGTGCGAATCGACTTCACGGTCGTCGCCATAGTTGCGCGCCATGACGGTGCGGCACCAGTCGGGCAGCCACAGTTCGTCGGCGGCGAGCACGGCGATGCGCGTCGCGAGCACGGTGCGGCGGGGAAACTCGGTGGGTTGTTGCCACGGCAGCGCGTATTTGCGGCACTGCCGCCGCATGTCCTGCCACACATAGGCGCCTTTTTCCTTCTGCACGACGAAGGGTGGACCTTCCCAGCCGAGTGCGTCGAGAATGGGGCCGAGGAGGAAGGGTCGCCAGTGGACATCCACGCTATTGCGCGCCGCGAGCGCTGAGATGCGCATCACGCTCAGATAGCTGTAGTTGCTGGCCAGGTCGAACCAGAAGTCGAGCGATGGGCGGGGCATGGTGTGTCGTCTCAATGAAGCGGTTGCGCCATCGTGCGCGGCGCGCTGCCGAACATGGTACTCCACCGCGCCCGGAAAACCGCGAGTGTTACTTGCCCTGCGCGGTGGCTCCGGTGTCGGATGCAGGCGCGGCAGCGGCCGTGTCCGCCCCGCGCCCGCTGCCGAGCGTCGCCGGGTTGACCGGCGGATTGCCCATCGCCTGGAAGAGGGCGGCCGTATCGGAAAGTCGCGTGCCGCGATAGCGGATTTCGTCGAGCCGCGCGTTACGCCATTGCTGCTCGCTTTGGCGCACTGCGTACCACGGCACCGCGCCCAGCTTGTAGCGCGCGTTGGTGTCCTCGTAGACGCCCTGGGCAGTGCGTGCCGAGGTACTGGCCGCGTCGAGGGCCTGGGCGTCGTGATCGAGCGCGGCGAGACGGTCGGCGACATCCTGGAACGCCGTGAGCACCGTTTGCTTATAGGTGTCGTTGGCCGCCTCGTAGGACTGCAACGCCGCGCGCCGCTGCGCGAGGAGAGCGCCGCCGTGGAAGATCGGCTGCGAAAGCGAAGCGCCGATCGCCCACAGCGCGCCCGCGCCGGAAGTCACGACCGGCCAGCTGAAGCCGCCCTGGCCGAGCGCCGCCGAAAGCGTGATGCTCGGGTACATCTGCGCGGTCGCGGCGCCGACGCCAGCTGCGGCCGCCTTGAGCGTGGCTTCGGCGGCTTCGATGTCGGGACGGGTTCTCAGGAGTTCGGAAGGGATGACCACGGGCACCTGCGTGGGCAAATTCAGGCTCGCGAGATCGAGGTCGGGTGGCGCCTGGTCGGGTGTGCGGCCGACCAGCACGGCGAGTGCGTGGCGCTGTGCGACCCATTGCTGACGTAGCCCCGGCAGATTCGCCGCGAGCGACGCCGCGCTCTGCTGTGCGCTGAGCAGATCGGTGCGCGAGGCCGAGCCGAGCGCGTAGCGCTTTTGCACGTCGTCGGCCTGAGCATTGGCGAGTGCGATCAACCGCTCGGTCGTGTCGATCTGCGTACGCAGCGTCGCCGCGCCGAGCGCGCTTGCCACGATGTTCGCCGCGAGCGCGCGCTGCGCGGCCTCGAACTGGAACGCCTGCACGTTCACGCGCGAGGCGAGCGCCGCGTTGTTCAGGCGGGTTGCGCCGAACACGTCGAAGGTGTAGCGAACGTCGATCAAGCCCGCAAAAATCCCGTATTGCAGCGGGTCGATGCCGAACTGCGGGATCGCGGGTTGCTGCTGGCGTTGCGCGATGCCGATGGCGTCGACGGTCGGCAGGAGCGAGCTGCCGATCTGGCCGCGCAACTGCTCGCGCGCGGCTTGCAGGTTGTGGTCGGCGGCGGCGAGGTTCGGGCTGTTGGTGAGCCCCTCGGTCACGAGCGCATCGAGCGCGTCGGAGCCGTAGAGCGTCCACCATTGCGGCACCGGTTCCGCGCCCGTCACGAACTGCTGCGCGACGCCCTGCGCGGCGGCCGTCTGCGCCGCTTGCGCCTGCGCACCGTAGTGCTCGGGCTGCGGCATGGCGGGTGGCTCACCGGTCGGGCCCATCGCGCAGCCGGCCAGCGAGAGCGCGACGCAAGCGGCGAGCAAGCCCGGCGCGAGCGGAAAACGTGTCGCGTGCAAACGCGCCGTTTTGCGCGCGCCCGACGCCAATGTCGAAGAATCCATCTTCATGATGCCTGTTCCGGCGTCTTGCCGGTCTCGTCAGTCTCGCTGCTGCGCACGCGGAACGCGGCCGCGTAAGCCGCGGGCAGGAAGAACAGCGTGAGCACGGTCGCAATCGTGATGCCGCCCATCAGCGCCGTGGCCATCGGCCCGAAGAAGTTCGAACGCAAGAGCGGAATGAGGGCAAGCACGGCGGCCGCCGCGGTCAGCATGATCGGCCGGAAGCGGCGCACCGTTGCGCCTACCACGGCGTCGAAGCGCTTGTGCCCTGCGCGAATGTCCGTTTCGATCTGATCCACGAGAATCACCGAGTTGCGCATGATGATCCCGAACATCGCGATTACACCGAGCATGGCCACGAAGCCGAACGGCTGCCCGAACACGAGCAGGGCGATCACCACGCCGATCAGACCGAGCGGCGCGGTCAGCACGACCATCAGCACGCGCGTGAGGCTTTGCAACTGGATCATGAGCAGCGTGAGCACGGCGATGGCGAGCACCGGCAACTGCGCGAAGATGGACGCCTGGCCCTTCGCGCTTTCTTCCACGGAGCCGCCCACCTCGATGTGGTAGCCGGGCGGCAGCGCGCGCTTGATCGACTCCAGTTTCCCGTCGAGCGCATGGGTGACGTCGATGCCTTGCGCGCCCGCTCGCACGTCGGACTGCACGGTGATCGTGGGCTGCCGGTCGCGCGACCAGATCACGCCGTATTCCAGATCGTTGGCGAGATGCCCGAGCGCACCGAGCGGCACCGGGCCGTTGGGCGTGGGCATGGCGAGCGTGAGCAGGCGGGCGGGATCGACGCGTTCGGCCGCGGGCGAGCGCAGATCGACGCCGATGAGCTTGTCGCGCTCGCGAAACTGCGTGACGGTATAGCCCGAGTACGTCATCTGCAGGAAGTTGGCGATGTCCTGCGACGAGACATTGAGCGCGCGCGCCTTTTGCTGGTCGATCTGGAAGTGGAGCGAGCGTCCCGCCGGTTCGTCCCAGTCGAAATTGACGTTGTCGGTGCGCGGATCGGCACGCATCGTCGCCGCCACCTTGTTCGCGATGTCGCGCACGGTCGGGATGTCGTCGCCGCTCACGCGGAACTGCACGGGGTAGCCGACCGGCGGCCCGTTCTCGAGCCGCGAGAGACGCGTGCGGATGGCCGGGAACTTGTCGCGCAGCATCGGTTCGAGCCAGCTTGCGAGCTTCTCGCGGTCTTCGACCGACTTCGTCGTGATCACGAACTGCGCAAAATTGGGCTGCTGCAACTGCTGATCGAGCGGCAGATAGAAACGCGGCGCGCCGGTACCGACGAAATCGATGAAATGGTCGATCTCGGGGCGGCCCTTGATCGCCGCTTCGAGGCGCTTCGTCTGGCGCAGCGTCGCATCGATCGAGGCGCTTTCGGGCAGGCGCACGTCCACGAGCAGTTCGGGCCGGTCGGAACTCGGGAAGAACTGCTGCGGCACGAGCTTGAAGCACGCGAGCGCGGCCACGAAGAGTGCGATGGTCAGTACAAGCACGACGGCATGGCGCTCGATGCACCAGCCGATCCAGCCGCGCAGGCGCCGATAGAAACGCGTGTCGTAGATTTCGTGCTCGTGATCGTCGCCATGGGCGGCGTTCGCCGCATTCGGATCGGGTTTGCGCTCCGGCAGCAACCGGTAGCCCAGCAGCGGAATCAGCACGACGGCTGCGAACCACGAAGCGATCAGCGCGATGGCGGAAACCTGGAAGATCGAGCGCGTGTACTCGCCGGTGCTCGACCTCGCGAGCACGATGGGCAAGAAGCCCGAAACGGTGACGAGCGTGCCGGTAAGCATCGGGAACGCGGTGCTGGTGTAGGCGAATGCGGCGGCGCGCGTGCGGTTCCAGCCCTGCGCGAGCTTCACCGCCATCATCTCGACGGAAATGATGGCGTCGTCCACGAGCAGGCCGAGCGCGAGCACGAGCGTGCCGAGCGAAACCTTGTGCAGACCGATGCCGAAGAGGTACATCGCGAGCGAGGTGACGGCGAGCACGATCGGAATGGTGATGACGACCACCATGCCCGTGCGCACGCCCAGCGAAACGAGGCTCACGAGCAGCACGATGCCCACGGCCTCGGCGACGGCTTCGACGAAGTCGTCCACCGAGCGCGAAACGGCATCGGGCATGCTCGACACCTCCACGAGCTTCAGGCCCGCGGGAAGTTGCGCGCGCAACTGCTCGACGCGCGCGTCGAGCGCCTTGCCGAGGCGGATCACGTCGCCGCCCGGCTGCATCGTGAGGCCGATGCCGAGCACCGCCTGGTTCTGGAAGCGCATTTGCGTGGCGAGCGGCTCGTCGTAGCCGCGCCGGATCGTGGCGATGTCGCCCAGGCGAAACGTGCGGTCGTTCACGCGGATCAGCGTATCGGCGATTGCGTTGAGGTCCTCGTACTGGCCGCTCGGACGCACGAACACGCGGTCGTCGGAGGTCGTGAGCGTGCCCGCGGCGGAGACGCTGTTCTGCGCGCCGATCACCTGGCCGAGCTGCGTGGGCGAGATGCCGAGGCGTGTGAGCTGCGTGTTCGGAATCTCGATGTAGATGCGCTGCTGCGGATCGCCGAAATAATCGACCTTGCCGACGTCGGGCACGCGCAGCAGCTGCTCGCGCAACTTGTCCGCATAGTCGTGCAGTTGCGCAGGCGAAAAGCCATCGCCTTCCAGCGCGTAGATGTTGGTGTAGACGTCGCCGAACTCGTCGTTGAAGAACGGCCCCTGCACGCCCTGGGGCAGCGTGTACGCAATGTCGCCGACCTTCTTGCGCACCTGGTACCAGGTCTCGCGCACTTCGCTCACGGGCGCGGAGTCCTTCATCGTGAAGAACACGAGC
This sequence comes from Paraburkholderia sp. CNPSo 3274, assembly GCF_024206475.1. Taxonomy (GTDB): domain Bacteria; phylum Pseudomonadota; class Gammaproteobacteria; order Burkholderiales; family Burkholderiaceae; genus Paraburkholderia. The sequence continues at coordinate 61,316 of NZ_JAMBPR010000021.1, forward strand.
GATTCGCCGGGCCGCGAATAGCTGCGCAGAAAGTCGATATAAGGCGTTTCCTGCAGCTTGCGGCCGATACGGGTCGTCACCTGGTCTTCGACCTGGCGCGCGCTCGCGCCGGGCCAGAAGGTCTGGATGACCATCACGCGGAACGTGAAGGGCGGGTCCTCCGATTGCGCGAGACGCGTATAGGCGAGCGCGCCGAAGATCGTTGCCAGCGCAACGAGAAAGGTCACGAGCGCCCGATGCCGATGCGCCCACGCCGAAAGGTTGAAGCGGCCCTCTTCGTGATCGGAGCCGGGACCCGAGCCAGTCATCTGGCTCATGACGCGAAGTCCTCGGGATGCAGCGGCGCCACCGGGCGCACCTGCTCGCCCGCGTGGACCGTGTGGACGCCTTGCAGCACGATGCGCTCGCCGTCCTGCAATCCGCCCGCCACGGTGATCGTGCGCGCGTCGTAGCGCGCAATGCTCACGCGCCGCAACTGCAGCACGTCGTCGGGCGCGTGTATGACCCAGATGGCGGCCGCTTCGCCGTCGTGGAAGAGCGCGGTAGCCGGGACGGTGAAGACCGCCGGCGCGTTGGCTTCGCTCGGGGCCGCGAACGCCACGTTGGCGGTCATGCCGAGACGCACGTCGGCATCGGGATGTTCGAGCGTGAGCTTCGCGCGCCACGTGCGGCTTTGCGGGTCCGCCGCGGCGGCGAGTTCGCGCAGGCGCGCCGTGTAGTGGCGGCCGGGCAGGGCGCCGAGTGTGACCTGTGCGGTGTCGCCGGTGTGTAGCGCGGCCACGGCGCGCTCGGGCAGGTCGCAGACCACGTCGACGTCGCCGCTCCACGCGAGTTGGTAGACGGCCTGGCCGGCCTGCACGTACTGGCCGGTATCGGCGTTTTCGGCCGTGATGACGCCCGCGTGGTCGGCAACGATCTGTGTGTAGCGCAACTGGTTCGTTGCCAGCGCGAGCTGCTGCTGCGCCTGATCGCGCTGGGCCGCGGCCGATGCGTACGCATCCTGGGTCTGTTCGAGTTGTGCGCGGGCGATGAGATTAGCCGCCGATTGGGCCGTGTCGCGATCGAGCTGCTGCCTGGCGATGCTGCGCGGCGTCGAATTGGGCCTGTGCGCTTGCCGCGTTCTTTTCGAAGTCCGCTGGATCGAGCCGCGCGAGTGTCTGGCCGGGCTTGACGCTGTCACCAAGGCGCACGCTGCGCTCGATGATCTTGCCGTTCACGCGAAACGAAAGCGGCGTGGCATTGCGCGCCTCGATATCGCCGGGGTAGGCGGGGCTCACGCCGCCGCCGTCGGGGTGCACGGTCATCGAGACGACCGGGCGCGGCTGCGGCGGCGCTTCCTTTTGCTTGCCGCAGGCAGCCAGCGCGGCAACGCCGAGCACGAGAAGCACATTCGCGGCATGCCGCCACGGCGCACTGAATTTACCGGTACCACTGCGCATCCTGCTCGGTGCGCCACGACCGCAACGATTCACCTGGACCTCGATAGGCTGGGTGCGCACGCAGACCACAAAACCGCCAGGCCGGTTGCGCCACCGTTGAGTCACGGGCGCGGCGCGGCTCGCGCGCACACCCGGACTTGGGATGATGAGTCGGATTCTAATACAACCTTGTATCTGAGTGCGAAACTGAATCCGAGGAATGTTTCAGTGCTAGACTCGCGTCAATCCGCGACACATAACGACGCCCCACGCCATGAAGCGCATCCGACTCACCCGCGAACAAAGCCGCGACCAGACGCGCGAGCGCCTGCTCGACGCCGCGCAGGCCATGTTCATGAAAAAAGGGTTCGTGGGTACGAGCGTCGAGGACATCGCGCATGCGGCGGGGTACACACGCGGCGCGTTCTATTCGAACTTTTCGGGCAAGTCGGACCTGCTCGTGGAATTGCTGCGGCGCGATCACGAAGCCATGCAGACCGATCTGCGCGCCATGTTCGAGACCGAGGTCTCGCGCGAGCAGATGGAGGCGCGCGTGCTCGCCTATTACAGTCGCATGCCGCAGGACAACAAGGTCTTCCTGCTGTGGGTGGAAGCCAAGCTGCTGGCCACGCGCGACGCGCGCTTTCGCACGCGCTTTAACGCGTTCATGAAGGAAAAGCGCGAAAGTCTTGCCGTGTATATCGAGGAATTTGCGGCGCGCGTGGGCACGCCAGTGCCGCTCGATCCGGATTTGCTCGCGGTCGGGCTGATGGGTCTGTGCGATGGGGTGCAGTTTCTGGCCACGGCCGATCCGCAGCATGTCACGCCGCCGGTCGTCGAAACCGTGCTGGGGACTTTTTTCGCGCGCGTCGTGTTCGGCCGCGACGCGTGAGCCCAGCGCGCACGCAGCCCACGACGCGCGCGATTCAGGCGCCGAGGCCAGGGCCGTAGTTGCTGCCGATCAGCCGCGTAACGGACGCGACGTCCTGGTAGTCCTGCTCGGGCATGCCGTCGAGGATGGCGAGCACCTCGTTGCTGGCGCCGGCCTCGCGCGCGGCGTCCACGAGTTCGTCCTTGTTGGCGGGCCAGCGCACTTCGCGCAGCACGTCGGCGAATTGCAGATCGATGGGTTCGTCGGGAATGCGAGAGGCTGACATGCGTGGCGTCCTTTGCGCGGGCGGCCGGCGTTGGCGGTCCGCGTCGTCGTCTCGTTTGTTGTGCGGATTTTGTTCAGATTTTGTTCGCGCTTTGTGTTTGCATTGCAGCGCGCAGCGCTAGCGCCGCGCCTCAAGCATACACAATCCACCTCGCACGCCTTCGCGGCGTGTGCACGCACTGCTCATTTGCCGCTCATGCGCCGCATTGCCTTGCCGCTTGTTCGCAAGCGGTGTACCGGTCAGGCTCAGGTCTGCTCGTGCAGGTCCGGGCTTAGCGTTTTGTCCAGCCGATGCGACCTGGGCAGCGTGAGGTACTCCCAGCGTTGCGGACCGTTCACGGTCACGGGCACGTTGGGGGCGGGGGGCGCCACGGGGGCGTCGTAGGCGTGCGACAGTCCATTTGCGAGCGGGATGTGAGCGCTGGCCTGGGCGACCGGTGAGTCCTGCGCGGTGCGTACCGGAGCGGCGAAGCAAGACGCCGACAACAGCACGGTGGTCATCAGTGTCGAGGTTTTCATCGCTCGACCTCCTTTCTCATGCGGCCCACAGGTCGCAGCAAGCGCCGTACCGCGTCCGCCAGCCTTGGTGGCGGCGCAGGCAGCCGCGCCAGCCGGGGCGGCCCGGCGCGCTGCTACGCGAACGCGCAACGAGCCGCCTGGACGGCTCATGTGCGCGAGGCGCATACGGAAATACCATAATGGCAGGAAATGCGTCGACACGTCTCGAACGCGCGTGCTTTTTTGCCGGCGCGGCCGTTACGCGGGACTAAAGGGAGGGTCCGCGCAGCGCCTCGAAGCGCGTCCAGGGCCACGACGGGCGGTCGCGCATATAACCGTTGAGCCAGTTCCATTGCGGGTGCCGCTGCATGAACGCCTGGGCGTCGAACGGGCGGCCGCAGGGATGGCCCCAGCGCGCCCAGAACGATAGATCGCGCGCCATTTCGCTGTCGACCACCTTGCCGTCGTTCGCGCCCCATGGGTTGAACGGCCCGTGGTCCGCGCCGCCGAAGCGCGCGTCGTCGAGTTCGAGATGGCCGCAGATCGTGCGCGAGCACGGGTTGTCGCTGCGCTCGAGGTAGACGTCGTGGTGGTCCGCGATCATCGCCTTGGCGAGTTCGGCGTCGATCGCGCCGCGGTGCTCCTGCACGAGTTGCATGAAGCGCAGGCGGCGCGCGCCGTTGCGGCGCACGTCGGTGTAGTCGTCCGCTTCGCCGGTGCATTCCTGGTTGCGGATCTTGAGGTCCGTTGCCGTGTTGAAACCGCTGTAGAAGCCGTCTTTCGTGCTCTCGAAGCCCGCGTGCTGCAGGCCCAGTTCATAGCGCGCGATCTCGCCCGTTTTGATGTCGCCGAGAAGCCAGCTGTTCACATAGCCCGCGTTGTTCGCCTGCGCGAACATCTCGCACCATTGCGCAATGCTCGACGCATATTGCGTTGCCCGGCGCGAGCGATAGAACTCCGGGGCGCCGTTCGCGCGGTAGCCCACGAAGTTCGAGATGGTCGTCTCCGTCACCATCAGGCCCGCGCCGTTGATCCAGAAGTCGGTGAGGCTCGAGATGCAGCCGGGCAGGCCCTGCATGAGGATGCGGTGCCCCGAGTCGGGCACGATATCGAACACGACGTTGAAGGCGTCGCCGGCCGCGTAGCGGTCCCACGAGTTGTGCGCCATAACGATGCGGCCGCCGCGCGTCGCGCTGCCCGTCGCGATGAAGGCGCTGCAGTGGTGGCCGCGCCGCCCGCGCCACGGGCGCACCGCGGATTGCCCCAGGGGCGCCTGCTGCGCTGCGACATGAACCGGCCACCAGCTCTGCAGCAGGTCCATGTAGCCGTTCCAGGCGAGCACTTCGGCGAACTTGAGACCCGCGCCGTCGGCGATGCCCTGGATCTCGTCGGCGAATTCGGTGTCGAGGCGCGGCGCGAACTGCACGATCGCCGCGTTGATGAAGGTGTCGAAGTCCTCACCCGTGTCCCATTTCGCGAGGTAGCGGGCGGTGCGGATCGCGTTGCGTATTTCGGTGGCAAGCAATTTGCCGTGCTGCTCGCCGCGGTCGTAAGGCTCGCCCTGCAAGTGCACGAATATCCAGCCCGCGTGGTCGCGGCGTACGGCTTCGAGTGAGGGTTCGCTCATCTTCGCTCCGGTCATCCCCGCGTCGATTCTCGCTGCCTCCTGCGCGCGCGTCCGTACGCGGGCGCACAGCGCGGCCGCGTAGCGTGTTTCCCTCTAGATTCTAGAAAATCCGTCGCGCTTTGCCACACGCCTCGCGCGCTGGCCTCGCCTACCGCTCGGCGTTCATGCGCTGATAGGCGTCGAGGAGCGAAGTTTTGTACACCACGCCCGCGAGCGTCGGCTCGCGCGTGCTTTCGACCACGGGCAGGCGCTCGCCCTGGAACGACATGAAGTGCTGCAGGCCGACGGCGAGCGGCATGTCGGGCGTGAGCACGTCGAAGGTCGGCTTCAGATAGTCGCGGGCGTGCTTATTCGAGGTGTCGCGCTTTTGCAGCAGGTCCGAGGTGATGTCGGCCAGCGCCACCGCGCCGAGAAAGCGCCCAGCCTCGTCGGTCACGTAGAGGTACTTCACCGGATACTCGAGGAACACGCGCGTCATCTCCTGCACCGTAGCGCTCCCCAGCACGACCGTCTGCGCGGGGCGCACCAGTTCGCGCATCTGCGTCATGCGCAGGCGCATGCGCTCGGCCTCCTCGCGGTTGCGATGCAGCGTGATTTCGTACATCGACGCCTTGCCGATCGCGCGCGCGACGAAATACGCAACCACGCACGAGAGCATGAGCGGCAGCACCACCTGGTAGCTCAGCGTCATCTCGAAGATCATCAGGATGGCCATGAGCGGCGCCTGGGTCGCGCCCGCGAGGAACGCGCCCATGCCCACCATCGCGTAGGCGTACGGCGCGGAGGTTCCGTCGGGCCAGAGCGCGTGCATGCCCTGGCCGAACAGGCAGCCGAGCACGGCGCCCATGAAGAGCGTTGGCGTGAACACGCCGCCCACGGCGCCCGAGCCGACCGTCGCGGCCGTCGCGATGAGCTTGAAGACGAGCACCGTGGCGAGCGCGGTCCAGGTCCAGGGCGAATGGAGGATGGAGTTCACGACGCTATAGCCGTTGCCCCAGACCTCGGGCGTCCACACGGAAAGGATGCCGACTACGAGGCCACCGAGCGCGAGCCGCAGGGGCAGCGGCGCGTTGATGCGGCCAAAGCCCTTCTTCGCGGTGGCCATCATCATGAGGAACTGCGGCGCGAGCACGCCGCACAGGAGGCCGAGCGCCACGAAGAGCAGCACCTCGACACCCGTCACCGGCGGGAACACGGGCATCTCGTAAGGCGGCTTGTAGCCCGCGAATTCGCGCATGGTGATGTTGGCGACGACCGAGGAGACGACGATCGGCCCGAAGCTTTCCATCACGATGGACCCGAGCACGATTTCGGTCACGAAGAAGGCGCCGGCGATGGGCGCGTTGTACGCCGAGGTGATACCGGCCGCCGCGCCGCACGCGACGAGCAGGCGCAGCCGCGTCGGATCGAAGTGGACCCAGCGGCCGATCAGCGAGGCGGCGAGGGCGGCGAGCTGTACCATCGGGCCTTCACGGCCGATCGAGCCGCCGCTCGCGATCGTGAAGAGCGACGAGAGGCTGCGCCAGATGCTCGTGCCGACGGGCATGACGCCGTCGCCGATCGCCACCGCCTCGATGTAGTCGGCATGGATCGCCTTACCGCTATTGCTGGGCGCCTTGCGCCGCGCGAGCAGCAGCAGACATCCCGCGATGAAGCCGCCTGCGGCTGGCATCCAGATGCGCCGGTGCCACGGCAGATGGCGCGCCATCTCGACGAGGCTGCCTTCGCTGCCCGTGAAAAGCATTTGCACATGCGCGATGCCCTCGCGAAAGATCACGGTCGCAAACGCGCCCGCAACGCCGACGATGACCGACCAGATCAGCATCGTATGGGCGTCGGACAGGCGAAAGAGATCGCGGGCGCGGGTGCGCAGTTTCAGCAGGAATGACAGCACGGCGGGCGGGTCAGGTTACGGGTGAAAGAAAGCCGCGCGTGCGCGGAGCGCGACGTGCGGCGGCAAGCATAACGGGTGCGCTGCGGCAACTGCGCGGCAACTGCGCGCCGCGTGCATGAAACCGCGCGGCTGCGGACACCATCCACGGCCCGCGCGCACTCAGCGCACGGCCCGATCGAGTTCGGGGTAGTGCCGGAAGATCCCCGTTTCGTTGAACGGCAGCCGCCGCTCCGAGTCGAGATAGGCGGCGATATTCGGGCGCTTCGCCACGGCGTCGCGCAGCGCGACGACATGCGGGTAGTGATCCGCGAAATGCTTCGTCGCTTTTGGAAACGCATAGCGCAGGCCCTCGACGATCTGAAACGTCGACAGATCGACATAGGTGAGCGTGTTGCCCACCATGTGGCGCGGGCCGTCCGGATTCTGCGCGAGCACGCGCTCGAAATAGCTCATGAATTTCGGCATGCGATGCGCGATGAAATCCGCCGAGCGCGCCTTCGCTGCGTCCTTCTGGTCCTCGTAATAGAGCCCGCTCGCGATGGGATGATGCGTGTCGTGCGCCTCGGTCACGAGGTCCGCGATCGTGAGCTGCAGGCCGTTCGCCACGATGCGCAAGCCCTCGTCGCGCGGCGCGAGCTTGAGCTTCGCGCCGAGATAGAAAAGGATATTGGCGGTTTGCGGCACGATGAGGTCGCCGTCCTTGAGAAAGGGCGGGGCGTAAGGCGGATACGGCTCGGCGCTCTCCAGTTCGCCCATCATCGCGCCGATGCCGAGGCCGTCCTTCTTCTCGCCGCGCGCCACGTCCACGTAGGGCGCCTGCGCTTCTTCCAGCGCGAGCCGCACGAATTCGCCCCGGCCCTGCAGACCGTCCCAGTAATAGAGTTCGTATGCCATCGGTCGTCCCCTTGCGTTCATTGCCGTGCTCGCCACGGCCTGCGCGGACGCTGCCCACGCAACGGACAGCAACGCACAGTATCGCTCGCAACCGTCGCGCCTGGTTCGCGCGTGACGGCGCTGGGGTGCCGCGCGCAGAAACGCAAAAAGCCCCGCCGCAAGCGGGGCCGGTGGCCGGGAGCGCCGGCGCACAGGGGATCGGGTCGGGGCGCGCTGCCCTTGGGCGCCGGGTCATCCGAACAGGCGCTCCACGCCCCAGGTGATCGCGAGACCGCCGCCGACCAGCCAGACGTAGATGATGAAACCGGCGGTCAACGCCCGCGGGCCGGCCTGGCGAATCTGCGAGACGCGCGTCTCGATGCCGAGCGCCGTCATCGCCATGGTGAGCGCGAAGGTGTCGAGCGTATTGACCGCGTGGGTGGCCGTTTCGGGCAGCACGTGGAGCGAATTGACGACCACGAGCGCGAGGAAGCCGAGCGCGAACCAGGGCACCGCGAGCTTGCGCGCGCCGCCGTGGCTGGCGTGGCCGTCGGCTGCTGCCTTGCTGCGCGCGGCGCGATTGAGCCACACGCCGAGCACGAGCAGGACCGGCACGAGCAGCATCACGCGCGTCATCTTGACGATGGTGGCGATGTGCGTGGCCTCCGGGCTCACATTGCTCGCCGCGCCCACCACCTGCGCCACTTCGTGAATCGTGCCGCCGAAGAAGAGCCCGGCGCCGAGCGTATCCAGATGCAGCCAGCCTGCGCGGAACAGCACCGGGTAGAGGAACATCGAAAGCGTGCCGAACAGCACGACGCTGCCGACTGCCATGGCGCTCTTGTGCGGCTTCGATTGCAGCGTGGATTCGAAGGCGAGCACGGCCGCCGCGCCGCAGATCGCGCTGCCGGCCGCAGTCAGAATGGCGGTGTCGCGGTCGAGCTTGAGGAGCTTCATGCCGACCCAGGTGCCGATCACGAGCGTGCTCACGACGATCGCGACCGATTCGACGAGCCCCGGCACGCCGACCTGGCCGATTTCCTGCAGGCTCACGCGCAGCCCGAAGAACGCCACGGCGATGCGCAGCAGCTTGCGCGCGGAGAAGTTCACGCCGGCGGCCCAGCTTTCGGGCATGCCGTCGCGCAGCGCATTGCCATAGATCGCGCCCGCGACGATGCCGACGATCAGCGGACTCATGCCGAGCCCGGCGATCGCGGGCAGCGAGGCGATGCTCGTGACGGCTGCCGCGAAGAGCGCGACGAACAGTACGCCGTTGAGCTGCCCGCGGGTGGACGGCAACGCGTGCGCAAGACTGGGTGTAGACATGACGGCCTCTCTTCTCTCTACCGGGCGAGCCGGTCGAAAAATGGGGTAGCGAACAGGTCGCTATCGAATGGTCTAATCCTAATTTAGATATATCGATATGAAAAATCGTGATTTGTGAAGTAATATATAGGACAACACGATGGTTTTCCACGATGACCCCGGAACAACTGATAACTTTCGCTGCCGTCGCCGAGCATCTCAATATCAGTCGAGCTGCATTGGCATTGCATCTGTCGCAACCGGCCGTTTCGGGCCAGTTGCGGCTGCTGCAGGAGGAGATCGGCGAGCCGCTTTATCTGCGCGACGGCCGGGGCGTGCGCCTCACGCCCACGGGCGAACAGCTCGCGGGCTACGCGGCGCGCTTGCGCGACACCTGGCGCGACGCGCTCACCTACCGCGACGCGTTGCGCGGCCTCGAGCGCGGCACGCTGCGCATCGGCGCGACCACCACGCCCGCGAGCTACCGGCTGCCGTATCTGGTGGCGCAATTCCACGGGTGCTATCCGCAGGTCAAGCTCGAAACGTCGAGCGGGAATACGACGGACGTCGTGGGTACGCTCGGAGCAGTCGATATCGCGCTGATCGAGGGTCCGGTGGGCGAGCAGTTGCCGCCGGATACCGCCGTGCATCCATGGCTCGAGGACGAAATCGTCGCGATCGTGCCTCGCTCTCACGCGCTGGCGTCGCAGCTCGACGCGCAAGGGGAGGCGGTCGCACCGATGCCGGCCATCACGGTGGAAGCGCTCGCGCAGTGGCCGCTGGTCCTGCGCGAGGATGGGTCGGGCGTGCGCCAGATGGTCGAGCGCGCGTTCGCGCGCGCGGGCGTGCCCATGCGCGTGGCGCTGGAGATCGCAGGCGTGGAAGGCGTGAAGGAGGCGGTGCGGGCGGGCATGGGCATCGGCTTCGTCTCGGCCATGTCGATGCGTCACGAAAATGGCGCGTTGCGGCAGATCAGCCTTGGCCCAGAACCGCTTGCGCGGCGCTTTTCGATTCTGGTGCCGCATGCGGGCGCGGCCTCGCGCGTCGCGCAGCGCTTCCTGGAACTGTGTCTCGCGGACGTTCCGGGAGCCTGATCCACCTGACCCAGGGCAATCCAGAATGGCGGCCCGAACCGCTAGCGCGCACTATCCGGCCTAATCAACCGGCGCACAGGCGCTTTTTTTCGGGCGAGATTTGGAACCGGTTCCAAGAAAAGCAAAGTGCGCGGTGGCAGGCAACAGGAAGAAGGCAATGGCGGAAGTAGCAATCGTGGCGAGCGCGTTCGGCGCGCAGGCAATCTGGCGTGACGGTCACGCGGCGTGGAGCCGGCCGGCGCGGCGCGCGGGCGCGCAGGCGTTCGAGGTACGGCGCGAGTTGATGCACGATGCCGACGCGCAGCCCGAAGCGTTGCGAGCGCTCGGAACGGCGCTTGCGGGCGAGGGTTTGTGGCGCGTCTGGTCTACGCCGGACGCGTTGTACGGCGAGGATGGCGCGCTCGACGAGGCGGCACTTTGCGCCGCGGTCGCCGCGGGACGTGCGCTCGGTGCGCGTTTCGTGAAGCTGCAACTCGGCGGTTTCGCAGGCGACGCCAGCGCGGCGCGCCTCGCGAGCCTGCTCGAAGAACTGGGCGCGCGCACCGGCGACACCGTTGCAGCGAGCAACGGCCCGCGCGTCGTCGTCGAGAACGGCCAGCTCGAGCAGGGCGGTAAGCTCGATCAGTTCATCGGCCTCTTCAACGCGTTGCGCGATGGCGGTGCGCCGGGTGTGATCGGCATGACATTCGACATCGGCAACTGGCAATGGCCGGGCGAGCCGACGCTGCTCGCCGCCGCCGCGCTCGCGCCGTACGTCGAATACATCCATTGCAAGGCCGTGGTGGGCGAGGGCGCGCGCCGCTTCGCCGCTGCGCCGGGCGATGACGACACGCTGTGCCGCGCCGCACTCGCACTGCTGCCGACGCACGTGCCGCGCGGCATCGAGTTTCCGTTCGATCCGGCGCGCGTGGACGCCGCCGCCGCACATTACGTCGAGTGGCTCGCGGCCGCTTGAGCTCCGCGCGAAGCCTCGAAGTCGAGCCCCAGGCTCCCCATACGATTCATCAGGAACGCATCTCATGACCGAAGCACTCGATGTCATTACCTACGGCGAAGCCATGGCGATGTTCGTCGCCACGGAGCCGGGGCCGCTCGCCCAGGTCGCGCATTTCACGAAACGCGCAGCGGGCGCGGAGCTCAATGTCGCGACCGGCCTCGCGCGCCTGGGTTTCAAGGTGGGCTGGGTGAGCCGAGTGGGTGCCGATTCGTTCGGCCAGTTCGTGCGCGACGTGCTCGCGCACGAAGGCATCGACGCGCGCTGCGTGAGCACCGACACGCGCTTTCCGACCGGCTTTCAGCTCAAGTCGAGGAACGACGACGGCAGCGATCCCGCTGTCGAATATTTCCGCCGCGGCTCGGCGGCGAGCAAGCTCTCGGCTCGCGACTATCAGGCCGACTACGTGCTCGGCGCGCGCCATCTGCACCTGAGCGGCGTGGCGCCCGCGATCTCCTCGTCGTCGCGCGAACTGGCGTTCAAGCTTGCACACGAGATGCGCGCCGCGGGCCGCACGATCTCGTTCGACCCGAACCTGCGCCCAACGCTCTGGGGCTCGCAAGCCGAAATGGTCGGCACGCTCAACGAACTCGCGAGCTTCGCCGACTGGGTGCTGCCGGGCGTCGGTGAAGGCCGCGTGCTGACGGGCTCGGACGACCCGGAAGCCATCGCGCAGTTCTACCTTGCGCGCGGCGCGCGCGGCGTGATCGTGAAGCTCGGCGCAGAAGGCGCGTACTACGCCACGGCCGAAGGCGAGCAGGGCCGCGTTGCGGCGCAGCGCGTGGAGTGCGTGGTCGATACCGTGGGCGCCGGCGACGGCTTCGCCGTGGGCGTGGTGAGCGCGCTGCTCGAGGGGCGTCCGCTTGCCGCGGCCGTCGCTCGCGGCAACCGCATCGGCGCGCTGGCCGTCCAGGTGATCGGCGACTCGGAAGGGTTGCCGACGCGCGCGCAGCTCGACGCGCTCGAAGGCGCGCAAACGCAGGCTGCCGCGGCAGCCGCATAGCGGAACAAGGGGCGCCACGCAAAGCGTATTCGCATGCGGCGCGCCAGATGACATGAGACCAGAGGGCGGCACTGTCAGGTACCGAGCCCCAATCAACTGGAGACACCGATGACCTCAACCTCGCTCGCACCGCGCCGCTGGTGGGCAATCATGCCCGTCGTGTTCATCACGTACAGCCTCGCCTATCTCGACCGCGCCAACTACGGCTTCGCCTCGGCGGCCGGCATCAACCGCGATCTCGGTATCAGCCCGGCGCTCTCGTCGCTGATCGGCGCGCTGTTCTTCCTCGGCTACTTCTTCTTCCAACTGCCGGGCGCCATGTATGCGGAGCGCCGCAGCGTGCGCACGCTCGTGTTCGCGAGCCTCGTGCTGTGGGGCGGCTGCGCGGCGCTCACGGGCGTCGTCACGAACATCCCGTCGCTCATGGCGATCCGTTTCGTGCTCGGCGTGGTCGAAGCGGCCGTGATGCCCGCCATGCTCATCTTCATCAGCAACTGGTTCACAAAGAAGGAGCGCTCGCGCGCCAACACGTTCCTGATCCTCGGCAATCCGGTCACGGTGCTGTGGATGTCGGTCGTCTCGGGCTATCTCGTGCATGCCTTCGGCTGGCGCCACATGTTCATCGCCGAAGGCGTGCCGGCTGTCGTGTGGGCCGTGTGCTGGTGGTTCCTCGTGCGCGACAAGCCCTCACAGGTCACCTGGCTCTCCGACGATGAAAAGCGCGCGCTCGACGCCGCGATGCGCGCCGAGCAGGCCGCCATCAAGCCGGTGCGCAACTACGCCGAGGCGTTCCGCACGCCTGCCGTGATGCTGCTCTCGGCGCAGTACTTCTGCTGGAGCATTGGCGTGTACGGCTTCGTGCTGTGGCTGCCCTCGATCGTGAAGAATGGCTCGGCGCTCGGCATGGTCGAAACGGGCTGGCTCTCCGCCGTGCCGTATCTCGCGGCGACCATTGCGATGCTCGCCGCCTCGTGGGCATCGGACAAGCTCGACAATCGCCGTGCCTTCGTGTGGCCGTTCCTGCTGGTCGGCGCGCTGGCCTTCGCGGGCTCCTACGCGCTCGGCTCGACGCACTTCTGGGTATCCTACGCGCTGCTCGTAGTGGCGGGCGCGGCGATGTACGCGCCGTATGGCCCGTTCTTCGCGATCGTGCCGGAACTGCTGCCGAAGAACGTCGCCGGCGGCGCGATGGCGCTGATCAACAGCATGGGCGCGCTCGGCTCGTTCGTCGGCTCCTATGTGGTCGGGTATCTGAATGGCGCGACGGGCTCGCCTGCGGCATCCTATGCGTTCATGAGCGCGGCGCTGCTCGTTTCGGTGGGCCTCACGCTCGCCGTCAAGCCGCAGCGCGACGCCGCCCGTGGTTATGCATCGCCGGCACACGGAAAATAACTCTCTTTTCTAGCGCACTTATGAAGCCGAAAATCGTTGTCTACAAAGCCTTGCCCGCCGATGTCGCCGACTATCTGCGCGAGCATGCCGAACTGATTGATGTCGACGCCGACCAGCCCGGCGCACTCGCCGCCGCGCTAAAAGACGCCGACGGCGCGATCGGCGCGAGCGTGAAGATCACACCGGCGATGCTGGACGGTTCGCGCGTGAAGGCGCTCTCCACGATCTCCGTGGGCTACGACCAGTTCGATGTGCCCGATCTCACGAAGCGCGGCATCGTGCTCGCCCACACGCCCGACGTGCTGACCGAATCGACGGCCGACACCGTGTTCTCGCTCATCCTCGCGAGCGCACGCCGCGTGGTCGAACTGGCCGACTGGGTCAAGGCGGGCCACTGGAAGGGCAGCATCGGCGCGGCGCAATTCGGCGTGGACGTGCAGGGCAAAACGCTCGGCATCGTGGGGCTCGGGCGCATCGGCGGCGCCGTCGCGCGCCGCGCGGCACTCGGCTTCAACATGAAGGTGCTCTACACGAACCGCAGCCCGAACGAAGCGGCCGAACGCAACTATGGCGCGCGCCGCGTCGAACTCGACGAACTGCTCGCAAGCTCGGACTTCGTGTGCCTCCAGGTGCCGCTCACCGACGCCACGCGCCACCTGATCGGCGCAGAGCAGCTGAAGAAGATGAAGAAGAGCGCGATTCTCATCAACGCCTCGCGCGGCGCGACCGTCGACGAACAAGCGCTGATCGCGGCGCTCGAAGCGGGCACGATCCACGGCGCGGGCCTCGACGTTTTCGAGCGCGAGCCGATCGATCCCGCGTCGCCGCTCCTGAGCATGCCGAACGTGGTGGCGCTGCCGCACATCGGCTCGGCGACGCACGAGACGCGTCACGCGATGGCGCGCTGCGCAGCGGAGAACCTCGTCGCGGCGCTCGCTGGCACGCTCGACGTGAACGTCGTCAACCGCGACGTGCTCGCGCGATGAGCGCGGGTCCGGGCAGCACGGATCACGCTGAACAGGGCGCCGCGGCCACGGCGCCGCGCCGCGCGACCATCAGCGACGTCGCGCGTGAAGCCGGCACCGGCAAGACCAGCATCTCGCGCTATCTGAACGGCGAGCTGGGCGTGCTTTCGCCCGACCTGCGCGCGCGCATCGAAGCGGCGATCGAGCGGCTCGACTATCGCCCCAACCAGATGGCGCGCGGCCTCAAGCGCGGCCGCAACCGTCTGCTCGGCCTGTTGCTCGCCGATCTCGCCAATCCCTATTCGGTGGAGATTCTGCAGGGCGTGGAGGAGGCGTGTCACGCGCTCGGCTACATGCCGCTCATCTGCCACGCGGCGAACGAAATCGACATGGAGCGGCGCTATCTTCAGCTGCTCACCACGTATCGCGTCGAAGGCGTGATCGTCAATGCACTCGGCGTGCGTGAATCGATGTTGAAACCCGTGGCCAGCGGCGGCATTCCGGCGGTGCTGATCGACCGTACCGTCGACGGCCTGGATGCGGACATGGTCGGCCTCGACAACGCGGCGGCCGTGCGCCTCGGCACGGAGCATCTGCTTGCGCGTGGCTACGACGACATCGTGTTCGTCGTGCAGCCGTTCGAGCAGGTAAGTTCGCGGCGCGAGCGCGAAGCGGCGTTTCGCGAGTCGATGCAGGCGACGAAGGGCGCGGCGCGTGGCCTCACGCACGTGCTCGATCTCCACGATGAAGCCGCCGTGCAAGCCGCGCTCGCCACGCTCGACACCCACGTGGCCCAGGCGCTCGCGCGCGGTGCGCGTTGCGCATTGTTCGCGGCCAACGCGCCGGTGGCGCTGCGCCTCGCCTTGCATCTGAAAGCGGCGCTCGGCGCGCAGTGGCAACAGCGCGTGGCGCTCGTCGCCATTGACGATCCGGAGTGGGCCGAGCTTGCCGGCATTACGACGATCCGCCAGCCTACGCGCGAGATTGGTTATCGCGCGGTGGAGTTTCTGCACGAGCGCATCGAGGGCGCGGCGCCCAAGGCGCGCGCGGCGGCGTTCGAGGGCGAACTGGTGGTGAGGGCTTCGACGCTGGGGTGACTATGGCGCGGGCACTCGTTTCGTCCTGACGGAGAGGTCCGACGGTGCGATTCCTGGTCTCGTGCGCAGCCAGGGCTGCGCGCAGGCGCCGATATCTGCGATCATTCGGGCTGCGGCGCGCGTGCGTGCGTGCCGAACGTCATAAGGAAGCCCATGTCCGTAGCTCCGGTCACGCTCGTCTGCCTCTCGCTCGCGACGCTGTTCGTCGCCGCCTTGCCCGTATCGCTCTATCGCCGGCTGCGCGTGCCATTCGCGCTCGACTGGCGCGATACGATCGCGGGCGTCGCCATCTTCGCGTTTTTCGCGACTGTGATCGAGCGCGCCATCAACGACTACCTGCTGCACGAGAACGCCGCCGCCGCGCAGGTGCTTTCGAATCCCGTTTTCTTTGTCCTGTACGGCGCGTTCGCCGCGGGCGTGTGCGAGGAAGTCGGGCGCTATATCGCCATGCGGATCATCGCGCGCCGCAGCGCACGCAAGCCCAACGCCCCCACTGACAGCGCGGCGCTCGGCTACGGCATCGGCCATGCGGGTGCGGAGGCGTGGTTCGTCGGCGTGCTCGTGCAACTGCAATGGATCGTGTTCGCGGTGCTCGCGAATCGCGGCGATCTCGACGAGCATCTCTCCAATCTCACGATGGACTCGGTCTTGCGCTTGCATCTGATTCTCGCTAGCCTTTCGCCACTTTTCGCCGGCGTGTTTGCGCTCGAGCGCACGGCCGCGTTCGTGTTCCAGATTGCCTTGTCGGTGCTGATGTGGCGCGGTGTGCGCGCGGGATGGAAGGGGATTTTGCCGCTCGCGATCCTCGTGCACGCGCTCATCGACGTGCCTGCCGCGATGTACCAGGCGCAACTCGCGCCGCTCGTGGCCGTGGACGGTTTGTATGGGGTGGCGGCCGTCGTGGTCGCCATCGTGCTTTTCAGGACGTGCCGCCCGCAGCGGCGCGTCGCACGCGCGGCGTGAGTGCGCGCGTCTCACTACTTTATTCTGGCGTCAATGGAAGCCTATCTGTTTGAATGCGCGAGCCCCGATTTCGACGAACTCGCCCGCGTGATCGCCGACATCTTTCCCGAGCAAACGCGCTTTGCCGAAGAGCCGAACGAGAGCGGCGTGCCGCAACTGGTCGTGCACTGGGTGGCGATGCGCTTCGGCTCGAAGGCGCGCCGCATGGCGCTCACGGTCGCAATCGCGCCCGCCGCGCTCGCACGCTATCGCGCATTGCCGCCGCGGCTGCGCTCACGCAGCTTCGCGGTGTTGCGAGTCTACGTGGAGACGACGATCGAATCGCTCGAGGAACAGCACGCGAAGGGCGAAGACGTGCCGCGCGAGGTGACGATCGCGCTGGACGAAGAATTTGCGTAAAGGGTTTGCTTGAAGCGCCGGGCGCATCGCGCCCGGTCGGCGTTGCGCTGAGACTTAGTCGGCGAGCTTGTAGACCTTGGCGAAACGTGCGGCCTGCACGACGCCATAGTCGCCGGGCGCGTATTGCATGACCCAGTCGCCGGCCACGCCGCTTAGCCTGTCGCCGCCGGCCGAACGCACGAGCGTGAACGGCTCGTCCATGCGCCTTGCGAGGACCACGACCTGGCGGTTGCGATACGCGCCTGGGTCGCCGTGGGCGAGGGTGTCGCTTCCCGGCAGGTACTTCGCATCGAATCGATCGCGCGATACGACCCAGCGATCGCCGGTCGAACCGGTGATGATCGCGTCGCCTGGCGCATAGCGGTTCGGCCCTTCCAGGCTCATCAGCTCGCCGGCGAGGGCTGCGAACTCGACGCTCACGGTCTCGTCCTTGACGACGCGCTGTGCGGCGGGGTCGACACGCAGGTCGACTTGGGTCAGTTCAATCATGGCGGCAGCAGCGGACCTGCTTGACAAAAAACGGCTTCCAGAAAAGCGACGGCCGGGCGAAACTGCCCGGCCGTCGCGCGGTCCGCAAGGGTACCCTGGATCGGGCCGTCGCGCACGCATGGGAGCGTGGCCCGATTGGCGGGTGCGCCTGACTCCGTCTTACTGCGCGGCCGGCGTGCTGGCCGCTTCGGTGTCGCTACCTGCGGCGCCTGCGGACGGCTTGGCGTGGCCCTTGTGCTTCGGCTTCATCGGCTTGCCCGACGGGCCGTGCTCATTGCCGTGGCGGAAGGACTGATCGGCGAGCTTCTTCTGTTCCGGCGAGAGGCTGGTATAGAGCGGCTCGAACGCCGAGACGAGCTTCTGCATGTCGTCCGCGTGCGCCTGGGCGATCTGCGCGTACTGCTTCATGTCGTCGAGCGCGTTGCGCGAGTTTTCGCTTTCCGCACGCTGCTTGAAGAGACTGGACATGGTCTCGCCGTTGCTGCGCATGACGTCGGCGAACGTCTTCCATTGCGGCTCTTGCTCGGGCGTGATCTTGAGCTGCGTATGCAGCCACGTGATGCGCTCCTCGACGCGCTGCTGATGCTGCGCGGCGCGCACGTCGGCGCTCGACGCGGCCGCGGCGGTTGCCGAAGCGGCCGGCGCGGCGCTTTGCGCGAACGCGCCGCTCATCGAGAGCGAGGCGGCAAGGATGACGAAAGCTTTCTTCATTGTGACTCCTTGAATCATTTCGTAGCGGGTAGCATGGCCAGAAGGGCTGCAGCCGATATTAGTACCACGTTCTCGCTACGCCACGCCCCGGCTGCGACACTTGCTTACAAACGAAACGCGTGGAAATACCCGTCGCGCATGGCTTGCAAGCCGCGAGCGCCGCCCGGGGCGCGCAGCCACGCGCGATAATGACGCCGTTCAGACTTCCCATACAGACCGCCGCCCGATGAGACCTCCGCGCCTCGATCAACTCGACGACCTCGACCGCAGCCTCGTCGCGCTGCTGCAGGAAAACGCGCGCGAAAGCGTCGCGAATCTCGCACGGCGCCTGGGCGTCGCTCGCACCACGGTGCTTGCGCGCATCGAGCGGCTCGAACGCACACAGGTGATCGCAGGCTACGGCGTGCGCTTGGGCCAGGACGTGCTCGATGCGAGCCTGCAGGCATGGGTCGGGCTCATCATCGCGCCGCGCCATGGGCCCGACGTGCAAAAGCGCCTCGGCAAGATGCCCGAAGTGCAGTTGCTATGCGCGGTGAGCGGCGAGTACGACTACGTGGCGTGGCTGCGCGCCGATTCGCCCGACCGCCTCAACGACCTGCTCGACCAGATCGGCGGCATGCCCGGCGTGGAGCGCACGACCACGTCGATCGTGCTCGCGCGCAAGGTCGATCGCGGCTCGGTGATGGACTGAACCGAGGGCTAAACCGAAGGTTGAAATGCGGGCCGAACGACGAGGCATGCACCATCGAAATGGAACGTTTTCGTCATTTCGACGAAACTGATCGTCATAATGACGAAAATCTCGGTCGAAACGCATCGTTTTGCGTCTATGAACCGTTTTTGTCTCTCCCTAGACTGTGTTTGAGCGGGCGCTGCCCATCCCCAAGCATAGAAAACCAAAGGAGATGACACATGAAAGTTGCGATTGCAGGCGCCGGCCTGATCGGCCACACCATTGCCCACATGCTGCGCGAAAGCGGCGACTACGAAGTCGCGGCCTTCGACCGCGATGCGAAGGCGCTCGAGCCGCTTGCGGCGCAGGGCATCCCCACCGCGCGTGTCGATTCCGGCGACGCCGCCGCGCTGCGCGGCGCGCTGGAAGGTTACGACGTGCTGATCAACGCGCTGCCGTATTACCTGGCGGTGAACGTCGCCTCGGCGGCGAAGGGCGCGGGCGTCCATTACTTCGACCTGACCGAGGACGTGCGCGCGACCCACGCGATCCGCGCGCTCGCCGAAGGCTCCGAACATGTCTTCATGCCGCAGTGTGGTCTCGCACCCGGCTTCATCGGCATTGCGGCGCATGCGCTCGCGAGCCGCTTCACCGAGATCCGCGACGTCAAGATGCGCGTGGGCGCGCTGCCGCAGTTCCCCACCAACGCGCTCAAGTACAACCTCACGTGGAGCGTGGACGGTCTCATCAACGAGTATTGCCAGCCGTGCGAAGCAATCCGCGACGGCCGCACGCAGTGGGTGCAGCCGCTCGAAGGCCTCGAGCATTTTTCGCTCGACGGCGTGGAGTACGAGGCCTTCAATACCTCGGGCGGCCTGGGCACGCTCTGCGAGACGCTTTCAGGCAAAGTGGAGTCGCTCGACTACAAGTCGGTGCGCTATCCGGGGCATCGCGCGCTCATGCAGTTCCTGCTCGAAGACCTGCGCCTTTCCAGCGACCGCGACACGCTCAAGTCCATCATGCGCCGCTCGGTGCCCGCCACGGAGCAGGACGTCGTGCTCATCTTCATGACCGTGACCGGCATGCGCGACGGCAAGCTCGTGCAGGAAGTGTTCACGCGCAAGATCTTCGCGAAGACGGTGTGCGGCGTGCCCATGAGCGCGATCCAGATCACCACCGCCGGCGCCATGTGCGCGGTGCTCGATCTGTTCCGCGAAAAGCGTCTGCCGCAAGCCGGGTTCGTGCGCCAGGAGCAGGTGTCGCTCCAGCAGTTCCTCGCGAACCGCTTTGGTCAGGTGTACGAAGGCGCGACGCTCGACAGCCGCGCGAAGGTGGTGGCCTGAAATCTCAGGTCGATGCCGTTGCCGACACGATGCGTTGTAGCAATGCGTCGTAGTCGGCCGCGGCGGGCGCGGTGTTGTCGAAGAGCAGAAGGCCGTCGAGCTGCGCGCCCGACGGCATGAAGCACCGCTGCCGGTATTCGTCCCAGTGAGCGAGCTTGTAGGCGTCGATCGGATGGGCGCGCGCGACGATGCGCGCGTGCGCCGTGTCCTCGCTCGTATGCACCCACACCACGGTGAGCCCTACCTCCTGCCCGACGCCAAGCCACGCGCGATCGAACAGCTTGCGCTCGCGCACTTCGCGCGAAAGCGGGCCGACCACGAGCGCGCTCACGTCAAGCTCGAGGTTTTCGCGGGCGGTGTCGATGAGCCCCTGGTACTCGGGATCGCGAAAATGTTGCAGGAAGAGCGGGCTGTCGCGATCGTTCGGGTCGTGCGTGAGCGCGTCCATCGCGGCGGCGCTATAACTGCCGTAGAGCGTGTCCTTGTCCAGCAGGCAGAGCGGCTCACGGGTCTGGCGTGCGAGCGGGGCGAACAGACGTTTGGCGAGCGACGTTTTGCCTGCGCCGGCGTGGCCGCAGAAGAACACCAGTCTTGTCACGGGCGGCGTGCCTCGCCGCGTTGCGTGTCGGTGTCTCCAGAGGGAGCGTTTTCCGGGCCGGTCTGGCCGGGGCCGTGTCCGTTCAGGAACTTGCCGTTGGCGTCGAGCCACATCACGTTGATGATGCCAAAACCGAGCGCAACGCCGATGCCGAGGATCCACGAGAAGTACCACATGGCCGTTGCCTCCTCTTGATGCCGGTTGCGAGCGCTGCCGCGCATTCCCCGCAGCATATAACAACGATGATCGCTCTGGCGCCCGTACGTATATGATGGGCGCGAACCAGGAGCCAGGCCGGGTACGGCAGGTCCGAGAACGGGAAAGCGCCCATGCCGCCTATGCCATCGCGCAGGTCGATTGCGAGCCTCGCCGCCGCCGTCACGGCGGTAACCGCGTTCGCACTCGGCGGCTGCGCCGAGGAGCAGCCGCAGCCCATGCCATTCAAGCCCGTACCGGCCGAACGCATCCTGAAGCCGGGCTACACCCAGCCGGGCGAGGGCCTCGTGGCCGTGGACGTGCGCCGCGAGCGCACCCGCAACGTCATCGTCAAATTTCGCGACGCGCCCGTCTACATCGACGGCGAGCGCGTGACCGACCTCATGGACGGCGAGCACGTCACGTTCTACCTCAAGCCGGGCGTGCACCGCATCGGCGTGACGACGCAGTTCGATCCCGTGATCGAGCTGCGCTTCCTCGTGGATCCGCGCTACACCAACCGCGCGAGCGTCACATTCGACAAGGATGACAGCATCGGCATGCGCCGCGTCGCGCAGTAGGCCCGCAGTAGGCCGGAAGGCGGCCGCCAGCAGGCCGCCGCCGTTGCACAGCGGGCACGGACAGGGCTCAGGCGCCAGTCAGGCCCCGTCAGACGGGCGCAGGGAATCCCGTCCAGGCGCCGCCGGTCGACAGAAGACCTTACACTTGGCAACCGGTGCAACTCGAAGCGGCGCGGGCGCGACCCGCCGCCCGGAAGAAAAGGAACATGCTAATCAACTGCGTCGCGTATCAAGGCGGCAAGAAACTGGCCGACGTCACTGTCGAAGCCATCAGCGACTATCTGGCGAAGCCCGAGTGTTTCGTATGGGTCGCGCTCAAGGATCCCGACGCCGGCGAAATGGCGGCGATGAAGGAGGAGTTCGGCCTGCATACGCTCGCCATCGAAGACGTGATGAACGGCAACCAGCGGCCGAAAATCGAGGAATACGGCGACACGCTCTTTTGCGTGCTCCACACGCTCGAACTCGACGACGACGGCGAAGTCATCATAGGCCAGGTGAACGTATTCGCCGGCCCCAATTTCGTGCTCTCGGCGCGCCACCGCGCGCAGCAGGGTTTCACCGACGTTCGCGCACGCTGCGAGCGCGAGCCCGATTTGCTGCGCGAAGGCTCCGGGTTCGTGCTCTACGCGCTCATGGATAGCGTGGTCGACCGCTACGCGCCGGTGCTCGAAACGCTCTCCGCCGAAATCGAGGAACTGGAGGACCGCATCTTCGACAAGCACGACCTCGCGGGCTCGCGGGCGATCATCGAGGACCTCTATTCGCTCAAGCGCCGTCTCGTGATCCTGGCGCATCACGTCACGCCGCTCGTGGATGCCGTCGGCAAGCTCGTGGGCGGGCGCATTCCGCAGATCTGCGTGGGCATGCAAGCGTACTACCGCGACGTATACGACCACCTCGGGCGCGTGTCCAACATGATCGACGCGCGCCGCGAAATGATCGTCACGGCCATCCAGGTGAATCTCGGCATGATCTCGCTCGCGGAGAACGAGGTGACGAAGCGGCTCGGTTCGTTCGCCGCGCTCTTCGCCGTGCCGACGATGATTGCGGGCATCTATGGCATGAACTTCGAGCATATTCCGGAGCTACATTTCAGGTTTGGCTACCAGATCTGCCTCGCTGCCATGCTCGTGCTCGATATCTTCCTGTTTTTCCTGTTTCGTCGTATCAACTGGCTCTGAGGCGGGGCGGGCCAGCTTCGGGTTGCTGCGATGCCGCATCGACACCCGAGTTGACATCGTTCAGCGCCTGCGCCGAGAATGGGCCGGCAGAAAACGTTTGCGCATAACCAGAAAGCAGGGCCCAGCCGGGCCCGACAAACCGGAGACTTCCAAAAATGAACTCCCGCATTCGCCGCCGCATCCTCCTCGCCGCCAGCGCGCTCGCCACGACCGCCGTGACCGGCGCCTTGCCGCTCGCGGCCCGCGCGCAGGCGCCTCACAAGCCGAAGGTCGCGCTCGTCATGAAGTCGCTCGCCAACGAGTTCTTCCTCACCATGGAGACCGGCGCGAAGGACTATCAGAAGCACAATGCTGACCAGTTCGATCTCATCACCAACGGCATCAAGAACGAGACCGACACCGCCGCGCAAATCCAGATCGTCGAGCAGATGATCGTCTCGAAGGTCGACGCCATCGTGCTCGCGCCCGCCGACTCCAAGGCGCTCGTGCCCGTCGTGAAGAAGGCGGTGGACGCGGGCATCATCGTCGTGAACATCGACAACAAGCTCGACGCCGACGTGCTCAAGTCCAAGGACCTGAACGTGCCGTTCGTCGGCCCGGACAACCGCAAGGGCGCCCGCCTCGTGGGCGACTATCTCGCCAAGCGCCTGAAATCGGGCGACCAGGTGGGCATCGTCGAGGGCGTCTCCACCACGACCAACGCGCAGCAGCGCACCGCCGGCTTCAAGGACGCGATGGATACCGTGGGCGCGAAGATCGTCTCGACGCAATCGGGCGAATGGGAGATCGACAAGGGCAACGCCGTCGCCTCCGCGATGCTCAATGAATACCCGGACATCAAGGCGCTCCTGTGCGGCAACGACAACATGGCGATCGGCGCCGTGTCGGCCGTGCGCGCGGCGGGCAAGCAGGGCAAGGTGTACGTGGTCGGCTACGACAACATTGGCGCCATCAAGCCCATGCTCAAGGACGGCCGCGTGCTCGCCACCGCCGACCAGTACGCGGCCAAGCAGGCCGTGTTCGGCATCGACACGGCCCTGAAGGCGCTCAAGGAGCACAAGAAGCAGTCGGAGTTGTCGGGCATCGTCGAAACGCCTGTGGTGCTCGTCACGAAGTAAAGCGCCGCTGGCAGGCGCCACGGCGTGCCGCGGCGGTATTTGCGTGCGCAACTCAATAAACGCTCAAGAATCTCGCCGCGCAGCCGTTATTTGTACCGGGATGGCCGCATGGGCGGTCGTCTTCCGCTGTGTGGCGATTCGCTGCCCAGCGCGCCGTTCGATGCACGCTCTACCGGAGCGTGCGGCGGCGGTGCGGACCCGCAGTATCCGGGCGGCGCGACTCACCGGTTGAACCCGGCGGCGCGGCTCGCGACTACAGGATCGTGATGGATGCAAATGTCCCCGACGTAGTGTCACCTGCGCCCGCCGTGCTTACGGTTACGGGCGTCGGGAAGACCTACGAGCAGCCGGTGCTCGCCGACGTCAGCCTCGCGCTGCACGCCGGCGAAGTGCTTGCGCTCACGGGGGAAAACGGCGCGGGCAAAAGCACGCTCTCGAAGATCGTGAGCGGCCTCACGGCGCCGAGCGCGGGCAGCATGGCGCTGATGGGCCGCCCCTACGCCCCGGCGAGCCGCCGCGAAGCCGAGGCGCTCGGCGTGCGCATGGTCATGCAGGAGCTGAACCTGCTGCCTACGCTGAGCGTCGCGGAGAATCTTTTTCTGGACCGCCTGCCGCAGTCGGGGCCGCTGCGGTTCGGCTGGATCGATCGCAAGCGGCTGCGTGAAAACGCGCGGGCCGCGATGGCGCAAGTCGGGCTCGAGGCGATCGACCCCGACACGCCGGTGGGGGAGCTGGGTATCGGGCATCAGCAACTCGTGGAGATCGCGCGCAATTTGATCGGCAGCGCCGACGGTGCCGATGGCAGCGACATGCGCGTGCTGATCCTCGACGAGCCGACGGCCATGCTCACGGCTCGCGAGGTCGAACTGCTGTTCGAGCAGATCGCGCGGCTGAAGGCGCGCGGCGTGGCGATCGTCTACATCTCGCACCGGCTCGAAGAACTCGAACGCATCGCGCAGCGCGTCGCGGTACTGCGCGACGGCAAGCTCGTGCGTGTGGACGCCATGGCAAACCTCACGCCCCAGCGCATCGTCGCGCTGATGGTGGGGCGCGAGCTCGGGGAGCGCATCGATCTGGGGCAGCGGCGCATCGGCGCGCCGCTCTTGAAGGTGGACGGGCTCACGCGCGCAAAGGCCGTGCGCGACGTGTCGTTCGACGTGCGCGCAGGCGAGCTTTTCGGCGTTTCGGGACTGATCGGCGCAGGCAGGACGGAGCTGATGCGGCTCATCTACGGCGCCGACCGCATGGAGCGCGGCACGGTGGCGCTGGCGCCCACGCCGGGCGCGACGCCGGAGCCGGTGCAGATCGGCTCGCCAGCCGACGCGGTTCGGCTCGGTATCGCGCTCATCACCGAGGACCGCAAGGGCGAAGGGCTGCTGTTGCCGCAGCCGCTCGCCGCGAACGTGACGCTTGGCAACGTGGGCGCGGTATCGCGCTATGGGGTGGTGGACGCGGCGCGCGAGAACACGCTGGCGCGCACGCAGATCGACGCACTGCGAATCCGCACGTCCGGACCCGCGCAGCCGGTGGGCGAGCTTTCGGGCGGCAACCAGCAGAAGGTGGTGATCGGCCGCTGGCTCGCGCGCGACATTACGCAGTCGATGCGCGTCGTGCTGTTCGACGAGCCTACGCGCGGCATCGACGTCGGCGCGAAGTTCGACATCTACGCGCTGATGGGCGCGCTCGCGCGCGAAGGCCGGGCGCTCGTGGTGGTGTCGAGCGACCTGCGCGAGCTGATGCTGATCTGCGACCGCATCGGCGTGATGTCGGCGGGGAAGATGACGGCCATCTACGGTCGCGACGAGTGGAGCCAGGATAAGCTGCTGGCCGCTGCGTTCGCGGGGCTACGCGCCGAGGATGCGCTCGTCGCCGACGCGTGCGATCTGCCCGGGACGGGCGATGTACCGCCACACGTAGAAACGCGCAAGCTGCAGCAACGAAACGACGACCCACGAGGGAGCGCTTCATGACGAACGACCCGTTGCGCGGGCAACCGTCGCCGCAGGGTGACGAAAGCAGTGGGCAAACCGGTTCGGCCAAAATTGTGCCGGCCGCCGCGCCGGAGTCGGCGCCGCGTGCGATGCAGGCGAGCGGCAAGCCCGTGGGGACGCGCTTTGGCTTGTCGAACTACCTGGGCCTCGCGCTCGCGCTGATCGCGATGATCGTGTTGTTCTCGCTGCTGAGTTCGCACTTCCTCACGTACGATACGTTCATCACGATCGCGAACCAGATTCCCGATCTCGTGGTAATGGCCGTGGGCATGACCTTCGTGCTGATCATCGCGGGCATCGATCTTTCGGTAGGCTCGGTACTCGCGCTCGGCGCTTCGGTGGTGAGCGTGGCGTCGCTCAAGTGGGGCTGGGGCGCGCTGCCGGCGGCGCTGCTCGGCCTCGTCGCCGCGGCGGCCACGGGCACGCTCACGGGCGCGGTGACGGTGGGCTGGCGCATCCCGTCGTTCATCGTCTCGCTCGGCGTGCTCGAAGCGGCGCGCGGGCTTGCGTACCAGATGACGAATTCGCGCACGGCGTATATCGGCGACGCGTTCGACTTTCTCTCGAACCCGATCGCATTCGGCATTTCGCCGGCGTTCCTGATCGCGGTGGCGGTGATGGTGATCGCGCAGCTCACGCTGACGCGCACCGTGTTCGGACGCTATCTGATTGGTATCGGTACCAATGAGGAGGCGGTGCGGTTGGCGGGCGTCGATCCGCGGCCGTACAAGGTGATCGTGTTCGCGCTGATGGGTGCGTTTTCCGGGCTCGCGGCGCTGTTCCAGATTTCGCGCCTCGAAGCCGCCGATCCGAACGCGGGCGTGGGGCTGGAGCTACAGGTGATCGCGGCGGTGGTAATCGGCGGCACGAGCTTGATGGGCGGGCGCGGGTCGGTCATCAGCACGTTCTTCGGCGTGCTGATCATCTCGGTGCTGGCCGCGGGCCTCGCGCAGATCGGCGCGAACGAGCCCACCAAGCGCATCATCACCGGCGCTGTGATCGTCGTGGCGGTCGTGCTCGACACGTACCGCAGCAGGCGAAGTCGTAGAGGCAGCAGGGCATAACAAATTTTTCGAGGGCGCGGTCCGCAACGCAACGCGGGCCGGCGGAAATGACCGGGGACGCGACGCCAGACCAAACCAACAACGGGCGCGCCGAGAGCCGGCAGCAACAGGGCAGCAAAAAAGCAGGAGCAACATAAATATGGCGACGATCAAGGATGTGGCCGCCGTGGCGGGGGTGTCTTTCACGACGGTGTCGCATGTGGTGAACAATTCGCGTCCAGTGTCGGCGGACGTGCGGGCCAAGGTCGAGCGTGCGATCCTCGACCTGAATTACGTGCCGTCGGCGGTGGCGCGCTCGCTCAAGGCGCGTGCCACGGCGACCGTGGGTCTGCTCGTGCCGAACGGCACCAACCCGTATTTCGCGGAGCTTGCGCGCGGCGTTGAGGACGCCTGCGCGCGCAAGGGTTACTGCGTGTTCTTCTGCAACTCCGACGACGACCCGGCCAAGCAGCGCAGCTACCTGCGCGTGCTGCAGGAAAAGCGCATCGACGGCCTCATCGTCGCCTCGGCCGGTGACGACGCCGTGCTGGCCTCGACGCTTGCCGGTACCCGCGAGCCGATCGTCGTCATCGACCGCAACATCGAGGGACTCGACGCCGATCTCGTGCAGATCGACCACGAGCGCGGCGCCTGGCTCGCCACCCGGCATCTGCTCGAACTCGGGCACTCGCGCATTGGCTGCATCATCGGGCCGGTGACGACCGCGGTGAGCGCGATGCGCATGCACGGCTTCTTGCGCGCCATGTCTGAGCGGGGTGTGGAGATCGCGCCGGGTGCGATCGTAGAAAACGACTTCTCCGGCGCGGGCGGTTACTGCGCGGCGGCGCAACTGTTCGACAGCGTGCGGCCGACGGCGATCTTCGCCGGCAACGACATGATGGGCATCGGCGCCTTGCGCGCGGCCGCCGAGCGCGGGTTGCGCGTGCCGGGCGACTGCTCGATCATCGGTTTCGACGATATCGAGCTCGGCAACTTCACCTGGCCCGCGCTCTCGACGGTCGGCCAGCCGGCGCGCGCGCTCGGCGACATGGCGGCGCTCACGCTGATCGAGCGCATCGCGAACGCGCGCGAGGAAGGCGCGAGGGCGCGGCGCCGCGTCATGCCGCCTACGCTCTTCGCTCGTGAATCGACGGGGCCCTGGGTCGGCGCGGAGGAATACGCGCCGCTCGCGGCCTGAGGCAGGGCGGTCGTACCGCAGGCGTTAGCCATTCAGGAGGCATCGTGACGACTGATGCAGCAAAGCCGACCGACGCGCGTGCTCGCGTGGCCGTGGTCGGCAGTCTGAATATGGATCTCGTCGCGCGTGCGCCGCGCTTGCCGGCTCCGGGCGAGACGCTCGCGGGCAATGCGTTTGCCCAGGTGGCCGGCGGCAAGGGTGGCAACCAGGCAGTGGCCGCGGCGCGCCTGGGCGCCCAGGTGGCGATGGTCGGCCGGGTCGGCGCCGACAGCAACGGCGAGGTATTGCGTGCGGGGCTGGTGGCAGAAGGTATCGACTGCGGCGCGCTCGAAACGTCGCCGGGTGCGCCGACTGGCGTGGCGCTGATCGTGGTCGACGACGCGAGCCAGAATGCGATCGTCATCGTGGCTGGCAGCAACGGCGAGGTCACGCCTGAAACGATCGCGCGCCATGAGGCCGTGCTCGCGCAGGCCGACGTCGTGGTCTGCCAGCTCGAAATACCCACGGACGCCGTGGCGGCCGCGCTCGCCGCCGCGCGGCGGCTCGGCAAGATCACCATCCTGAATCCAGCGCCCGCTACGGGGCCGCTGCCCGCGCAGTGGCTCCCGCTCATCGACTATCTCGTGCCGAACGAACTGGAGGCCGCCGCGCTCACCGGCTTGCCTGCGAGCACGCCCGAAGAGGCGGCGCGCGCGGCGTTGGCGCTGCGCGAGGCGGGCGCATGCAACGTGCTGGTCACGCTCGGTGCGCAGGGTGTATGCGTGCTGCTCGATGGCACTGCGGCCGCCCATCTGCCCGCGCCACGCGTCAATGCGGTGGACACGACGGCGGCCGGCGACACCTTCATCGGCGGCCTGGCCGCGCGCCTGGCCGTCGGTGCCCCTGCGCTCGAAGCCATCGCTTTCGCATTGCGTGCGGCGTCGGTTTCCGTCACGCGCGCGGGCGCTCAACCTTCCATTCCAACGCTCGCCGAACTCGCGGGCTGAACGTATTTGCACGTCTTGCAGCCATAGCTGCCGCGGCGCGAGTTATTCCCGCCATGCATGAATGTATTTCAACAATACTTCATACCATATACACATTTCAAGACCATGAAAACCTGTGCCGTAAACGCCTGTTAGAGCGACAGCTCGATGTCGGGCGCTGGGCCCGACCACACCACAAGCGTTGGGGGAGTCATGGGCAAGGGCATCAGTATCAAGGCGCGCATCGGCATCACAATGGGCTTTCTGGCGACGTTGATTGTCGCGATCAGTGCTGTCGGCTTGCTGGGCCTCACGCGTTCGAACGACGCGTATCGCGAGACCTTCACCGACCAGATGCCCAGTTCGCACGCAGTCAACCTGGCCGAGATCTACGCGGCGCGCGAGCGTCTCGCACTCGACCGGGCCGCCTTCGAACTGGGTACGTCCGACGCCGCCGCGACGATTGATCGCGCGCGGATGCTGCGTGGCGTGTCGGACGACTTCTGGAAGAAGTACATGGCCTTGCCGCACGACGGTGAGGAAGCGCGCCTCGCCCAGGAGGTCGAGGCCCGGCGCGACGCCCTGCACCAGATCGCGGACCAGTTCATGACGACCGTCCAGTCGGGCGATCAGGCGAAGGTCGTGGCGGGCGCCAAGGCACTCAAGGAGGCCTACGACGGGCTCTCGAAGGCCGACGCCGTGCTCGACAAGTTCCAGATGACGCAAGCCCAGCAGGGCTTCGACGACGCCCAGGGCGCGTTCTCGCAACTGCGCATCGCGTGCATCGCGGCGTTGCTCGTGGGCATTGGCGCGGCCGCCTATTCGTTCTTCTCGCTGCGCCGCGCCATTGCGGAGCCGCTCGGCGAAGCGCTCGGCGCTTTCCATGCGATCGCCGCCGGCGATTTGCGCCGGCCCGTGGTCGTGCGCCGCAACGACGAGATGGGCGAACTGCTGGGCGGTGTCGCGCAAATGCAGCGCAGCCTCACCGAAACGGTGCGCTCGGTGCGCTCGGGCACCGAATCGATCGCCACCGCCACGCGCGAGATCGCCGCGGGCAACCTCGACCTCTCGTCGCGCACCGAAGAGCAGGCTTCGGCGCTCCAGGAGACCGCTTCGAGCATGGAGCAGCTCACGGGCACCGTGAAGCAGAACGCCGACAACGCCCGCCAGGCCAGCGCGCTCGCCGCTAACGCCTCGGAAATCGCCAACAAGGGCAGCTCGGTCGTCAATCAGGTGGTCGGCACGATGGGCGACATCAACGACAGCTCCGCGAAGATCGCAGACATCATCACGATCATCGAGGGCATCGCCTTCCAGACCAACATCCTCGCGCTCAACGCGGCCGTCGAAGCGGCGCGCGCGGGCGAGGAAGGGCGCGGCTTCGCCGTGGTGGCGGGCGAGGTGCGCAGCCTCGCGCAGCGCGCGTCGGCGGCGGCCAAGGAGATCAAGGGGCTCATCGACACCTCGGTCGAGCGCGTGCAGGCGGGTTCGGCGCTCGTCGACGAGGCGGGCCGCACGATGACCGAGATCATCGCCGCGGTGCAGCGCGTGACCGACATCATGGGCGAGATCGCGGCGGCTTCGCAGGAGCAGTCGGGGGGCATCGACCAGGTCGCGCGCGCGGTCACGCAGATGGACGAGGTGACCCAGCAGAACGCGGCGCTCGTCGAGGAGGCGGCGGCCGCGGCGCAGTCGCTCGAGGACCAGGCCGGACGCCTGCGCCAGGCTGTCGCGGTGTTTAACCTGGATGACACAGCGGGCGGCGTGGTGCCGGTGCAGCCCGTGCGGGTAGCCGCCAGGGCGGCTTCTGTCTCCCGTTCCGTCTCGCGCCCGGCATCGGCCAGCGGGGCTTCTGCGCCTGCGCCAAAGCGCGCGCCGCGCCGCCCTCCCGCTCCCGCTCCCGTCCAGCCGGCCGCACGGCCCGCGGCAGCCTCGAGCGCGCCCGTGAGTGCTGTGGCGTCGGGCGCCGGTTCGAACGGCGACTGGGAAACCTTCTGAAGTTCTTCCGATCAGACGCGCGGGCCGTCCGCGCACGATAGCCAGCCGCTGCGCCGCAGCGGCTTTTTTTTGCGTCTTTGACCCCGTTGTGCGGCCCCGCCGTGCGCCATGCGCGCGCCGTTACGGTACATTGTCAGCCGTGTCATCTGCGCGGCCCGGTCGGCGCGCTACACTGCGGCGCCGAGCGGTGCCCGCGAGCGGCATGGCGCTGTGCTGGACGGTTCAGCCCGTGCCCACGCACGAGCGGACCGCACGGGGTGGCGCCGGAGGGGAAGGACCCGCGCCGCACAGCAAGGGAGGGCGCACAGCGCCATGCAGGACGGATTGCGCCGGCATCGAGCGCCGGTGCCGCATGACAGCACAAACAAGGAACCCGACATGACGCATGACGATCTCGCGCAACGCCTCGTGAATGCGCGCCGGCATCATCATCTGATCGAAACGCTGGAACCCGAGCGCATACCGCCGGATGCGGCCACGGCCTACGCGATCCAGCAGGCGGTGCTCGCCGGGCTCGAAACGACCACGGGCGGCTGGAAGGTGGGCGCGCGCGCCCCGGGCGGCCCCGCCTCCGGCGCGCCGATCCCGGCGCCGCTCGTGCACGCCTCGCCGGCGCGCTTCGAGCGTCGCCACTTCTTCCGCGTGCTCGTGGAACTGGAGATCGCGTTTCGCTTTTCGGAACCGATCGTCCCTCGCGCCGAAGCCTATGCGCGCGACGAGGTGCTCGCGCGCGTCGGCCAGATCCTGCCGGCCATCGAGATCGTCGATAGCCGTTTCGCGCAGTGGCCCAACGTCGCGCCGCTCGCCCAGCTCGCCGATGCACAGAACAATGGCGCACTCGTGACCGGCCATGCGCTGCCCTACCCAGCGCTTGCCCGCGTGCTCGATTTTGTAGCACCCGAGCTCGAACTGACGTTCGACGGCGCCTCGCTCGTGCCGGAGGCGCCGGGCAACCCCGCTGGCGATCCACGCGAACTGCTCGTCTGGTTCGTCAATCATTGCGCCGCAATGGGCATCACGATCGAGCCCGAATGGACCATTACGACCGGCACCTATGTCGGTGCGCACCGCATCGATACACCGGGTCTCCTGCACGGCCATATCGACGGGTTAGGGGAAGTCGAAGTCGAGTTCGTCTAGGTAGCCCAGGGCGCGCCATGTAACTGTCGCACCTGTCACATTTGTTCTAACGAACGGCCGCCGCGCGCATCGCGCGGCGGCTTTATTTTTTTGTGCGCGCTGTGCACCTCATGGGTGTAAACCTGGCAACCTGTCACGCGCGTCATCTTCATCGCAGGCGTGCGCGCGTCGTTCGCGCGTCGTTCGATTGGAGCGGGAAAACCACTACTGCCGACAGGGCTTGTCAGCGTCGGCTCGCATCCGCGCAAGAATGCGCGGCAGGTCACCGACGATGGCGGAATCGACGCGTAAAAAGGGAAAAAATTCGCATTGACGCGTGCTCACAACAATTGCGTGGCAGTGCGCAATGCGAGCGCGCTATGCGGGCTCGCGAACAAATCGTAACGAGTGGGTGTGCACCGGCGCTGCAATGGTGCGTTTGATGAAGAGGCGCTGCGTATGCCGTTGCGCCGGACAAGCCGGATGACAAGGCGAAAACCGGTCGAACATCAGGTAAAAAGCTTGTTGCTGCGAATGCCCGGCCCGACAGAATTGGCCAACACGCGGCACAGCGTTTGAGAGGGAGCGTGACCCCGGTCTGAAATTTGCACCAGTGGGGAAGATCATTGTAAGTCGTTGTCTGGCGCCCTCCAAGCGCTCAAAAATGCTTAGCTTTCGAGGGCACATCCGGCGCGATTTAACGGTGCGAAAAATTTCAAAAGGGTTTAGGATGAATTTGAGCGATGTCGTTTCCGAATAGCGCGCCGCGCACGACATCGGTCGCAGATCTCGGCGAGGAGGTAGCATGGATATCTACAGCAGCTTCGCGACCCGCTTCGAAAAAACGCGAGAGGAGGAGTTCTCGCTCGAGGAGTATCTCGCGCTCTGCAAGGAAGATCCCAATGCGTACGCCACGGCTGGCGAACGCATGCTGACGGCAATCGGCGAACCCGAACAGATCGACACCCGCAACGACCCGCGTCTGTCGCGCATCTTTGCGAACAAGGTCATCAAGGTGTATCCCGCATTCCGCGAGTTCTATGGCATGGAAGACGTGATCGAGCAGGTCGTCGCGTACTTCCGCCATGCGGCGCAAGGACTCGAAGAGAAGAAGCAGATTCTCTATCTGCTCGGTCCGGTGGGCGGCGGCAAGTCCTCCATCGCCGAGCGTCTGAAGCAGCTCATGGAGCGCGTGCCGTTCTACTCGATCAAGGGCTCGCCCGTGAACGAATCTCCGCTAGGGCTTTTCGACTACGACGAAGACGGTCCCATACTCGAAGAGCAATACGGCATACCTCGCCGCTACCTGAGGAGCATCTTGAGCCCGTGGGCGGTGAAGCGCCTGCACGAATACAACGGCGACATCCGCAAGTTCCGCGTGGTGCGCCGCTTCCCGTCCATCCTGCGCCAGATCGGCATTGCGAAGACCGAGCCTGGCGACGAAAACAATCAGGACATCTCGTCGCTCGTCGGCAAGGTGGACATCCGCAAGCTCGAGCAATACGCACAGGACGACGCAGACGCGTATAGCTACTCAGGCGGCCTGTGTCTCGCGAATCAGGGCTTGCTCGAATTCGTCGAAATGTTCAAGGCGCCGATCAAGGTGCTGCACCCGCTACTCACGGCCACCCAGGAAGGTAACTTCAAGGGCACCGAAGGATTCGGGGCGATTCCGTTCAACGGCATCATCCTCGCGCACTCGAACGAGTCGGAGTGGAAGGCGTTCCGCAACAACCGCAACAACGAGGCACTGCTCGATCGTATCTTCGTGGTGAAGGTGCCGTACTGCCTGCGCTACTCGGAAGAGATGAAGATCTACGAGAAGCTGTTGCGCAATTCGTCACTGGCCGAGGCTGTGTGTGCGCCGGGCACGCTGAAGATGATGTCGCAGATGTCGGTGCTCACGCGCTTGCAGGAGCCGGAGAACTCCAGTCTCTTCTCGAAGATGCAGGTGTACGACGGCGAAAACCTCAAGGACACCGATCCAAAAGCGAAGTCGTACCAGGAGTACCGCGACTTCGCGGGCGTGGACGAAGGGATGAACGGGGTGTCCACGCGCTTCGCGTTCAAGATTCTCTCGCGCGTGTTCAACTTCGACTCGACCGAAGTGGCCGCGAATCCAGTGCACCTCATGTATGTACTCGAACAGCAGATCGAGCGCGAGCAGTTCCCGCCGGAAACCGAACAGAAGTATCTGTCGTTCGTAAAGGACGTGCTGGCCTCGCGTTACGCGGAGTTCATCGGCAAGGAAATCCAGACCGCTTACCTCGAGTCGTATTCCGAATACGGGCAGAACATCTTCGACCGCTATGTCACGTACGCCGACTTCTGGATTCAGGACCAGGAGTTCCGCGACCACGACACGGGCGAAAGCTTCGACCGCGCGGCGTTGAATGCCGAGCTCGAGAAGATCGAGAAGCCCGCGGGCATCAGCAACCCGAAGGACTTCCGCAACGAGATCGTGAACTTCGTGCTGCGCGCGCGTGCCGCCAATGCCGGCAAGAATCCGGCCTGGATCAGCTATGAGAAGCTGCGCGTGGTGATCGAAAAGAAAATGTTTTCGAACACGGAAGAACTTTTGCCGGTCATCTCGTTCAATGCGAAAGGCTCGGCGGAAGAGCAGCGCAAGCACGAAGACTTCGTCAACCGCATGGTGGCGAAGGGCTACACGCCGAAGCAGGTCCGGTTGCTCTGCGACTGGTATCTGCGGGTGCGCAAGTCGTCGTGAACGTAGAGGCTTTACCGTCCGAATGCGCTGCCGCAGTTTTGCGGCGGCGCAAGCGGACCCCAGGCGGGGCGTAGGCGGCGTGGCCATGAGCGGGTGAACGCGGCACGCACGATGGCGGACGCGGCAATGAACACTGCGCACCTCGCCCATTCGCAACTGGAGCGGGAGACTGAATGTGCTTCATCAAATCATCGACCGCAGG
Source organism: Paraburkholderia sp. CNPSo 3274 (assembly GCF_024206475.1). Taxonomy (GTDB): domain Bacteria; phylum Pseudomonadota; class Gammaproteobacteria; order Burkholderiales; family Burkholderiaceae; genus Paraburkholderia. The sequence goes on from NZ_JAMBPR010000021.1 coordinate 96,130, forward strand.
CTAGCCGGAAAGAACAAGAGCATCGCTAACCGCGAGCGCTTTTTGCGCCGCGTGAAGAACTATATTCGTCACGCCGTTTCGGAAGCGGTGCGTGACCGCAGCATCAAGGACATACAAAGCAACCAGAGCATCACCATCCCGCGCAAGGACATCGCGGAGCCGTCGTTCCGGCACGGCCCTGGCGGCAAGCGCGAAATGGTTCACCCAGGCAACGAGGACTACATTCGCGGCGACCGCATTCCGCGGCCACAGGGCGGCGGGGGCGGTGGCGGCAGCCAGGCGAGCAACGAGGGCGAAGGTCAGGACGACTTCGTGTTCGAACTCTCGCGCGAAGAATTCATGCAGTACTTCTTCGACGACCTCGAACTGCCGCGTCTCGTCAAAACCCATCTCATGGCCGTGCCTACGTGGAAGAGCATCCGCGCGGGCTGGGCTGCCGAGGGCACGCCGAACAACATCGACGTCGTACGCTCGCTGCGCAGTGCGCTCGGCCGGCGCATCGCGCTCGGTGCGCCGCTCGTCAACGAACTGCACGAACTCGAAGAGCAACTCGAAGCGCTCAAGGCCGACCCTGCCGACCGGCGCGAAGAGATCGCGGTGCTCGAAGAGCAGATTCATCACCTGCGCGGGCGCATCTGGCGCATTCCGTTCATCGACCCGTTCGATCTGCGTTACGTGAATCGCGTGAAGCAGCCGCAACCGTCGAGCCAGGCGGTGATGTTCTGCCTGATGGACGTGTCGGGCTCGATGGACGAGCAGCGCAAGGACTTGTCCAAGCGCTTCTTCATCCTTCTCTACCTGTTCCTCAAGCGCAATTACGAAAAGATCGAGGTGGTCTTCATTCGCCACCACACGCGCGCCGAGGAAGTGGACGAGGACACCTTCTTTCATTCCACCGAAAGCGGCGGCACGGTCGTGTCGAGCGCGCTGGAACTGATGAAAAAAGTGATCGAGGACCGTTATTCGCCCAGCGACTGGAACATCTACGGCGCACAGGCTTCGGACGGCGACAATTGGACTGATGATTCACCCAAATGCCGCAAGATTCTCGCGGATGACATACTGACTCAGGTGCGCTATTTTGCGTATATTCAGGTGACGCCGGAGGAGCAGAACCTCTGGCTTGAATACGCGCAGCTCGCACTCACCGAACCGCATCTGGCGATGAAAAAAGTCGACACCGCGGCGGACATCTACCCGGTGTTCCGGGAGCTTTTCGAAAAGCAGGTGGAGCACTCATGACGACACGCCACCTGCACAATGAGGCGCGCGGCTACCAGCCGGAGCGCCGGAAGACGAGCGGCCACGAAAAAGGGCATCATGGTGAACACGGTGACGAGCGCAAGCCCGGCCACCGCGAAGACGCCGAAGCGCCCGGACCTGCCGCCGGGGCTGCTCGCCACAAGGAGCATGGGCTCGCCCAGCAAAGGGAAGTGCAAATGAACGTAGCCGACAAACGGCCGTTGCCGTGCCCCTCCGACTGGACCTTCGAACTCATCGAGGAGTACGACACTCATATCTCGCATGTTGCAGAGCAATACGAACTGGATGTTTATCCGATCCAGCTCGAATTGATCAGCGCCGAGCAGATGATGGACGCTTATGCGTCCGTTGGCATGCCGGTGAACTATCGCCACTGGTCGTTCGGCAAGCACTTTCTCTCTACCGAAAAGAGCTATCGCCGCGGCCAGATGGGTCTCGCCTACGAGATCGTCATCAACTCCAACCCCTGCATTGCGTATCTCATGGAAGAGAACACCATGACGATGCAGGCGCTCGTGATCGCGCACGCCGCGTACGGGCACAACTCGTTCTTCAAGGGCAACTATCTATTCCGTCTTTGGACGGATGCGCACGCCATCATCGACTACCTCGTCTATGCGAAGAATTACATCGCTGAATGCGAGGAACGCTATGGTCTCGACCGCGTGGAAGAGTTGCTCGACTCGTGCCACGCGCTCATGAATTACGGCGTAGACCGCTACAAACGTCCGCAAAAGCTATCGCTGGAACGCGAGGCCGCATTGCGCCGGGACCGCGAGGCTTATCTGCAGTCCCAGGTAAATGAGCTCTGGCGCACGCTGCCCAAGCAGCAAATGCCCGTTGCCGAGGAGATCGACGAGCGCTTTCCACCGGAGCCGCAGGAAAACCTGCTGTATTTCGCGGAAAAGAACTCGCCGCTGCTCGAACCGTGGGAGCGCGAAGTCATCCGCATCGTGCGCAAGATCGGGCAATACTTCTACCCGCAGCGGCAGACCCAGGTCATGAACGAAGGCTGGGCCACGTTTTGGCATTACACCCTGCTCAATACGCTTTATACGCAGGGCAAGCTCGAAGACGGCTTCATGATGGAGTTCCTCCATTCGCATAGCAACGTGATCTATCAGCCGCCGGTGACGAAGCCGTATTACAGCGGTATCAATCCGTATGCGCTCGGATTCTCGATGATGAGCGACATTCGCCGCATCTGCGAGAACCCCACGGAGGAGGACCGCAAGTGGTTCCCTGAGCTGGCCGGCAGTCCATGGCTCAAGGCGCTGCACTATGCCATGCGCAATTTCAAGGATGAGAGCTTCGTGGCACAGTATTTGTCGCCACATCTGATCCGCGAAATGCGGCTTTTCTCGGTGCTTGACGACGATATGCGCGACGCGCTCGAAGTCTCGGCCATCCACGACGAAAGCGGCTACCAGTACGTACGCCAGGCGCTCTCGCGTCAGTACGACATGCATCACCGCGAGCCGAATATTCAGGTGTGGTCGGTGAACACGCGCGGCGATCGCAGCCTCACGCTGCGTCACTTCATGAGCGACAATCGTCACCTTACGGGCGACACCGACGAAGTGCTGCGCCACATGGCGCGCCTCTGGCAGTTCGACGTGTTCCTCGAAAGCGTGGACGAGAACGGCACGGTCCGAAAACGCTACGAATGCCGTTATATGCCGCCGCCGATCCGGGTATAGCCAGCTCGCTACGTGACGCGATTGAGCGCATAAGTCATGAGGCCAGCCTGCGGGCTGGCCTCTTTCATTGATGCGCGTGCAACGACGTTGCAATCGAGAACGTACTGGAGCGCCCACGCGCGCTAACATACTGCGCCAGTGAACCCGCAGCTAAAAAACACCGCGCGTAGAGGCGGATTTCGAAAGGATGGCGTAATGGCGTTTGAACTGTTTCGCGGCGTGCGGCCGCTTTCTCGCACGTCTGCACTGCGCGATGCGCTCGCCGGCGTGCAGCTTGCCTCGATGAACGTGCCGCAACTGCTTGGCTACGCGCGCATCGCGGGCATGCCTGCCGTAACCGGTCTGTACACGGGCTTTCTGCCGCTCGTTGCGTTCGCGCTCTTCGGCGCGTCGCGTCATCTCGTGGTCGCCGCCGATTCCGCCACGGCCACCATTTTCGCGAGCCGCCTCACGACCATGGCGGCGCCTTCGAGCGCCGAGTATGTCGCGCTCGCGGGCATGACCGCCTTGCTCACGGCCGTGATGCTGTTGATCGCGCGCGTGTTTCGTCTCGGCTTTCTCGCGGATTTTCTGTCTCGCACCGTCCTCGCGGGTTTTCTCACGGGCGTGGGCGTGCAGGTGGGCGTGGCGATGCTCGGCGACATGCTTGGCATTACTGTCAATTCACGCCGCACGGTCCTTCAGGTCAAGCAGATCGTCACGCAGTTGGGCACGATTCACTGGCCGACGCCTGGCATCGCCGTGGTCGTCGTGGCCGCGATCCTGATCTTCAAGAAGTTCCGGCCTCGCTGGCCGGTGCCGCTCGTCGCCGTGGTGGGGAGCATCGCAGCGAGCGCCATGCTGAACTTCGCGGGCCACGGAATTTCGGTGATCGGCCCGGTGCAGGGCGGCTTGCCGCGCATGAGTTTTCCCGCCGTGGGCTGGTTCCAGATGATCGATTTGCTGCAGGTGGCGGCGTCGTGCTTCGTCATCATCGTCGCGCAGAGCGCTGCCACGAGCCGCGCGTTTGCCGAGCGCTACGGCGAGCGCACCGACGAGGACGCCAACCTCCTCGGCCTCGCGGCGGCCAATGCGGCGGCTTCGATGAGCGGCGCTTTCGTCGTGAACGGCAGCCTCACGCAGACCGCCATGGCCGATCAGGCCGGCGCGCGCAGCCAGTTCGCGCAGCTCGTGTTTGCGGGCGTCGTGCTCGTGGTGTTGTTGTTCTTCAGCCGCCTGCTGCAGTATCTGCCGCATTGCGTACTGGCCGCGATCGTCTTCACGATTGCCGTGGGACTCGTGAACATTCGCCAGCTGGTCGACATTCGCCGCGAAAGTCCCGGCGAATTCCGGCTTGCGGTGACGACGGCGCTCGCCGTTGTCGTGATCGGCGTGGAGAACGGCATCCTCATCGCCATCGGCCTTTCATTGCTGCGCCACGTACGCCATAGCTACCGGCCGCACACCATGGTGCTCGTGCCGAACGAGGAGGGGCACTGGCTGCCCGAACCCGCGCAAGCGGGCCAGCTCACGGCGCCGGGGCTGATCGTCTACCGGTTCGGTGCGGACCTGTTCTATGCGAACGACCACTTGTTCGTCGACGAACTGCGCGCGCTGATCGATCGGGCGCCGTCGCCCGTGCGTTGCGTGGTCGTGGATGCGGGGGCAATTACCGATCTCGATTATTCCGCGGGGCGCGCCGTGATCGACCTTTGCTCGGCACTCGCGGAGCGCGGCGTGAAGGTGATTTTCGGGCGCGTGAACCGCTATCTGCTTTCAGACATGGATCGGCATGGCATCACGCCCGTGGTGGGCCGTGCGAACATCTTCCCGACCCTTCACGAAGCGCTCGCGGCGGTGCGTCCCGAACTGGCGTCGCGCTCGGATGCGTGACGCTCGTGTAGCCATGCTACAAGCCGACGAGCTGTGTAGTCCAAAAAACATGTGAAGCAGCTACATAAAAATCTCCAGAAAAACCCCGATTGCCCGCCGGAATTAGCCACTGCTATTGTGCGCCTCAAGCGCTGTGGAAGCGCTTCCACTCCAATCCGATCCGGCTGCCCAAAACGCATACACCGGTGATTCCCGCGCAGGAGGCTTCGTGACTCAGGACACCGCATCGCCGCATTCCGCCGCCGCAGTTGCCGACGATCCGTTCACTCCGCCCGCCAGTTCCGCGCTGTGGCGTAGCGACTTCCTCCTTGGCGCGGCCACGGCTTCGTATCAGATCGAGGGCGCGATTCACGAAGACGGCCGCCTGCCGTCGATCTGGGACACGTTCAGCGCTACGCCAGGCAAGGTGCTCGCAGGCGACACGGGCGCCGTGGCCTGCGACCACTATCACCGCTGGGAGGCCGATCTCGACCTGCTCGAAAGCCTGAACTTCGAGGCATATCGCTTTTCGATCGCGTGGCCGCGCGTGATGGACGAAGCAGGGCGGCCCAATGCAAAAGGCATCGCGTTCTACAAGCGCTTGCTGGAGCACCTGAAGGAGAAGGGTGTGCGCACCTTTGCCACGCTCTACCACTGGGACCTGCCGCAGCATCTGGAAGATCGCGGCGGCTGGCTCAACCGCGATACCGCATACCGCTTCGCCGACTACGCGGACCTCATGAGCCGCGAACTATCCGGCCTCGTCGACGCATGGATGACGCTCAACGAGCCGTGGTGCTCGGCGTACCTCGGCTACGGCAACGGCCATCATGCGCCGGGGCTCGCAAACGGTCGCTTCGCCACCCAGGCCATGCATCATCTGCTGCTCGGGCACGGCCTGGCCACCGGCGTGCTGCGCGCGAACGATCCGGGCTCGACCAAGGGCATCGTGGCGAACGTGGGGCGCGGCACGCCCGATTCGCAGTCGCCGGAAGATGAGCGCGCCGCGCGCCGCTTCGAAGTGCAGCACAACGCGTGGATTCTCGATCCGCTGCTCAAGGGCGTGTATCCCGAAGAACTCTTCGAGCTGTGGCCGGGCACCGAGCCGCTCGTGCTCGAAGGCGACATGAAGACGATCTCGGCGCCGCTCGATTTCGTCGGCATCAACTACTACTTCCGCACCAACGTGAAGAGCGACGGCGCGCACGGCTTCGTCGAAGTGCCGCTGAAGGACGTCGAGCGCACGCAAATGGGGTGGGAAGTTCACCCCGACGGTCTGCGCGACCTGCTGATTGGTTTCGGGCGCACCTATGAGAACCTGCCGCCCATCTATATCACCGAGAACGGCATGGCTTCGGACGACCGCGTGAGCGACGGCGAGGTGAACGACACGCAGCGCATCTCGTTCCTCAAGCGCCATCTTGCCGCGGTGGACGCCGCGATCAAGGCCGGCGTGGACGTGCGCGGCTATTTCGTCTGGTCGCTGCTCGACAACTTCGAATGGGCGTTCGGCTATGAGCGGCGCTTTGGCGTCGTGCATGTCGATTACGACACACAGGTTCGCACGCCCAAGCGCAGCGCGGAACTCATTGCGCATTTCATCGCGCAGCGGCGTGCGCTTGACGGCGCTTGATGGCACTTCAAGGGCGTTTGACAGGGTTACCGAGCAAGGGCAACAACTAGCGTGACAACCACGGCACGACATGCGACGCTCGGGCATGCTGCTTGATGCGCCGTGGCCGCGAAACTTCCAACCAAAAGCTTTTGCAGACCAACCCGGAGCAACCGGAGCCCTGCATGGGCCCGACGTCGGTGCTGAAGCACTGACGCCAGGCGACAGCTGAAGCGCCAACTCCGGATCGACAGGAGACGCAATGAAGCACAACGTACCCGTTCTGCGCGGCATTGTGGCCGCTCTCGCGCTGGCCGGCGCGCTCGCGGCCCATGCCGCGGAGCCGCTCAAGGCCAACGTGATTCACTGGTGGACGTCGGGCGGCGAGTCGGCCGCGATCAAGCAGTTTGCGCTTGCCTACGATCAGGCGGGTGGGAAGTGGGTAGACAACGCGATCGCCGGAGCGGACCAGGCGCGCGCAACGGCAATCAACCGCATTGTCGGCGGCGATCCGCCCACTGCAGCGCAGTTCAATACGTCCAAGCAGTTTCACGATCTCATCGACCAGGGACTCCTGAACAATGTCGATGCGGTCGCAACGAAAGAGAACTGGAGCGGCACCTTCCCTGAATCGATTCTCACGGCGATCAAGGTCAAAGGGCATTACTACGCGGCGCCCGTCAACATCCACATGCAGGACTGGTTCTTCTATTCGAAGCCCGCGTTCGCCAAGGCCGCGATCAAGAGCGAACCGCAGAATTTCGACGAACTCTTCGCCGATCTCGACAAGCTCAAGGCGGCTGGCCTGATTCCGCTCGCGCTGGGCGGCCAGGCATGGCAGGAGAAGATCACCTTCGACGCCATCTTCGCCGACATGGACCGCGATCTCTACATGAAGGTCTACCGCGACCGCGACGCGAACGCCGTGAATTCACCTGCGTTCCGCAACGTGCTCACGACCTTCAAGCGGCTGCATAATTACGTGGATCCGGGCTCGCCCGGCCGAAACTGGAACGATGCCACGGCGCTCGTGATTTCCGGCAAGGCGGGCATGCAGATCATGGGCGACTGGGCCAAGGGCGAGTTTTCGGCCGCGAACCAGGTGGCGGGCAAGGACTTCGGATGTTTCCCCGGTTTCCCGAAGTCGCCGTACATGATCGCCGGCGACGTGTTCGTGTTCCCGAAGACCGACAATCCCGAACAGGTCAAGGCGCAGCAACTGCTCGCCACGGTGATGACGTCGCCTGCCGCGCAGGTCGCGTTCAACCAGAAGAAGGGCTCGATTCCGATTCGCCCGGACGTGGACACCTCGGGCTTCGACGTCTGCGCGAAGGAGGGCATGGCGATCATGAAGGACAAGCCGCGGCAACTGCCGAATCCGGAAATGCTGATTCCGCCTGATGTCCAGGGCGTGCTCCAGGACGTCATCACGAACTTCTGGAACAAGAACCAGTCGGCCGAAGACGCGCAGAAGGCCTTCGCCACGGCAATCCAGAGCTGAGCGCAACCATGTACGCCGCCAAGCTGCACCCGGCCAAACGTCAAGCGGGGCAAGCGCGCAGCGCGCGCCCCGCACGGCGGCGGCTCTCGCTCGCCGCCTGGATCGCGCTCGCGCCGATGGTGGCCACGGTCCTGTTCGCGTATCTCGGCACCATGCTGTGGACGGCGCGCGTCTCGTTCAGCTTCTCGCGCTCGCTGCCCACCAACACCTTCGCGGGCGTGACGCAGTACGTGCGGCTTTTCCAGAACGACCGTTGGATCCTGTCGCTGCAGAATCTCGTGATCTACGGCGCGTGCTTCGTCGCGGCGTGTCTCGTGATCGGGCTGCTGCTGGCGATTTTCATCGACCAGCGCGTCGTGGCGGAAGGCGCACTGCGCACGGTGTTTCTCTATCCGTATGCGATGTCGTTCGTCGCCACGGGCCTCGTCTGGCAGTGGATCCTCAACCCCGAACTCGGCGTGCAGGCTGTGTTGCGGCACATGGGGTTCGAGCACGCGCGCTTCGACTGGATCGTCACGCAGCGCTTTGCGATCTACACGCTCGTGATCGCCACGGTGTGGCAGGCCTCGGGCCTCGTGATGGCGCTCATGCTCGCGGGCCTGCGCGGCATCGACGACGAAATATGGAAGGCCGCGCGCCTCGACGGCATTCCGCGCTGGCGCGTGTACGCGAGCATCGTCGTGCCAATGCTCAAGACCTCGCTTTCCACGGCATTCGTGCTGCTCTTCGTGATGGTCGTGAAACTCTACGACGCCGTGGTCGCGATGACCCAGGGCGGCCCCGGCACCGCGAGCGAGGTGCCCGCGAAATTCATCATGGATTACCTGTTCAATCGCGCGAACATCGGGCTCGCTTCGGCAGCGTCGATCGTACTCCTCGCCACCGTGCTCGCGATTCTTGCGCCATTCTTCTACGCGCGCAGCCGCGCGGCGCTCAAAGGAGACCGGGCATGAGCACGCCTTTGGCCGATTCGCTGCGTCCCGCGCCTGCTCGACAGCGTGCGGCGCCAAAGCGGCGCAAGCCGCGCAGCCGCTTCACGCCCGCGCGGCTCGGCGTGTATGCGTTTCTGTTCACGGCGGCGCTGTTTTTCCTGCTGCCGCTCTATGTGATGCTGGTGACTTCGGTTAAGCCGATGGCCGAGATCCGCCTCGGTCATCTGCTCGCGCTGCCGGTGCATCTCACGCTCGCACCGTGGCGCGACGCGTGGGCCTCCGCGTGCACGGGTCTCGACTGCGACGGCATTCGCGTGGGCTTCTGGAATTCGGTGCGCATCGTCGTGCCGAGCACGGTCTTCTCTATCGCCGTGGGCGCCGTGAATGGCTACGCGCTGTCGTTCTGGCGGCCGCGCGGCGCGGGCGTGCTGTTCGGCATTCTGCTCGCGGGCGCCTTCATTCCCGTACAGGTGATGGTGTACCCGCTCGTGCGCGTGCTGGCCTTCGTGCATCTCTTCAGCTCGCTGACGGGCATCGTCGTGATTCACACGATCTTCGGCATGCCGGTCATGACGCTCCTGTTCCGCAACTACTATGCGTCCTTGCCGCAGGAGCTGTTCAAGGCCGCGCGCATCGACGGCGGCGGGTTCTGGCGCATCTTCGTGCAGCTCATGCTGCCCATGTCGGTACCGATCATCGTCGTGGCGATCATCATGCAGGTCACCGGCATCTGGAACGACTACATCCTCGGCCTCGTGTTCGCGGGCACGAAAAACCTGCCGATGACGGTGCAACTGAACAACATCATCAACACGACGACCGGCGAGCGTATCTATAACGTCAACATGGCCGCGACGATCCTCACGTCAGCCGTGCCGCTCGCGATCTACTTCATTTCGGGGCGCTGGTTCGTGCGCGGCATCGCCTCGGGCGCAGTGAAAGGCTAGGAGCAGGGCATGGGCAATCTGACGAACGTTTCCGTACGCAATCTGCGCATCGACCTCGGCGCGAACACGGTGATCGACGAACTCGATCTCGATGTGCGCGCAGGCGAGTTCGTCGTGCTGCTCGGGCCATCGGGCTGCGGCAAATCCACCTTGCTGCACAGCATCGCGGGCCTCGTCGACGTGACCGACGGCAGCATCGAGATCGGCGGCGAGGACATGACATGGGCCGACCCGAAGGACCGGGGCGTGGCGCTCGTGTTCCAGTCGTACGCGCTTTATCCGACCATGAACGTGGAGCGCAATCTCTCGTTCGCACTGCGTATCAATGGCACGCCGAAGGCGGAGATCGACCGCCGCGTGAAGCGCGCTGCCGACATGCTGCAGCTCGGGCCGCTGCTTTCGCGCAAACCCGCGCAGCTCTCGGGCGGCCAGCGCCAGCGCGTGGCGATTGGGCGCGCTCTCGTGCGCGAGGCGGACGTGTTCCTGTTCGATGAACCGCTCTCGAACCTCGACGCCAAGTTGCGCACCGAATTGCGCCGCGAGCTGAAGCAGCTGCACCAGCGACTCGGCGCGACGATGATCTACGTGACGCACGACCAGGTCGAGGCGATGACGCTTGCCACGCGCATGGCGGTGATGAAGGGCGGGGCGATCCAGCAGTTCGGCACGCCGGCCGAAGTCTATGCGCGTCCCGAGAACCTGTTCGTCGCAACCTTCCTCGGCGCGCCGCCGATGAACCTGCTGCGTGGCAGGCTCGAAGCCGACGAGGGCCGGCTGCGCTTTCGCGGGCCAAGCCTCGACGTGGATGTTTCGGCTTACGCGTTCAAGGGCACGCCGGATCCGACGCGCGCCTGCGTGCTCGGCGTGCGTCCGGAAGACGTGCGCGCAGGCGGTTCGGTGCGCCCGCACGAAGCGGCGTGGGAAGGCCGCTTGACGCTCGTGGAGCCCATGGGCAATCATCGTGTACTGTGGATCGAGCACCAGGGGGGGCAGATCGCGTCGATCGATCAGGACAAGACGCCGCTTGCAAGTGCGGCGGCGGTGCCGTTTTCGATCGACGGTGCACATGTTTCGCTGTTCGACGAAGAAACCGGCGCGCGGATCTGATGCACACAACCGACAAAGAAAGAGAGACCAGGAACGTGGCGACCCTGAAAGACGTGGCGGCGCTGGCCGGCGTGGGCCTTTCGACGGCTTCGCGGGCGATATCGGGCAACGGCCCGGTGTCGGCGGAGGCGGCCGCGCGCGTACAGGCTGCAATCGAGCAACTCAATTTCCGGCCTTCGTCCATCGGCCGCGCGATGGCTACCAAGTCGCTCGGCATCATCGGTATCTTCGTACCGACGTTTTTCGGCTCGTACTACGGCACCATCCTGAAGGAAACCGATACGCAGTTGCGCGCCGTGCGGCGCCATGTGGTGGTGGCCACCGGTTGCGGCGAAGCTTCGCCGCGCGAGCAGGCCATGGAGGCCGTGCGCTTCCTGATTGGCCGCGATTGCGACGGCGTGGTCGTCATCAGCCACGATCTGTACGACGACGACCTGCAGATGCTGCACGCCATGCACCCGCGCATGGCCTTCCTGAACCGCGCATTCGATCAGTTACCCGAAGCATCGTTCTGCGCCGATCACTTTCACGGCGGCGAGATGGCTGCCCGCACGCTCATCGAGCACGGCCATCGCGAGCTTGCGGTGATCGGCGGGCCGTCCACGTCATCAGACAATGCGGCACGTCTGCATGGTTTTTTCGCCGAGCTGGCGCGTCACGGCATCGAGCGCAGAACCGTGCCGCATATCGTCTCGGACTTCTCGCCCGAAGGCGGCTATGTGGCGGCCGGGACCCTTCTCGAACGCAAACACCGCTTCACAGGGCTTTTCTGCGCGAACGACACGATGGCCATGAGTGCGCTCGCGCGCCTGCAGCAGGCAGGGTTGCGCGTGCCCCACGACGTTTCGGTAATCGGCTACGACGACGATTATTCGGCGGCCTACATGGCGCCGGCGCTGACCTCGGTGCACATTCCCACCGCGGAGCTCACGCGCAATGCGGTGCGCTGGCTCATCAACCAATGCTACGGCACACAGTGGCCGATCGAGCGCACGTTTCCGGTGAGCGTGACGATGCGCGATTCGGTGGCGCCGGCGAAGTAACGCCCGCGCGCGTCGCGTGCATCGAGCAACAGCGGTGAAGTCGAAGGTGAGGGTGGGGAGCCGCACCCGGGAGGCGGCAAGTCGCGTAAAATCGAACGCATTCCCAATCCCCACCTTTTCCATTCATGCCCGCGCACGACCCGGCTGGTACGGTCAAGAAAGAAGAAGGCGTCGCTGTCATCGACCGCGCGTGTGCCATTCTGTTCGCGTTTCGACCCGGAGACAGCGCGCTCACGCTCGCCGAACTCGCGTCGCGCACGGGCCTCTATAAAAGCACGTTGCTGCGGCTAGCCGGCGCGCTGATTCAGCATCGCCTGCTGCTGCGCCTCGACGACGGACGCTACCAGCTCGGCCCGGCCACGTTCGCCCTGGGCGCGCTCTATCAGCGCAGCCTCAACATGGGCGACATTCTGCTGCCGCTCATGCGTGATCTGGCCGCTGCGAGCGGGGAAAGCGTTTCGTTTTACGTGCGCGACAACGCCGTGCGCGTGTGCCTGCATCGCGTCGATTCACATCATGTGGTGCGCCACCATGTGCGCGAGGGCGACGTGCTGCCGCTCGATAGTGGATCTGGCGGCCGCGCGCTGCTTGCCTTCGGCGGCGAGCCGGGCGAGCCGTTCGAGAGCATTCGCCGCGACTTCTACTGCATCTCGATCGGTGAGCGCGACCGCGAGACCGCCGGCGTTTCCATGCCAGTGTTCGGCGTTCACGATATCTTGCGTGGCGTGCTCACGCTCGCCGGGCCGAGTTCGCGCATCGACGGCGCGTTCGTCGAGCGCCATCTCGACGCGCTGTTCGATTGTGCGGTACGCGCTACCGACGCGCTCGGCGGCGACTCGCGCGCGCTGCGCGCCGCCCAACGCGCACAGGCTGCGCGCACACGCCAGGACGCCTGAATCCACGCGAGGCTAGCGGAAACACTGCGGCCGAAAATCGCCGTTTGCACGCGGCCGCCTTCCCGGCGAGTTGATCAGGACTGCTCCAGATGGCGCTCCGGCGCACCAGTATAGGCATACGGAATCTGGCGCGGCATGGGTCCCTTGTTACGCTCGCCGCGCCCGCGCTGCTCCCACGCATGCGCAAGGATGCCCACCGCGCGCGAGAGGCAGAACACGCCGCGCGCCAGTTCGGGCGCAAAGCCCAGTTCGGCGTAGATAACGGCCGTTACGCCGTCGATGTTCATCGGCACGGGACGGTCCTTGCGCCTTTTCAGCAAGGCTTCGATGCCGCGCGCAATCGCGGCATAGCGGCCCTTGATCGTGCCGGACGCCACACGTGCATCGACGAGCGCGAGCAGCCGTCCGGCGCGCGGATCGACCGGATGAAAGCGATGGCCGAAGCCCGGCAGATACTTGCCATGAGCGGCGATGAACTCGTCTACGCCTGCTTCGACCGCCGCGTCGAACGGGCTGCCCGCCACGATGCGTGCGGCAATGTCGGCATAGAGTTCGACCGCCTGCTGGCCAGCGCCGCCGTGCACGTCATCGAGTGCGTTGAGCGCCGAGGCCATTGCACCGTTGATCGGCAAGCCGCAGCTCGTGGCCATGCGCGAAATCGCGATCGAAGGCGCGTGTGGCCCGTGATCGACCGAGGCCACGAGCGCCGCTTCGAGCAGCGTGGCCTCTTCGTCGCCGGGCAGCTCGCCGCGCAGCATCAGCCAGATCATCTGCGGGAAACTCACATTGCCGATCAGCTCCTGGATTGGATAGCCGCGCACCTTGATGGAGCCCGGATGGATGTCGGTGATCGAGGTGCTCCAGTAGTCGGCGCAAAGGGCGGCGAGATCGGGCGTGGTTGGGTTCGTCGTCGGCATGGTCAGATCACTCCGTCATGGTGGAGGGCGTCGATTTGGGCGGCTTCGTAACCGAGTCGTGCGAGCGTTTCGCGCGTGTGGGCGCCGAGCGTCGGGGCGGGTGTTGCGGGCGCGGCGTCTGCATCGGCGAGCCGCAGGCCCGCGCGCGTCACGCGTTGCGCGGCTTCGCCCTGTGCCGGTGCGAACTCGCGTATGAAGCGCCGTTCGGCCAGGTGCGGATGCGCGAGGATTTCGGGCACCGAGAGCACGCGGCCCACGGGCACGCCGCGCTCGAGCAGGCGCGTTTCCCAGTTGGCCGCGCTGTCCGCGGCGAGCGCGGTTTCGATCTCGGCCTTGAGCGCTTCGCGATACTGTTTGCGCGAATGGCGCGCGCAAAAGCGCTCGTCGCGCGGCAGGTCGGGGCGGCCGATCACCTCGCACAGGCTTTCGAACTGGCGCGTTTCGTTTGCCGCGATATTGAGCAGGCCCGCGCCGGTGCGGAACGTGCCCGAAGGCGCGGCCGTGAAATTCTCGTTGCCCATCGGCGCAGGCTCGACCCCGGCGTTCAGATAGTTGGACACGACCCAGCCCATGGTCGCGAGCGTGGCTTCGAGCATCGAAACGTCGAGGCGCCGCCCGCGTCCGCTCGCTCGCGCGTTGACGAGCGCCGCGCAAATGCCGAACGCAGCCGTGAGGCCGCCCACCGTATCGGAGACGGGATAGCCCACGCGCAGCGGCGCGCTGCCCGCGTCCCCCGTCACGCTCATCACGCCGGACATGCCCTGAATGATCTGGTCGTACGCCGGGCGGCGCGAAAGCTCGCCTTCGTCGCCGAAACCGGAAATCGCACAGTAGACCAGCGCCGGATTGACTTCGGATAACTGATCGTAGCCGAGTTCGAGGCGGTCCATCACGCCGGGCCGGAAGTTTTCGACGAGCACGTCGGCGCGGCGTACCAGATCGAGCAAAATGGCCTTGCCGCGCGGGTCTTTCAGATTCAGCGTGATCGAGCGCTTGCCTGCATTCACGGCCACGAACGACGCACCCATATTGCGCGCCGCGGCATCCTTGTCGGCTCCCAGACGCCGCGCGAGGTCGCCGCCTTCTGGATGCTCGACCTTGGTGACTTCGGCGCCGAAGAGCGCGAGTTGATAGGCGCAGAACGGACCCGCGAGCACATTCGACAGATCCAGGACGCGCACGCCGGCTAACGGGAGCATGATTGCAGCCTCGTATTGAAAAAATTAGTGGGAGATGTCGTCGAGCGCGCGATTTTTCGTGCGCGGCCCAAAGATGCCGATGGCCGCCATCACCACGATCATCGCGCCGGTGATGAGCGCGAAAACGCCTGGCACACCGAAGTGGCGCAGTGCGAACGCGATCATGAACCCCGAGAACATCGCGGAGAGACGCGACATCGAATAAACGAAGCCGACGGCCGTGGCGCGCATGCGAGTGGGGAACAGCTCGACCTGGTACGCGTGATAGCCGACCGAGAGCAGCGTGCCGCCCAGTGTGATGAGCACACCGAGGAACATGAGCATGCCGGCCGACGTCTGCATGGCGAACAGCGTGCCGCAGACGGCGATGGCGAGCGCCGAGAGCACGACGAGCGTCTTGCGCTCGATGCGGTCGGCAATCGCCATGCCGATCAGCGGGCCGAACGGATTCGACGCGGCGATCACGAACGAGTAGAGCAAGCTGTGCGTGACCGTGACGCCCTTGGAAACGAGCAGCGTCGGCACCCACGAGGCGAAGCCATAGAAGCCAATGGCCTGAAACAAATTGAACACGAGCAGCGTGATCGTTCGGCGGCGGTACGGCGGCTGCCAGATCTCGGCGAAGCGCGCCTTGGCGAGCATTTGCACGCTGGCCGATTCGGCGACAGGCGCGGGCAACAAGCGCCCATGCTGCGCTTCGATCTTTGCTTCGAGCCTCGCGAGAATGCGCGCGGCTTCCTCGGTGCGGCCGCGCTGGGCGAGCCAGCGCGCGCTCTCGGGCACGCGGCGGCGGATCGCCCAGGCAATGAGCGCGCCGAACGCGCCGAACATCACGACCCAGCGCCAGCCGTCGAAGCCGAGCGGCGCGCGCGGCACGAACCACCATGCGAGCAACGCGACGGTCGGCACGGCTGTGTACTGCACCAGATGCACGAACGCAAACGCGCGGCCACGCATGTGCTTGGGCACGAGTTCGCTCACGTAGGTGTCGATGGTGACGAGCTCGACCCCCACGCCAATGCCAGCGATCAGGCGCCACAGGTTGATGCCGGGCGCACTCGTCTGCAGCGCCATGATGCAGGTCGCAACCGAATACCAAAGCAGTGATGCGGTGAACAGGGTGCGGCGGCCATAGCGGTCGGCAAGACCGGTCAGGCAGAACGTGCCGATGAAGAGCCCCGCGAACGACGCCGCCACGAATGCGCCGAGCCCCGAGAAGCCGAAGAACGAAGCCGTGGTGGTCGAGTAGAGGCCGCTCTTCACGAGGCCCGGCCCGACATAGGCCGTGAAGAACAGATCGTAGAACTCGAACCAGCCGCCCAGCGAAAGGAGGAGCACGAGCGTCCAGATGGCGCGTGTGGCCGGCAGGCGGTCAATGCGCGCGTTGATCTCGGCCGCACTGGGGGGCGCGGCGGCATCGTCCCGGAGCGGCGCACGCGTCGCTCCGATTGGCAAGCTGGACATCGGACTCTCCTGAAAGCTTCGTTTGTGCGTCTGGGCGTTCTGGTGGGCAGAACATCGTTCTATAAATATGGCTCGATGATACTGCGTGGCGTTGAGCTAACCGACCAGGGCTTTTACTGAGTGGGACGCGATGAGACCGCGCAGGGAGAGGGCGGTGCACATGCGTCACATGGGGCCGTATCCTGGTGAGCGCCAACAGCGCGCTGGGCGGTCGCGCGCGTCCGGAGAGCGGGGGTAGACGCAGGCGCAATCGACTGTTCTGTCGCCGCTCACCGACCTCGACAACGGCGAGGGAACCGCCCCCACGAGCGCGGCGCAGCACGCCGTCGATCAGCAGGCGATCAACGCGCTCAATGCCATGGGCGCTTATCTGCGCACGTTGTGCCGGTTCGAGGTCAATGCGGGCACTTCGACCGAAGTCGTGCTCGACAACGGCCAGAACGCCACGCGGCCGACGGGTGGGAATACTTGCCCGGCGATGTCACCCGAGTATTTTTCTTATTTAACATAAGATAAATTATCGATGTTTTTAATGTTCTCAAACATCGGAATCCACCGCATCACATCTCGACAATGACCTTCAACGCCTGCGTGCTGGCCGCCTGCGAAAACGTCTCATACGCCTTGGGCATGTCGTCGAACCCAAACCGATGCGTGATCAGCCGGTTTGGATCGATCCGTCCGGCGCGCACGGTCTTGAGCAACATGGGTGTGCTCACGGTGTCGACGAGACGCGTCGTGATCGCCACGTTGCGGTCCCAAAGCTTGTCGAGAAAAAGCGACGCCGGCACGCCATGCACACCGATGTTCGCAATCACGCCGCCCGGCGCCACGATCTGCTGGCACAGCTCGAACGTCGCAGGCACGCCAACGGCCTCCATGGCGCAATCCACGCCCACGCCATCCGTGAGCTTCATCACCGCATCCACGGCGTCGCCCGCGCGCGGATCGATGCACGCCGTCGCGCCGAATCGCTTTGCGCATTCCAGACGGTTGGGGTCCATATCGATCATGATGATCTGCGCGGGCGTATAGAACTGAGCGGTCAGGAGCGCGGCCAGCCCGATCGGCCCCGAGCCGACAATGGCAACCGTGCTGCCGGGTTCAACCCGGCCGTTGAGCACGCCGCATTCGAAGCCCGTCGGCAAGATGTCCGAGAGCATCACGAGCGCGGCCTCGTCGAGGCCGTCGGGAATCCGGTACAGGCTCGTTTGCGCGTGCGGAATGCGCACATACTCGGCTTGGGTCCCGTCGATGCGATTGCCGAGAATCCAGCCGCCCGTCTTGCAGTGCGAGTACATGGCGCGACGGCAGTATTCGCACTGTCCGCAGCTCGAGATGCACGAGACGAGCACGTGGTCGCCGGCCTTCAGCGTCGACACGCCGTTGCCGACTTCATGGACGACGCCCACACCTTCGTGACCGAGAATGCGGCCCGGCTCGCAACTCGGCACGTCACCCTTGAGAATGTGGAGATCGGTGCCGCAGATCGTCGTCTTCGAGATCTTGACGACGGCATCGCCGGGTCCCTGCAAGGCGGGCGTTGGCCGCGTTTCGAGTGCGAACTTGCCCGGACCGTTGTAGACCAGTGCTTTCATGGTTCCTCCATCGACAAACGGAAATGCGCCGGCTCGCCGGGCGCCCTCCTTTCGGTCCGCTGGCGCGCGGCGAGTCTGTCTTCCCCTGCAAGGTTTGCATATTTCGATACACGGTGAGCCGCCGTGAGCGAATTCGAAAATAGCGAGGACATCGCCCTTGCATTCATGATCGTAGTACTTACGACCGGCGCAGCGCTATCCAATGTCCGATGGCCACGAAGTGATGGCGTGGACGTTCATGCGTTGCGCATGGACTTCTTGCGCACACCCGAACGCTAGAACGCTAAAACAGATGCCGGATGCCGACCTGCACGCCGAATTCGCTCTGGCCGGGTCCCGGCGTCAGGAACGAGCCCGTCGTAATGCTGGCACCCGCCATCTTGAACTGCGCGGTGCCGTAGTTCTTCAATTCGGAAACCGTGCCGTAGAGCCGCGTCCCCTTCGAGAGATCGTAGTTGACGATCGCCCCATATTGCAGGGCGTCGTTGCCGAGATGCGTGCTGTCCTTGGTGTAGGCGGCGCCGGCGCCCACACTGAAGAACGGCGTGATCCGGTAGTCGGCCGAAAGCGAGTACGTGCTGTGCCAGTCGCCTGCCGTATTGCCAACCGGCCCGACCGTCGGGTCGTATTTGCCCGCCGGGTTGCTGAGCGCATTGCCGGTGGTCGCGGAAATGACCTCGTTGGCACGGAAATAGCCGACGTAGATGCGCCCCCACCCGTAGTCGAGATTGCCGCCCGCCATGAATTCCTGCACGCGGTTGGACGCTGTCGCGTTCGCCGCATTCAAATAGGCGAGCGCGAGATAAACCGGGCCTTGGGTGGTCTGCACGCCAGCCTGATATACGGCATTGCCCGCGAGCGTGCCCGGTTGGCCGCCCACCGAATAGTGCAGCTCGACCTGGGTCCCCACGAACTTGGGCGAGATCCAGGCAATGTCGTTGTCGACGCGCGCCAGCCAGTTCGCAAAGTTGTTATAGCCCGAGGCGTAGGTTGCTGCGCTGAAGGCGTCCATATTGCCGCTCCAGGCGAACATCGGCGTGTTCTGCCGCCCGAAGCGCACCTCGCCGAACCCACCGCCCACACCGACCCACGCCTGGCGATCGAAGAAACGATAGCTGTTCTGCAACTTGCCTGTACCTGGATCGAAGCCGCTCTCCAGCGCGAAGTTCACGCGGTATCCGCCGCCGATGTCCTCCGTGCCGCGCAAGCCCCACCGGCTCGTCATCAAGCCGTTATTGCCGAGCACGGCGAGCGACGTGGTCTTGCCGTCGACTTTCGTGTTCTGGTAGCCGGCGAAAACGTCCAGTACGCCGTAGAGCGTCACCGACGATTGTGCCATTGCCGACGTACTGGCAATGACAGCTGCACTGATCACCGATAAAGTAAGGAATCCTCTATTTAACGACATCGTCACTTTCCCCTGTTGTTGACTTCTTGATAGTTCGGCGCTGGTCTGAAGGCGTCAGCGTGCGCGGTCGGTCGCAAGCATGCGCTTGACCACGAGTGCGAGCGGCACGGTGAAGCAAAAGTGCGACATGAAACCGCCTATGATGACGACCGGGTCGTAGTAATTGGGATGGTTGTCGGATGCGATACTGATCGCCACATGCATGACGATCCAGGCAAGGATCGCGTAAAAGAGCGCGACGAACGTGGCCTCGTAGCCGCGGCGGCGGAAATACGGCCAGATCGCGGCGAACAGCACGCCCCACCCGGTGGCGAAGAAGAAATGGATGGCAGTCCCGAGGAAATATGCCCAGATGCCGAGCGAGTCCTGTACGCCCTTGCCGAACACGAGGCCCGTCGCGTTGCGGGGAATGCCCGCAAGCGGCATGAGATGCTGGGCGCCAACCCAGATGAGCGCCTCGTATATCCAGATGATCACCGCGCCGGCCAAGCCGCCGGCAATGCCAGCGCGCAAGATTGCGCCGAGAGTCGGCTTGCCGTCGATTGCCGTGCTCGTCCCTTGATATCCACCCTCACCCACGCTTGCATTGCCGCTCATAGCCGTCTCCTCCAGTAATCCTGCACGAAATGTTTTTTCGCCACGATAGAAACGGGGATAACGGAAAACTACATCGGGTTAACGGCAGGCAGGAGGCGTTCCGCGGGCAAGAAAGCGCGCGCAAGGCACACTGGTGGCTCGCGATGAGCAGCGCAGCGCCAAGCTGGACAAGGCTTGGCGCAATTCATCGCCGCAAGGCGGGAGACTGGCAAACCGGCCTACAGGCCCGGCCGCCGATAAGAGAAATCGATACGGCAGAAACGACTTCGCAACGCTACGTCTGCAAACGCACTGCACCTGCCGCCATTCACCTGCCCCCCTTTAGCCGAAGCAAGAGGCGTAGCAGCACAGGCAGCACGAGCAGCACGAGCGGCATCTGCACGATCAAGCCCGAGATGATCGCGACGGCGAGCGGTTGCTGCATCGCGGAACCCTGGCCGATCGCGAAGGCAAGCGGCAGCAGCGCGAGAATAGCTGCGATGGTCGTCATCGCGATGGGCCGCAGGCGATTGCGGCCCGCGGCCTGTAAGGCCTCCTCGAGCGGCACGCCTTCGTCGCGTACGAGCCCCTGGAACTCGGAAACGTAGAAGATCGCGACCTCCGTCACGATGCCGACGATCATCGTCATGCCCATCATCGCGGAGATGTTGAGCTCGATGCCCGTCACCCACAGCCCGATGAAAACGGCGCCCGTGGCGAGCAGCGGCATCGCCATCACCGCGAGCGCCACGCGAAAGCGCTCGTAGAGGAACAGCAGCAGGCCGAACACCAGCGCCACGGCCGCGCCGAACACCGCGAGCAGTCCCTTGAAGGCGATCTGCTGTTGCTGGTACAACCCGCCAAGTTCGTAATAGACGCCCGTTGGCAGGAGCGCGGGTTCAGCGAGCGCGCGCTGCACGTCGGTGATCGTCGAGCCGAGGTCCCGCCCATCGATACGCGCCGTCACCGCCACCATGCGCTTGAGGTTGTCGCGGCTGATCTCGGGCTGGCCGCTCACGTGCACCGGTTCGGCAACGCGCGAAAGCGCAAACACGTGCCCGTCCGGCGCGCGCAACGGCAGGCGCGCGAGTTCGGTGTCCGTCATTTGCAGCGCGCCTTGCGCACGCACGCGCACGCCGACCGTCTTCGGGCCATTCTGGAACTGCGTGGCGACGTTGCCGTCCAGCAGGTCCGAGACCTGCTGCGCGATTGCCTGCGGATCCATGCCCTCGGCCGCCGCGGCGTCGGGGCGGATGCGCAGATCAATGGCGTCGCCGGCAGGATTGATGCCGTCGTTCACGTCGACGATGCCGCTAATCTTGCCGATGCGTGCGGCCACACGCTGGGCGGTTGCGTCGAGCACATGCGGGTCGTCCGAGTAGATCTTGATCTGCACGGGCTGCGGAACCGCCGTGAGGTCGCCAATCAGGTCCTCCATCAACTGTGCAAGTTCGACGCTCACACCAGGCACGTTTGTTTCGATCTGCGAACGGATCTCCTCCATCACCGTGTCGATCGGTTCGCGGCTACCCGACTTCAGGCGCACAAAGAAGTCCCCCTTGTTCGGCTCGTTCAGGTCGCCGCCAAGTCCGGCGCCGGTGCGGCGTGAATATGTCGCCACATTCGGATTCGCACGAATGATCGATTCGATTTGTTGCATCAGACGATCGGTTTCCGTGATCGACGTGCCAGGCTGCGTGTGATAGTCGAGCACGAAACCGCCCTCGTCCATCGACGGCATGAAGCCGCTCCCGACCCGCGTGAACGCGAGAGCCGAAAGCAGCGCAAGCGGAACGACGAGCGCGAGCACCCACATCGGCCGCGCGCTCACGCGCGAGACAAGCCGCGCATAGGTGCGGTTGAGCCATGCGGCGAAGCGCGTTTCGCGATGCTCCTCGGCATCTTTCGCCGTGAGCCAGCGGTCGCACAGAATCGGGATGGCAAGCCACGTGACGAGGAACGAAATAAAGAGCGCGCTCGCCATCGTCACGGAAAGCGCCTTGAAGAACGCACCCGTTACGCCCGAGAGAAACGCCAGCGGCACGAAGATGATGAGCGTTGCCGCGGAAGAGCCGGCGAGCGGCCGCGTGAATTCGAGCGCCGCGCTCATCACGCGGCCATGAAACGCATGCGCGCCGGCTTCGCGCATACGCCGCGCGATGTGCTCGATCATCACGATGGCATCGTCGATCACGAGGCCCACCGCCGCCGCCATCCCGCCGAGTGTCATGATGTTGAAGCCCATGCCGAACACGTCGAGCAGCAAAATGGTCGCGGCCATTACGATGGGCACGAGCGCCACGGCGATGAGCGTGATCTTCGTGTTGCGCAGAAATACAAAGAGTGTGAGCGCCGCGAGCACCACGCCAATCATGATGGCATCGCGCACGCTGGTGGCCGAGGCGATCACGAGCTCGCTCTGGTCGTACCAGTTCTCGAGCTTCACGCCTTGCGGCATCTGCGGGCCAAAGTCCTTCAGACGCGCGCGAATCGCCCGCGCCATCGCCACACTGTTCGCGCCGGGCTGCTGGTAGACGTTGATCAGCACCGCGTCCTGGCCGTCGGCGGTCACGCGGATCCATTGCGGCACGGTCCCCTGCGTGACGGTCGCCACATCGCCCAGGCGGATCTGCGTCGCGCCCGCGGACGAAACGACGACGTTTTTCAGCGTATCGAGCCCGCTGAAAGCCGAATTCGCCACGACGAGAAAGAGCTTGTCGTGGTCCTCGATACGCCCCGTGGCCATCAGCACGTTGCCCGCGCCGATCGCGCGTGAGACATCGGCGACCGAAAGCTTGTGCGCCGCGAGGCGTGCGGGATCAACGGCAACTTCGAGCTCGTCTCGCGCCCCGCCCGTCACGTCCACGCGCGCCACGCCTGCAACAGAGGAAAGCAGCGGACGCAACTGGAACTGGGCAAGGTCGTAGAGCTGCGAGAGCGACAGGCGCGACGACGTCAGGCTGTACGCGAGCACCGGGAACACCGTCGGGTCCATACGGCGCACCTGCATGGTGGTGCCGGGCGGTAGCGTCGCGAGTATCTCGGCAATGGCTGACTGCGCCTGCAACGTGGCTTGCGCCATGTCCGTGCCCCAGTCGAAATTCAGGGAGATCTCCGCCGCGCCCCGGCTCGTGCGAGATTCCACGTCGCGCACGTTCGGTACGCGACGCAACGCTTCTTCCACCGGCATGGTGACGAGCGTCGCCATCTGTTCGGCCGGACGGTCGCCCGCGTCGAGCGAAATCACGGCGCGCGGAAAGGAAACGTTCGGAAAGAGCGAGATCGGCAGGCGCAACGCGGTGAGCGCACCGGCAAGCGCGGCAAGCGCGATCACAAACAGAAGAGAACGTCGATGGCGCTGCATCCACTGGCTGAACGTCATCGCGCGCCGCCTTGCGCCACGCGCACGGCCATGCCGTCTTCGAGTTCGTAGTTGCCAACGACGACAAGCGGCCGCGAGGCGTCGAGCGCGCCATCCACGCCGTACGTATCTCCATGCTCGACTTTTACCCTCACCTCGACGCGGTGCGCCTTGTTGTTCGGCGCGACTTGATACACATAGCTGCCCTTCGCGTCCTGGAGCACCGAGGCGCGCGGCACGTTCCACCACGTGCCGGTCTGTGTGTCGATGTCGGCCCGCACGCGCGTGCCTGGCAGGAACGCGGTGCCCGCGAGCGGCACGTTCGCACTCACGTTCACGAGCTGGCTCTGCGCGTCAATGGCTGCGCCGACGAGCACGATGCGCCCTTGCGCACGTTGCGAACCGAGCGAGGCAGAGAGCGGGCGCAGCACGACACGGTCGCCCGTGTGCAGCGTAAGCGCGTCGGCGGGTTCGACGCCCAGCGAAATGTTCGCGGCATTGACCGCCGGACCATTGGATGCAACGAGCTGGGCGAGCGCCGTGCCCGCCTGGATCCGGTCGCCCGGCACCGCGGCAAGCTGCGCGATGACGCCGGCCACCGGCGCCGTGACGGTTATCGAACCCGGTGCAATGCCCGTTGCGCGTTGCGCAGCGAGCGCCTGCTGTGCGTCATCAAGCGCTTTTTGCGCCGCGGAGAGCTGCGATTGCGTGGCGAGACCGTCGTGAAAGAGCGAGCCGGTGCGCGCGAGTTCGCCACGGGCGAGCGTCGTCGCGCTTTGTGCCTGCGTGTAGGCGATCACGGCGTTAGGGTCGGCTTGCACGACGAAGAGCGACGCGCCGCGCGCTACGGTCTGGCCGGGCTGTACGAGCACGCTCGTGACGCGTGCGAGATACGGAAGGCTGATGGTCGTTGCATTCGAAGCCGCAGACGCAACCGCGCCATACGCGACAACGGTTTGAGCAACCGGCTGGCGCATCACGTGCACGACCTGCACGGCGGCAGATGGCGCAGGCGTGCTGCCCGAAGAGCCGGCGTCGTCTGCGCGCGCTGGGTGCGGTGCGAACAGCGCTGCGCCCGCGGTGAATGCTGCCGCAGCGCCAAGTGCGCAGACGGCGACACGCATGCGCGTGCCGGAAAGAAAGCGGTGCTCAGTCATGGAGATCAACGTGCAACGATGTGATTGGAGGGCGCGCTTTCAGCAGTGGCGCCTCGCGCGGGCGGAGTCTGATCAGGATCGGGAATCGCGCTGCCGAGCAGCGCCTGGAGGCCAATGCGTTGCTCCGCTAGCGCTTCGCGCGCGGTGGCGGCATCGATGCGACGCGCGTTCGCGGCGGTTTGCGCGTCGACGTACTGGCCAAGCACGATGTTGCGCGCCGCGTAGGCGTCGCGCGCCTGCGCGGCGGCACGCTCGAGCCCAGGCAGCGCAGCGTCATCCTGATCGAGTTGATGCGCGGCGATCGCGCTGTCGGCACGCAGGTGGGCGATATCCGCGTAAGCCGCGTTCAAGCGTATCTGGTATTCGTCCGCGAGACGCTGTCGCGTGGCCTGCTCGATGGCGATGTTGCCGCGATTGCGGTTGAAGACCGGCAGCGTAAGGTTGATTGCGAAGCCACTCGTGTAGATCTCCGAAGTGTCGCGCTGGCGCGTAAAGCCCACGGAAAGACTTGGAAACTGGTTGAGGATCGCGGCGCGGTACTTCTGCTCCTGCGCCTCGTAGCCTGCCTGTAGCGCGATCAGATCGGGACGGCGCTGCGCCAGCATCGCAATGGCGGTGTCGAGCGTGTCATCGGGCATCGGCGTGACTGCCGTGTCGCCTGTGAGCGCAAGCGTCGTGTCGGGCGCGAGCCCGAGGAGCGCATTGAGGTCATGATGGGTCTGCTCGCGCGCGTGCTGCATGTCGGTGTATTGTTTGCGCGCGTCTTCGTATGCGGTGAGCGACGCGGTGACGCTGTCCGCCGTCACGTTGTGCTCGCTTGCCGCGTGCGCGGTACGTTCGTAACGCATGCGGGCCAGCGCCGTCTGCTGCGCGAGCAGCGGCAACACTTCGTCCTGAAAGCGTGCTCTGACGTACAGTTGCTTCGCCTGCGCCACGACTTGCCACTCCTGCCAGAGCAGACCGAGGTCGGTCTTGCGAACCGTGGCGTTGGCGGACTTCGTGTTCGCGCCACGCGTGACAATCGCCATCACGTCCATGCTCAGCCCGTAGCTGAACGCACGCGACAACCCAACAGCACCGGGATAGTCGCTGGAGATGCTCACCTGGGGATCTGGCAGGAGTCCTGCTGAAAACGCCTGCGCTTGCGCAATGCCGAGATCGTCACGCGCAAGTTTCAGGTCGGGATTGTTGGCGACGGCCAGCATCGCGACGTCTTCGATGTCGAAGCCGTCCGACGGATCGAAGCGATGTGCCACAAGCTCGGGCAACGGCATTTTCGCGGGATCGATCTGAACCCGTGCGAGCGCATCCTGCGTGGTCAGCGAAGGATCCGCAGCCAATGGCTGCGCCTTGTAGCTCGCGCAGCCGGCAAGCAGTGCGGTGCCCGATGCAAAGGCGACGAGCGTGGCACGCGCGCTATTCGGAATGTTGAAGTGAAAGACGCGCGGATACATCGCGCGAGACTGCGGGCTGGACAAAATGCGCTCCTTGAGCCAATCCCGCGCAGCATGAATGCGCGAGCATTGACCT
Organism: Paraburkholderia sp. CNPSo 3274; assembly: GCF_024206475.1. Taxonomy (GTDB): domain Bacteria; phylum Pseudomonadota; class Gammaproteobacteria; order Burkholderiales; family Burkholderiaceae; genus Paraburkholderia. The sequence goes on from NZ_JAMBPR010000021.1 coordinate 122,192, forward strand.
GAACACAAACACCACACGTTGGTAGCGTTGCGGCAGGCATGGGGCGCATTCTGCAGGGTAAACGCTTATGCAATCCTTAAGCAGGCGTTCGCGTCCAATCTCTACGGCCGCTTCGCCGTCAGATAGGCGACGCGCTCGGCGCCGAGTTGCGTTCCGCTTTCGAAAATCGCCCGCATTCTAATTTCCAGATACGTGCGCTCATCACGGGTAAATTCCTTCTCGAAGACCTCGTCCAGGCTGGGCGCCCACGGGTGGGGCGAGGTACGAAGAAACGTTTCCCAAGGCAGACGGTCGCACTTCGATGTGCAATTCCAGATGAATGTCAGTGAATCCCGCGTCGATCGCGAAGCGGACGAGGTCGCGCTCGCCATAATTGGTGATGGGGAGCGCGCGTGCCTTCTCCTCCGTGTCGGGGAACTGCGCCGCCCGGCGTCGTGACTTACGTTGTTCGTGAGTGGCAACAAGATAGATTTCCAGGAGAAACTTGAAAGATCTGCGGGATGGTAGCTTTTGTATTCTGATGAACTCCTTATCTAAACCCTATTCCCAACGTGGAGCCATATTTTCGCAATGCCAAAGCTGCGCCCCTTTTAACCTGAATAAAAGTCTGTTTCATTCCAGAAAATACCGTCAACGATTTCGATCGGTAGACGCGCCATAGCACGGGGCATCAGGAAACTCGGACCTGATCAGTTTTTAAAACAAATCCTCGAGCCATTATGAATGGCGTAGATGCGAATCAAACCGCAGCTTATGCAAGCCTTAAGTTGCTTTGGTTTCGCAAAATAAATACTTCTTAAGTATTCGGAAGGAGCTCCGATAAACCGAGCGCTGTTCACGGTTTTTTCTCTCTTTTTTGGAGACCTTCTGATGGCAATCCAGGCAATTTCTAGCCAACCCGCACCTGCGACGGCAGCGAATACCGGCGCGCAGAACCAGCAGGCGACTGCTGCTGCGCAACCGGCCAGCAAGACGCAGTCGCAGTCCAGTACGACGACGCAGACTTCGACGCCGTCGGCTTCGTATGCCGTCACGATCAGCAACGCCGCACGCGCTGCATTTGCCGAAGCCACCGAAACGTCGGTGCAGACCGCGCAAGAAGCCAACCGCGGAGATCGACAGGCTCAACGCCTGCTTGTGAAGGAGCAGGCCAATAAACTGGGGTAAGGCGCAAAGCGTGCGATAGACGCTGTCTGGCGACGGTAACGCACGCCCTACTCTTCAAAAACCGGCGCCGGAAAAAACGCCCTTTACTTCGGCGTGCGTGATCTGCTTGCACGTCGCGCGAAAAAAACGCGACGTGCAAGCCAACCGCTTTTGGGCAAAGATCATTCGACGCGCTCCAGGCGCGTCGGCCAAACCAAACCGATAAGATAACTTTTCTTATCAATATGGATCGTTTTGTACGAAAAACTCAATGCTCCAAAAACGCGCCACAACCGGCCATCACGTCGGCTCGGTTCCCCTCACATCCACCGCGCGACTTGCGCGCTGTGTCCTGAACGCAAACCAGGCGATTGCCAGCGCCGCCGCTAGCCACGGCAGCAGCGCGTTCAGCCCCTGCCACCCGAATCGTTGCAGCAGCCCGCTGGGCCGTTCAGACCTGGCTTGAGGGACAATATGTGACAGCGCGGGCGGTTGCGCCCGAAGGCCTCGCAACGCAAATCTGGGCGGCGACCTTGCCGGCGCGCAGCAGCGAGTGCTATGTGGTCGAATTCTTCGCGCTGCTCAAGGAAACGAGCGCGCAGACGCTTTCGGACATCGAGCTTTGCGAGTAATCGGGCAGGAGGTTTTATGCAGTCGCGGGATCACTGGAATCGCGTCTACACGACAAAGACGCCGACCCACGTAAGCTGGTTTCAGGAGCATGCGCTCCAGTCGGTGGCGCTCATTCGGCAGGCGGGTTTGTCGAAGGACGCGGCCATCATCGACGTGGGCGGCGGAGCCTCGACGCTGGTCGACGACCTCGTGGCGGAGGACTATCGCAACGTCACTGTGCTGGACCTGTCCGACGCCGCGCTCGCCGCCGCCCGCATGCGCCTGGAAACGCGACTGGGCGAACGCGCAAGCCGTGTTTCGTGGATCGTAGGAGACATCACGCAAATCGAGCTGCCCGTGCGGACTTACGACGTTTGGCACGACCGCGCCGTGTTTCATTTCCTCACGAGCCGCGAAGACCGTGAAGCCTATGTGAGCGCCGTGCTGCGCGCCGTGAAACCGGGCGGCATCGTGATCGTGGCGACCTTCGCCGAGGACGGCCCCGATCATTGCAGCGGGCTCCCCGTGATGCGCTATAGCGCCGATGCGTTGCACGCCGAATTCGGCGCGCCCTTCACGCTGCTCAAACAGGAACGCGAGGAGCATCACACGCCGGGTGGCGCCACGCAGAAGTTCATCTACTGCATGTGCCGTAAAGAGACTTCGTGAACGTGCTTGTCGTTGACGCGCGTCGTTTCAGGGTGCGAACGCGAGTGCCGTGTCTTCCGGAAGATTTTCGAGCGCGCGGCTGCCATCGCGCAGCGCTTCGCTCTCGCCGCTGAAGGTCGTTTCGCTATACGCGATGAGCTTGAAGCCGCTACCCGCGCTGCGTGGGATGGTGATGCCCCAATGCCACCCTCCTTCCTGTTCGAAGACGTGCAGCTTCAGAGATGCATGCAATGTAGTAGATCGATTCGTCATGTCACGCCCTCCTTTGCGAAAGCGTCGAGGCAGCCAGCAGACCTGGTCAGTGTAGGCATCATTTTGTTGCGGCGCAATAAATATCAACGTGGAGTGGCGATGCTACGTCATCGGGCGTCGTCATCCGGCAACAAAACGAAACAGGCGGCAACGAGAAGCAACAAGCGGAAACAAAAGCAAACAGGCGTGCGGCAGCGCAGTGTCGTGCTTCACTGATGTACGTCAGGCGCTCTGCCCCCCCAAAAGGACTCAAAAGGACGGGGCGGGCACGCCGCGTTCGCGCTATCCTGCGCGCAATGCGCGAAAGTTTGCGCTCCCCATTTTCCTTTGCGCCCCGAAGCATGACTGAACGCACCGAAGCCATCCCCGACAGCACGCCCGAGGCCGCATCCAATAGCGCGCGATCAGCGCTTTGCTATCCCTACCCGGAACCGCCCGCGCCCGGCTCGACCCTCGAGATCGCGCCGGGCGTGCGCTGGCTGCGTATGCCGCTGCCCTACGCGCTCGATCACATCAACGTGTGGCTCCTCGACGAGGCCGAAGGTTGCGCCGTGGTCGATACGGGCGCCCGCACGGACGCCGCCACGGCTGTGTGGCGCGCGATCTTCCCGCAAAGTGGCGAGACGCGCACGGCGTCGCGCGTGACGCGCGTGCTGGTCACGCACATGCACCCGGATCATGTGGGCATGGCCGGCTGGCTCACGCGCGCGTTCGACTGCCGGCTCTGGATGACGCGCGCGGAGTACTTCAACTGCCGCGTGGCCGCTGCCGACACGGGGCGCGAAGCGCCCGCCGACGCCCTCGACTTCTATCGCCGCGCGGGCTGGAGCGAGTCTGCCATCGATGTGTATCGCGCACGCTTCGGCCGCTTCGGCCAGCATATCCACGCTCTGCCAGAAAGCTTCCGGCGCCTGCAGGACGGCGAGGTCGTGCGCATCGGCACGCACGACTGGCGCGTGATCGTCGGCATGGGGCATTCGCCGGAGCACGCCTGCTTTTACTGCCCGGCGCTGAAGCTCTTCATTTCCGGCGACCAGGTGCTGCCACGCATCTCGTCGAACGTTTCCGTCTATCCGATCGAGCCCGACGCGGACCCGATGGCCCAGTGGTACGCGTCGTTCGACAAGCTGCAACGCGAAGTGCCCGACGACGTGCTCGTGCTTCCCTCGCACAACGACTGCTTTTACGGGGTGCACGCGCGCATCGAACGTTTGCGCCAGGGGCAGGACAAGAGCCTCGCGCGCCTGCGCGCCACGCTCGCCGAACCGCGCCGCGCCGTAGATGTGTTCGGTGCGCTGTTCGCGCGGCGCATCGGCGAAGACGATCTCGGGCAGATGAGCCTCGCAACCGGCGAGAGCCTTGCGTGCCTGAACTACTTGATGTATCGCGGCGAAGTGAAACGCGATCTGCGCGACGACGGCATGTACTGGTACTCGCGGACGTAGAATCGCAGACGTAAAAAATGGCAGGTAAGGCGCACCACGCCCCGCCTGCCACAAGCCGCATCGACGGCACGCACCGGAAAATTGGAAGGTCGTCGGTCGGCCAGTACGCTTGCGCTGGCCGAATGGTTCGACAAGGGTGGCGAACGCGCCGCCCTGTGCTTACATGTTCGGATAGTTCGGGCCGCCGCCACCTTCCGGCGTGACCCACACGATGTTCTGCGTCGGGTCCTTGATGTCGCAGGTCTTGCAGTGCACGCAGTTCTGCGCGTTGATCTGAAGACGATGGGCGTCCTGCTCATCCTTCACGAACTCATACACGCCTGCGGGGCAAAAGCGCGCCTCGGGGCCCGCGTACGTCATGAGGTTGATGTTGACTGGCACCGTCATGTCCTTGAGCGTGAGATGCGCAGGCTGATTCTCTTCGTGGTTCGTGTTTGAAACGAACACCGAGGAGAGCCGGTCGAACGTGAGCTTGCCGTCAGGCTTCGGATACTCGATCGGTTTGCACTGCGAAGCGGGTTTCAGCATCTCGTGATCGCGGTGCTGGTGATGCAGCGTCCACGGCACGTTGCCGCCCATGAGCTTCTGCTCGATGCCCACCATCAGCGTGCCCAGGTACAGGCCCTTGCTCATCCACTGCTTGAAGTTGCGCGCCTTGTACAGCTCCGTGTGGAGCCACGACTGCTTGAATGCTTCCGGGTAGGCCGCGAGTTCATCGCTCTGGCGGCCCGCCTGCACCGCTTCGAACGCCGCATCGGCGGCCAGCATGCCGGTCTTGATCGCCGCGTGGCTGCCCTTGATGCGCGAGGCGTTCAAAAAGCCCGCATCGTCGCCCACGAGCGCGCCGCCCGGGAACACGAGTTTGGGCAGCGACATCAGGCCGCCCGCCGTGATCGCGCGCGCGCCATACGAGACGCGCTTGCCGCCTTCCAGGTACTTGCGGATTTCCGGGTGCGTCTTGTAGCGCTGGAATTCCTCGAACGGCGAGAGATACGGGTTCTGGTACGCAAGTCCCACGACAAACCCCACCATCACCTGGTTGTTGTCGATGTGGTACAGGAACGAGCCGCCGTAGGTGTCGCTTTCCAGCGGCCAGCCGGCGGTGTGGATCACGAGGCCGGGCTGGTGTTTCGAAGGATCGATTTCCCACAGTTCCTTGATGCCGATGCCGTAGACCTGCGGATCCGAATCCTTGCCGAGCTTGAACTTCTCGTTGAGCTGGCGGCCCAGATGCCCGCGGCAGCCTTCGCAGAACAGCGTGTAC
>NZ_JAMBPR010000201.1 GCF_024206475.1 Paraburkholderia sp. CNPSo 3274
GTATGCGATCCACGAACGACGCCCTTCAGAGTATGGTAGCGGAGCGCGTGAGGTGTGATAGTGATGCGGGTCAGCGGAGGTCCGCCGGCATTTTCCAGGGAAGCAACGCGTCGTAGTCGTCGACGGTTTTCGCCAGAGGCAGGTGTTGGAACAGCCAGGTGAGGTACCGGTAGGGATCGATGCTGTTTGCCTTGCAGGTCTCGACGAGCGTATAGAGATTGGCGCTCGCGTTCGCGCCTTCGACGGTGTCCGAGAACAGCCATCCTCGGCGTCCTACACAGAATGGGCGAATCGCGTTTTCACACGGATTGTTGCTGATGGCCCAACTGCCGTTCTCGACGTAGCGGATCAGCTTCGGCCACTGCCCGCGCAGATAGGTCAGCCCTTTGCCCAGCAGACTTTTCGGTACGACACCGGGCAACCGCTCGAGCATCAGCGCGTGGATTGCTTCAAGCACGCGTGCGCTGTATCGCCGTCGTAACCGCTGTCGTCGCTGCGCTGGCCATGTCTCACTACGTGCTTCGGCAGCGAACAGCTTGCCGATCAGTTTGATGAAGCGAGTAGCGAGCAGATCAGCCGTTCGAGCAGCCTTTGGCACGCTGTCTTCGGCCTTGATGAAGTACCGTCTCACGTGAACCCAACATCCAAGATGCACGAGCTGGTGCCGCTCAGCGATATCGTTGTAGGGTTCGTACCCGTCGGTCATCATGACCGCGCCCGCGCGGATTCCGGTGAACAGCCGGTCGGCCAGCTTCGTGCCGCGTCCCGGTGTATAGGTAAAGCAGCGGATGGGGACACCTGAACCCGTCATCTGCGCCCACAGGTAGCTCGTCGTTTGTGGCCGACGGCCTTTCTCCTTTAGCACCTGGAGCGTTGTCTCGTCGCAGTAGATCAGCTCGGCATCGAGTAACGCATCGCGCATCAGGTTGATCACGGGCTGCGCCGCGAGCCCAACCCGGACCATACTGGCAGCGATCGTGTTCGACGAGATGTCGCCGCCGAAGCGACGCAACAACCCGGCCTGGCGATACAGCGGCATGCCGAACTGATACTTGCCGGTGGCGATCCATGCGAGCGCCGATTCGCTCAAGAGACCTCGAGGGATGATGCGAGGCGGCGCCGGCGTCACCTTGATGCCGAGATCGCAGCACGGACAGGCATATTTGACGCGCTGGTGCTGGATCACGCGAAGCTGCTCCGGAATCACGTCGAGCTGCTCGCTGATCTCCACGCTGAACTCGACGAGCGCGTGACCATCGTTCATGCAGAAACGTTCGGCTTCGGGCAGTTCGTGCCGAACGACATCGCGCGGCAGGTTGGGATCGAGTGGCTTGCGATGGCCGCGCTTCTTGCGCGTGTGCGCCGCGATCTTCGATTCTTCTTCTGGCGCGTCTTCCTGAGCGGGCGCGCTGTCTGCGCCAAGCACTTCCGCTTCGTTGAACAAACCGGGTTGATCCGAATCTCGTGCCTCGCTCTTTGCGCTGAACAGCTCGCGACGGTAGGCTCGCAGTCGTTCTTCGGCGAGATCGCGTTCTGCTGTCACGAGCCGCAGGGCGCTGCGTAATGCCTCTTGTTCTTCTCGCATCGCACGAGCGGCATCGCGTTCGGCGAGCAGCGCTTTCAGTTCCTCGGCAGTGATCGTGACGTTGACCGGCATGCCAGGTTAGACCAGCACACCGTCTGCCTGTTCAGCTCACACGTAGAAATTCCTGCTTCGGATGTCGTCGAATCGTAGTGATGTCATCGCCATCGAGCAGCGCGTGCAGCACGTTGGTCCTCATCGTCACGACCTCAGCCTTGTTGTCGGGCCAGGTGAAACGGCTTGCCTCCAATCGTTTGGCGCCACCGGTACCGAAACGACTGGCACGAACGCCGAAGGTGTTGCCGCGGCAACGACGAGCTTGTGAGAATCTGGAAGATCGATCGCCACGCCGTCATTCACCTCATCCGAAGGGGGCACGTCGTTGCTGCCGCCCTGTGTCGCTGGCAAGGTGCCTTTCTCGCGCTCCATCAGGTATTTCGTTATCCACTTGCGCAGCAGGTTGGCGTTGATCTCGTGCTCTTGCGCAATGCGCGCCACCGACACGCCTGGGCGCAATGCAGCCTCGACCAACGTGCGTTTGCCGCTTTCGTCGTAGCGGCGACGGCCATCCCTGCTTTGCCGAACCACCCTCAACCCTGAGTCTTTGTCAGCCATAGGTGTCCACCTCCAAATAGGTGGACACCTATGCTCCTCGCTCAGAGTCGCATTGGGTAGACGTCGATAATGGATCGCTTAC
>NZ_JAMBPR010000202.1 GCF_024206475.1 Paraburkholderia sp. CNPSo 3274
GAGAAGTCCGCAGAGCAACGGGATGGCCGAAAGCTTCGTCAAAACGATAAAGCGTGACTACGTCTCATGGATGCCCAAGCCTGATGTCAGAACCGCACTGCAAAACCTGGCTATCGCGTTTGACCACTACAACGAATCGCATCCGCACAGCGCCTTGAAATACTGCTCGCCACGCGAATTCCGCCAGCGCGCAACTTCACCAACCGAAGCGTGACCGCGTGTCCGGTCATGCAGGGGCAAGTCCAATCGGGTCGTACGTATACACCGTTGTGCAGGTTGGCATGCGAGTGTCAAGCAGGTCAGAGTGTCTGATGGGCCCGGACAGTGCCGGGTCAACCTTCTATCCGTGCCAGGCCAACCGGGCCGGCACCTTATGCCGCATGCGCAAAGCGCTGGATCACTCTGTTACCGACGCACCCCCTCTACAGGGACGGCTACCCGGAAGGGTAACCCGACTGCCATACGGGCGCGTTGACCTTTGAATGCTGTCCTGCTTCAGGTGTGTTCAGGCCGCCGCAATGTCGACCTCATGCCGTTTGACTCTCGCACCGTCGGGAATCTCGCCGAATTCCAGATAGCGCCATAGCGCGATTGACAGACGTCTCGCAAGCGCCACAATGCCGATGCGTCGCAGTCGCTTGCCGCCGCCTGCAAAGCGCTCGTTGAACCAGTCGCTTAGCTGGCTGCTGCGCTGGAAGCGCAACCAGCTCCACGCCAGTTCCACCATCAGCCATCGAACTCGCTTGTTGCCGATCTTGCTGATGCCCTGCTCAACTTCACTGGTACCGCTGGCATAGGGCGTCGGGGCCAGGCCCAGGCAGCCGGCCACTTCGCGGCGGTTGTGAAACTGCCGCCAACCGAACAGTTCCCTGACGAGGACCCAGGCACTGCCGGTGCCGATACCCGCAAGGCGCGCGAGCCGCGCAATCGCAGGTTGCGCACCGCTGCGAACCTCATGCTGTTGCTGTGACTCGAGCGTTCTGATCTGCCTGGCGGCGAGCGACAGCCGTTCGAGTTCGCGTTCGATCTCGGCGCGCAGGGCTGGCAACAGCTGCATGGTGTGCTGCGCCCACCAGTGTGTCCAAGCGCGGCCACCGATTCGCTCGGGGCGCAGGTTGTGAAGTATCAGCAGCGAGCGGATGCGGTTGCTATGGGCAGTGCGCTCCTGGCGCAGACGATCGAGTTCACGGTGTACTCGCCGCTCATCTTCCTGTTCGGGAGTCGGTATGCGCGCGACCGCCCATACCCGGTGTTCACCAGCGTAGTAACGCATCAGCATCGTCAGCAGCTTGTCGCTGTCAAGCCGGTCAGTCTTGGCGCGGCGTCTACTGTGGCGCGACAATCCGGATGAGAGACGCGCGACAAACAAGTTGAGAATGTCGCGGCAGAAATGATGATGCCGATGTTGATTGACGCTGGCAAGCGTTTATTGATTGACGCGCGGCGTTGATTGACGCGGGCGAGTGGGTGTCGCGCGACAATCAAGCTGAAGCCACCAGTCGTTGAGGATTGCTGTGTAATGGTGACGCCGCAGGTATTTGGCCGCGCGACAATCAGGATAAGAATGGGGTGGCGT
>NZ_JAMBPR010000203.1 GCF_024206475.1 Paraburkholderia sp. CNPSo 3274
GCGCGTTTCGATACCACGTCGTTGATCTGTGGCGGCGGGCGCTCCGGCGCCGCAGTCAAAAGGATCACATGACGTGGCAGCGAGTCGAGCGGATCGCAGATGCCTGGCTCCCGCAACCTCGAATCCTTCACCCGTGGCCCGACCGGCGATTTGCCGTCAAACACCCGAGGTAGGAGCCCGGTGCCCGAATTGGGCACGCCGGGATCTGTGCGGGGGGTGCTCAGTAATGGGCATCCCTACCGCAATTCTCGACCCGCTCTTGACGTTCGACTTTCCCGCACACCAACGACCGTTCTCATCAAAAACCCTTCAGTTTGAAGCCATATACCGTGGCATTTCCGCCACGTACGGCGTCGCGCCCTGTTCTATTGCCAGGACGGTGGTGAAATCGGCAGTCTGAAGTGCAGCGGTGTCTGCGCCCGCAATCGGACGTTTCCGCATGGCGCGCATCAGGATGTGGGTCATGTGCTGATAAAAGAGTTCGAGTTGACCTGCATCCGATGCATGAGGTGCCAAGTGGAAAGCCTCCTCAAGCGCCCGGCGTGCGATATGAAAACGTTGAAGCCCGCGAATCACGCGAACCTGAAACACGACCCCATCACTGTTGTGAGGGATTGCTGCCCAAACCAGCGCGCCGCCCATGATATGCCTCCATTTGGCTTCAAACCTGATTCAAAAGTCGTTGCCCTATGATGGCCCTCAAAAAATACATTTCAAAAATGCGACCGCGTGGCTTTGACGTTTTCACCACGCGAGGATTGCGAGGTTTGATTGTCACGACGGCTATTGCGTGGAAAGATGTTGTTGGCATCTGCGCCGTTCAACAGTGGGTCTACAAATTCAGGCTCGAGCGGCTGGGCGAGGAGGGCGGCGAAGTGGGCTTGATACCTAACCCGTGCCGCGGCGAGCAGCCTGCGCTGGGTTGAAGCCGTTGTTGAGCACGACGCTCGAAAAACCAGTTCGTGCCATCGGCAGTAGTTGGTCGATTTGGACGTCGGCATCGTTTATCCAAAGCGCTAACCAGACGCGTCACGCTGGAGCTGGAATAGTCCGATCCCGTTCACACGGGCTTTTGGGGATTCACCGAAGACTCGCATGCAACCAGGCGAAGGCGCGTCCGAGGTCAGACCTCGTCCTCAGCGAACACGCTGTGCTCGGCAAGCACGGCGTCCTTGTCGACGCACTGCACATGCCAGTGCCCTGCAACGCCTGATCCGCTTTCGCGTTCAGTGCAGCACCAGAGTGCCTCGCCTGATTCCCCCTCGAACGGGCCAGTTTGGGCTTCCATGGCGAGGCCGTCGAGGATGAACAGGGGGCGCGCATCATGCTGATCGCACACCACCGTGCCGCGCGCATCGACCCGCAGCTTTCCCCAGTCGGGAAATTGGAGGCCGGCATGACCTTCGCGCGACCACTTGTGGGTGTCGTTGTCGAGCCAAAGGATCGCATAGGCATTCGGGTCAAGGCGGTCGAAGGTGCCGAGATGGAGCGTGATTCGCATGAATTTCTCCGGTCGTGTTCGTGGTTTCGTGACCCGCCACAGCAGTCGGCGGACATATCAA
>NZ_JAMBPR010000204.1 GCF_024206475.1 Paraburkholderia sp. CNPSo 3274
CGAACTCGCTCGTGCGCCGGCGTCCACGCGCCCATTACACTGTCGCGAAACCCAACACTATCTGTCCTTGGACCCCGCATTCGCGCTGATTTTGCGCGACCGGCTCGTGCCATTCGTGTGGTTCCCGCGTGCGATAGCCACGCCTGTGGCATCGCGAATCATCGCGGCGATCATTCAACGCCCATAGACGCCAGCGCCTGTGGCGCGGTTTAGCACAAGAACTTTTTTGATTACCGATCGCGGGCGGGCATCGCCAGGCATCGTCAGGCGTCAGTAGCCGCGATCGCCAACCAAAAAACTCTCTGCATTATGTAAAGATTGACCTAAGGTTCGAGTTGTCAGTGTCCAGAGGCTTGCGCGACAGGGGTTTGGAGGTATAGGTATTGGGCTCTTTTAATATGCGACTCAACGCGTTTCCAAGAAGCATGCGATTCAATTTATCTGACATCAGCGTGATGTGATTGCCAGGTACTGGATTTGTAAAGAGACGCGACGATGGGATAATTTTATCCCAGCCATGCGTTTGAGGAGAGGTGTGATCGCCTTGGTCGGGCTTCTCAAGCGCATAAAATAGGTGGATTGTTGAATGCAACGGCGGCGGAGCATAAATCTTTATCATGTCGACGTAATTGTGGATGCGCTTGTAGTGATCGACGGCGATCTTGATGGGGATTGCTTTTGGAAGAATTTTTAGTTTCTGCGCAAGCTCAATTAGCTCTTGAATGTTTAGCCTTCCAAAACTTTCTTGCATCTTATTTATGGTTTCTCTTGGTATGATATTTCCGCAATTGGAAATCGACATAACGAATCGTTGCTCGATAGTCAAATTGTCATTTCTGAAAGTGCTCGGGGCAGGTGTGTCAATAAGTCCAACAAAATCGATCTCCATTCCCATTTCGGAAAGTTGTTTTGCGATAGCGTAGGAGAGAATTCCGCCCGTACAGTAGCCGCAAACTCGATAGGGTCCGGTTGATTGGGTACCAATTATAATATTGGCCATTTTCTCAGCAAGATCTTCAATCAAACTGGATGGGGCGTCAAGACTTGGTGGCCATGGAAGTACATATGTCGGGCAATCAATGTTTATGCTCTCGGAAAGGGGGAATGCGTAAGAATGATCTCCCGAGCCATCCGGTACGAAGAATATCGGAGGTTCTGATCCGGATGGTCGAATCGTGATTGCACTGATATTTGAGGTAAATGACGGATAAGTGTTGATGTGTAAAGCTAGTTTCGCCAGAGTGGAGTGTTGAAATATGTCATTCAAGGTACATATCATGCTGCGCTTCGCTGCATGGGTAATCATTTGAACAGCGAGCAGGGAGTGTCCGCCAAGCGCAAAGAATGAATCGTGTCGACTGACCGTGTGGACGCCGAGGAGTTCACGCCAGATGTCGGCCAGTGCGATCTCGAGTGCACCGATGGGGGCTTCGTACGCGGCATGGGCGAGTGAGTCGGCATCCGGAGCGGGCAGTGCCCGGCGATCGAGTTTGCCGTTGGGGGTGAGAGGCAACGCGTGCAGCCGCACGAAAGCGCTAGGGACCATGTAA
>NZ_JAMBPR010000205.1 GCF_024206475.1 Paraburkholderia sp. CNPSo 3274
AGCGATGAAGCCTGCGAACAAGGCTGGGGAACCAGCTGCGGAGTGGGTGGAGCCAAGGGCGGGGACCAAGGGGAACACGGGTCAGCCGCACACGCACCGGGCGCAGAACCGGGCAAGCGTGCCACAGGGGCTGGAACGTGTACGGCAAGCTGCAAGGCAGCGGAAGAAGGAACGGTTCACCGCGCTTCTACACCACGTCACAGTCGACCGGCTTCGGATGGCATTCCTTGCGCTCAAACGCAATGCGGCTCCTGGAGTGGATGGCCTGACGTGGCGGTACTACGAGGCAGGACTGGAAGCGAATCTCCAGCGCCTGTTCGCGCAGGTACACAGCGGAGCGTATCGGGCACTGCCTGTTCGGCGACAGTACATACCCAAGCCGGATGGGAAACAGCGACCGTTGGGGATTGCCGCGCTGGAAGACAAGATAGTCCAGCGTGCGGTGGTGGAAGTGCTGAACGCGATATACGAGGAAGACTTTCTCGGTTTCTCGTACGGGTTCCGGCCCGGGCGTAGTCAACATGATGCGCTTGATGCGTTGGCGACGGCCATCACCAGCACCCCGGTGAACTGGATTCTGGACGCGGATATCCGGAGCTTTTTCGACTCGGTTAGCCAGGAATGGCTAGTCCGTTTCATGGAGCACCGGATCGGCGACCAGCGCATCATCCGCCTTGTGCGTAAGTGGCTCAAGGCGGGTGTTCTGGAGGACGGAGAGTTGAGCGTCAGTGAGACAGGGACACCCCAGGGATCAGTGGCATCACCGCTGTTCGCGAACGTGTACCTTCACTACGTCTTTGACCTCTGGGCCAACCGGTGGCGACGGCGGGAAGCCAAAGGCAACGTAATCATCCTGCGGTACGCGGATGATATCGTGGTCGGCTTCGAGCACGAAGCCGACGCGCGGCGCTTCTGGGACGCGATGCGATCGAGGCTGGAAGAGTTCTCGCTTGAGCTACATCCGGACAAGACGAGGCTGCTGGAGTTCGGCCGCTATGCAGCGGTCAACCGCCAGAGTCGAGGCTTGGGCCGACCGGAGACCTTCACCTTCCTGGGTTTCATCTTTATCTGCGGCCGGTCTCGTCGCGGGGCTTTCCAGTTACAGCGGAAGACCCGAGGGGATCGGATGCGGGCGAGACTCAGGCAGATCAAGGAGGCGCTACGGAAGCGCATGCACGAACCGATTCCTACACAAGGGAAATGGCTCAGGCAGGTGGTTCGGGGGTACTTTGCGTACCACGCAGTACCTACGAACTCGCGAGCACTCTGCGCGTTTCGATACCACGTCGTTGATCTGTGGCGGCGGGCGCTCCGGCGCCGCAGTCAAAAGGATCACATGACGTGGCAGCGAGTCGAGCGGATCGCAGATGCCTGGCTCCCGCAACCTCGAATCCTTCACCCGTGGCCCGACCGGCGATTTGCCGTCAAACACCCGAGGTAGGAGCCCGGTGCCCGAATTGGGCACGCCGGGATCTGTGCGGGGGGTGCTCAGTAATGGGCATCCCTACCGCAAT
>NZ_JAMBPR010000206.1 GCF_024206475.1 Paraburkholderia sp. CNPSo 3274
AGAAGGTAAGCTCAACCGCCTTCACCACGCACCTGCCAGATTTACCACCCCAGCCCTTGATGGTTATGGACTTCGCAATCATTTGCTCGCTCGTCCGACTGGGTAGGCCTCGTATCTGGTTTCTGTTCGTCAGGTCGTGGCTTTGCTACACGCTTCCTTCAGACCCCGCCTCACGACGACGCCCTTGCGTTTCACTAGCCCTTCACCACCATCAGGTTGGGCAGGGGACTTTCACCCCCAAGCTGTTGCGCATGCTCGGCGCACAAAAAAAAAGCGGGCCCGGAGCCCGCTAAAAACCACACGCTACGAGGTTAGCGCGAGGAGACCACTGGAGGTTCGGCCTCGCGAAGATCGGCCTCAAAGATACCACTGCGCCCGCAGTCTGGGAGGCCGTCCTGTCTGCTTGATGAGTTATCCTCTATATAACAACAATCTCGTACAGACCGCCTATTTGCACCAGAGCCTTATCCAACGTGCAAAGCCGGCGCCAGTTTTGTCGCACCAGCGTCGAATTGTTTCGTAGCTGATGACAATACCGCGGTCCAACTGCCAGCGCACGGTTCAACTGACGACGATCGCCGGGAAGCGGTGGCTGCGATAAAGCGATTGGTAACCAGCATCGCCGGATGTTACCGGACTCAGTCCGCAACGTGACAATGCCCTCTGTCGCGGTGGGTTGTTCCAGTCCTGTTCCAAAGCACTTTCCGGGCCATGTGGACCGCATACGCTCGGAGCCCCCAGAGCACAGGCATAGTGACGCATTGGCGGGAAATTGCGTCGGCTATCAAACAATGACGTGGGTTCCTTACAAATCGCGCATGTTTAGCCGATTGACCCGATCCAGCGGGCGCGGTGCACTCGCATCGGCCTACGTCGTGCGACCCGCTTACCGCGAACTGCCGCACGCAGCCCTTGCCGTTTCATCAATCGTGCGACCGTGCAGCGGGCCACCGCAACGCCTTCCCGGTTCGTCTGCCTCCAGACCTTCGGCACGCAATAGACCTGCATGTTGGCCAGCCAGCCACGCTTGATCTCCGGTTGCCGAATGCTCGGGCGCAGCGTCGGGACGGATCTCGAAGCTGTGCTGCATGACGTCGGCAGCCCTGACGGGGCAGTCCGCAAGACCGTGCGGATCGGCTCGACCCCGAAGACGTGATACTGATCCTGCTGGAATGCTCGTCGGAGTTGTTTTCTGCAACAGGCCAACTGCGACTTTCAGAGAACGCTCTAACGTGACAATGTCGACATACGTCGTCGGGAGTTGGACAAACAGGACGACCACTCACACAATTGATCGTGCATCGTCGGCTATTCTTGTGATTTCAAGCTGGGGAACCGGTGGCGCATAGTTTGCTTGATTATAGTGCCTTCAGGTGCGTTCCGCAGCCGGAGATCCGTAGCGCTTCCGCTACGCTCTGTTCAGATTTTCACGAATGGCCCAAGCGCACGGCGTTGTCACGTTAAGGTATTCGAGAC
>NZ_JAMBPR010000207.1 GCF_024206475.1 Paraburkholderia sp. CNPSo 3274
GAGCTAACGTCAAGTCTGGTGTATGGGCAGCATCGTGACGACCGATTTCAAGCGGCGAGTTTCTGCTGAACCGGCCGATCGTCTTGCACCGGTTCGCCGTCCTTGAAGGCAACGCCCGCGAGCAACAGCTTGATCTTTTCCGGGCCGTTGATACGGCGCCAGGTTTTCTCGGCTTCCTCGATCAGCTTGAATGCGAGCCCGAGGAAGGTTGGTCGCGATACGCAGTTGCGCGTGCGCGTCGTACGGTGGCGCACCGTGGCGAACGTCGATTCAATCGCGTTGGTCGTGCGCAAGTGCTGCCAGTGTTCGGCAGGAAACTCGTAGAAGGCCAGCAAGCTGTCTCGGTCCTTCTTCAACGTCTCGGTCGCCTTCGGATATTTGGCCGCATAGATCGACACGAAACGATCGAACGCAGCGTGCGCGTCGGCGCGTGTCGCGGCCATCCAGATCGATTGCATGTCGGCCTTCGCTCGAGCCTGTTGCGACTTGGGCAGCGCGTTCATGACGTTTCCCATTTTATGAAACCAACAGCGCTGGCCACGCGTGGTCGGAAACACCTCTTCCAGCGCCGCCCAGAAGCCCATTGCGCCGTCGCCGACAGCCAGCCGTGGGCCCGCCTTCAGACCGCGCTTTTTCAGGCCGAGCAGCAGCTCCAGCCACGACGCTTTCGTCTCGCGATAACCATCGCCGATCGCCACGCGCTCTTTGCTCCCGTCCGGTTTCACGCCGATGATGACCAGCAAGCATTGTCCGTCGGAGTTCTCGCTGCGCAGCCCCGTGTGAATGCCGTCGACCCACCAATAGACGTAGTGCGACCCGGACATGTCGCGACGGCTCCAAGCCACATGCTCGTCGGCCCATTGCGCCTTCAGCCGGCTCACCACGTTGGCCGACAGGCCCTTGGCGTCATCGCCCAGCAGCACGCTCAACGCTTCGCCCATGTCGCCCGTCGAGATGCCCTTCAGATACAGCCAGGGCAGCGCTGCGCTCACGCGAGGCGACTTCCTCACGTATGGCGGCACGATCGTCGAATTGAACTTCACGCCCGATCCCGATCGATCGCGTACCTTCGGCACCTTCACCGCAATCGGGCCGGCGGCCGTCAACACCTCGCGCTCGGGCAAGTAGCCGTTGCGCACGACGGCGCGTTGCCCTTGCAAAGTCTTGACGTTCGCGAACCGCTCCATCAGCTCTGCCAGCTCCGCTTCGATCGCTTGCTGAATCACTTGCCGCGCCCCGTGACGAACCAATTCGTCCAGACCAAGCCCGACTCCCGATAGACCGACGACTGCTTTTTCCGTATCCTTGCTCATGGTGGATGGTTTGATTTTTTGCTGGTTTCCGACTTCGACAATCAGATTCTCAGTTGAAACCTCCACCGCCTTCAACTTCCCGCCTCAACTCCCCCGTACACCAGATTCGACTTTAGCTC
>NZ_JAMBPR010000208.1 GCF_024206475.1 Paraburkholderia sp. CNPSo 3274
GGCAAAGCTGCCGTCGCGGTCACGAGGAATCTCCAGGCGCAGCGGACCGTCATCAGTCAGCACCGTCTTGCCGCTCTTGCCGTTGCGCTGGTTGGTCGCATCTTCGGGCCGCACGGCACCCGCCGGATAACCCAGATGGTGTCCAAGTTCGGCACCCAGCGCCCGCTCGATCAGCGCCTTCTTGAACGCGGCTGAAGCGGCGTGCACCGCTTCGGCGGTCATGGGTCCCTTCACGAACTGGTCGATCAGATCCTTCGGAATGGACGGTAACGCTGTCTGCGCTTCGGTAGTTGTCTTGGGTTTGCGTGGCATACATGCTCCTTGAGCTACATGTTATGCCTTGAACACAAAATCTATGACAGACCCTCGGGTACCGGTGGAACACGTCGACGATTCCAGTGTTGTAGAGCTCACTATCGGGTTCTAGCAATGAAACCAGCACGGCATATTCGCATCCCTTCTCGGTGCGATCCTTGTCGAGTTCCTTCAGGAAGTCCTCATTCTTGTTCTTCGTCGCGGTGCGATCGCTCTCGTTCTTCATTTCGAACATGATCGAGACGATTTCCGTGCCAGTTTCATCCAAGTCGCGAAAGATGTAGTCGCCCTTGCTGCCAGTCCGCGCGTCGTTGTCCTTCTCGAAATATGCCCGCGGAAATGCCATCGCTCGAATGCGGTTGAACTCGATCTCGCAGTGCTGTTCGAGGGTTTCGCCGACCATCTTGGTCGACAGGCGAGCCTTCATGTCCCGGAGGCGCTCGATCGCGTCATCGCGATCCTTGATCTGCGTCTCGTACTTGTCCTTGAGCGACTTCTCTGCTAGCTGTTTCTCAAGCTCCGTTCGCTCAAGCCCGCTTTTTAGCTCGTCGCGCTCCTTCTCGACCGCACCGACTGCCTCGGTGATCGCGAGCTTCTGCGCAACATCAATGGCGTCGAGCGTGGCCTTCAGGCCCTGGATCTCTGCGTCCTTCGTAGCAGCGGCCATCTGCAGTTCATTCACAAGCCTCGCCTCGGCTAGCGTGGAAGCGGCTTGCTTGTCACGCTTCGCTTGCTCAAGTTCGTTCGCGAGCGCGTCACGCTCTTTTTCCACGGCGCTTAGCAGGTTGCTGAAGTACCGCTGAAACATGTCATCGCGCAGAGTTCGTGAAGCGTTGATAGATGAACCACCACTTACCCACTGGAGATCATGCGCGGCGCCGACACTTTCACCGAGAGTTTGTTTTCCGTGCGCAAGCTGGACGACTTCGTCCCCAAGTCGCATCCGTTGCGTTCGATCCGCGTAATGGCGAACGAAGCGCTGGCGAAGATGGATCGACTGTTCGCCGAGATGTACGAAGCGGACA
>NZ_JAMBPR010000209.1 GCF_024206475.1 Paraburkholderia sp. CNPSo 3274
GGGCGCAAACCCCGATCCCGCTCTTCCTTGCGCACCCAGCTACGCAGCGTCTCGCCCGAGCAGCCCAGCTTCGCTGCGATCGAGGCGATCACTTTCCATTGCGATTCGTGGTCGCCCTGATGTTCCAGTACCATTCGCACAGCCCGCTCACGAACTTCCGGCGAGTACCTTGGGGACTTCTTCTTGGTGTTTTCCATAGCTCCATTTTCTCAAGAAGTGGAGCCTCCGGAAATCCCGGGGCGGTTCAGTCATGTTCGTCGTAGAGCTTCAACTCATGGAAAAATCCCGCTGTTAGCTCGGGATGATTGATTACTAGGAGCGCCATGTGTGGAATAAGCGCGCCCTTTGTTGGCAATCCAAACAGGTTGCGCGCAATATCCTCGTACGGCCTTGGATATAGGCTTCGGACTTGCTTGTCTATGCTTGCACTAAAACCGTGGTATTCAAAAGTTGCGCAAGTATCCGACTCCCAATTAGGTCGTCTACGGTCCAAGCGTGCTGTCCGCTTCGCTCTCTGCGTCGCGGGCATTACATGTTTGACTACCCCCGTCTGCGCAAGCGACAATCGACGCATGCGACGCTGCCAGATAATCTCAACCTCTCTCGTGGCCCAGCGAGCGATCGCGTCTACGTCCGCCTGAATTTTGCGATAGACAAGCTCTGTGGCTTCCTTATTGCTTAGACGAAGCGGAACGTCAGTCAGAAGCTTGACGATGTGGACGGTGCCGTCGGGATCGACGCGTCGGTGGGTGATAGCACCGTCCACTTCTTTGCAGGGTAAGACAATGATCTCTGCTTGCTTCGCAAAGAGCTGGCCGTCACACAGAAACCCTTTCGCAAATAATCTGAACGAAAGCCAGAGACGCAGAAGAGACGAGTATTGGCAGTCCCGTTTGTCATAGTCCGCAGCTTGATGTAACACGAAGTTCGCGAAGAGTGTCGTCGCCCGCGATACCGACAAGAACATCTCGCATGTCCACTCTTGAGGTAATTCAGCGAGAAACCTGGCGAATTCGTTGTGCATAAATGAGGCATGCGCACGTCGGGAGATGAACTTCGAGAATGCGTTTGCGAGTCGCTCCGCGGGTCTGTCATAGATTTTGTGTTCAAGGCATAACATGTAGCTCAAGGAGCATGTATGCCACGCAAACCCAAGACAACTACCGAAGCGCAGACAGCGTTACCGTCCATTCCGAAGGAGCTGATCGACCAGTTCGTGAAGGGACCCATGACCGCCGAAGCGGTGCACGCCGCTTCAGCCGCGTTCAAGAAGGCGCTGATCGAGCGGGCGCTGGGTGCCGAACTTGGACACCATCTGGGTTATCCGGCGG
>NZ_JAMBPR010000210.1 GCF_024206475.1 Paraburkholderia sp. CNPSo 3274
TGAACCGCCCCGGGTTTCCCGGAGGCTGTTTTGCTTGAGTCACGCCGCGATGGCGGACCCAGCGAGTTTTGAATAATAAGCGGCTTCTGCCTCGGCAGGTGGAATGTTGCCGATGGGGCCGAATAGTCGACGATTGTTGAACCAGTCAACCCATTCGAGCGTCGCCATTTCAACGGCCTGCGGATTGCGCCACGGTCCGAGGCGATGGATCACCTCTGCCTTGTACAAGCCGTTGATCGTTTCAGCCAGAGCGTTATCGTAGGAGTCGCCCACGCTGCCCACTGACGGCTCGATGCCAGCCTCGACCAGCCGATCCGTATAGCGGATTGATACGTATTGGGCGCCGCGGTCGCTGTGATGGATCAGCCCGTCCTGCTGCACCGGCTGTCGCTCGCACAAGGCCTGCTCCAGTGCGTCCAGAACGAAGTCCGTGCGCGCCGAACTCGACACACGCCAGCCGACAATGCGTCGGGCGAACACGTCGATGATGAACGCGACATAGACGAAGCCCTGCCAGCTCGACACATAGGTAAAATCTGACACCCACAGCGCATTGGGCCGTTCGGCCGTGAATTGCCGCTTCACGAGATCCTTCGGGCACGGCGAACCATCGCTCACTGTCGTGCGTACCGTCCTGCCCCGCACCACACCGCGCAGGCCCATCTGCTTCATCAGCCGCTCGACCGTGCAGCGCGCCACGACAATGTCTTCCCGCTTCAATTGCGTCCAGACCTTGTCCACACCATAGACCTGGAAGTTTTCTTCCCATACGCGCCGGATCTCATCCTTGAGCATCCTGTCGCGCCGGGCCCGCGGCGGCGCCAGGCCAGGATCGGCGCGGCGGCCCAAGTGCTTGTAGTACGTCGACGGTGCGATCGGCAGCACCCTGCAGATCGGCTCGACGCCGTAGACGTGCCGATGATCATCGATGAACGTGATCATCACTTCGGTCGGCGGTCGAGCTCCGCCTGTGCGAAATACGCTGACGCCTTGCGCAGGATTTCATTGACCTGCCGAAGCTCACGCACTTCCCGCTCCAGTTCCTTGATCCGATCCTGCTCCTGCGTGCTCGTACCCGGGCGCAAACCCCGATCCCGCTCTTCCTTGCGCACCCAGCTACGCAGCGTCTCGCCCGAGCAGCCCAGCTTCGCTGCGATCGAGGCGATCACTTTCCATTGCGATTCGTGGTCGCCCTGATGTTCCAGTACCATTCGCACAGCCCGCTCACGAACTTCCGGCGAGTACCTTGGGGACTTCTTCTTGGTGTTTTCCATAGCTCCATTTTCTCAAGAAGTGGAGCCTCCGGAAATCCCGGGGCGGTTCA
>NZ_JAMBPR010000022.1 GCF_024206475.1 Paraburkholderia sp. CNPSo 3274
CGCACCAATCGCGGCGCCGCGGTACGCAAACCGAAACCATTGCCTGGCACACGGAAGCAGCGCGAAGTGACGCTCGAGGACTTGAATGCGGCGGTAATGGGGACTCACCGCAATCCGGGAGGCTCGGTGCTAAAAACCCCCTCCAGATAGATATAAAGGACTGCAAAACAACCACACCCAGAACCAACCTCAACCCCGACATCTGTATTTAGCCGGGACCCCGACATCTGAAAATGGCTTTGACATTGCGTGTAGGTCCCAGATAGAAATGTCGGGTTTGGGGGTGCGGCGGAATTCTTGGACTATTAGGAGCTAGTCCTAGTTAATGCGCACGCTCGCGTGAGGCGTCGACCAGGGGCGAACCATGAACGGACGTGAGCTGATCACGGCAAGCATGCGCGAACTCGAGCGGGTCAAGGTCATCGAGGCGGTCATTGAGGGCCGCCTGCGGTGTTTTCAGGCGGCTGAGCGGCTGCACGGCAGATCAGCCGGCTGTGCCGGCGCTATGAGGCTTGCGGGCCGGCTGGACTGGTCTCGGCCAGGCGTGGGCGGCCGAGTAACCGGGAACTGTCCATTGATCTGCGGGCCCGGGCCATGGCGCTGGTGCGGGAACGTTACGCCGATTTCGGGCCGACGCTGGCGTGTGAGAAGCTCGCTGAATGCCATGGGTTTGCGCTGGCCAGGGAGACCGTACGTCGATGGATGCGCGATGCAGGTCTGTGGATTCCGCGCGCGCAGCGCCCGCCGAAGGTCTACCAGCCACGGGCCCGCCGCGCGTGCCTGGGCGAACTGGTCCAGATCGATGGCAGCGACTACCGCTGGTTCGAGGCGCGCGCGCCGGACTGCACGCTGCTGGTGTACGTGGACGATGCCACGAGCCGCCTGATGCACCTGCACTTCACGGCAACGGAATCGACGTTCAGATACTTCGAGGCCACGCGCGCGTACCTGGAGCGTCATGGGAAGCCGGTGTCGCTGTACAGCGACAAGGCCAGCGTGTTCCGCAGCGTCAGCGCCGGCAAGACCGGGCGCCAGCTCCAGACAGTCTCACGGCGCTGCGCGTACTGGGCCACTGTCGCCGGCTTGCCTGGCAAGGCGCGTCCAATGATCTATCCTCCGTCGGCTACACCAACGAGCCGGTCCGCGCGCACGAGCATGGGCATCACAAAAATCAGTTTGCGCTGTGCGAAACCCGGACCATGGACCTGCATGCGGAAATGCCCCCGGCGCCAGTGAGGCCGGACCTCGGCGCCGGTGCCGGTAACACCACCATGCTCGCCGTTGTGCTCCTCCAGGACTCCAGGGCCCACGATGTACCGGTCATAGAGCCGCCCGATTTCCGCGAGCCGCTTCTGCCGCCTGCGTTTGCCCAGTCCTGCAAATTCACGCGGCGCACTGCTGTACGCCCGATCCTGCCCGATCGGCACGTGATCAAGCGACAGGTACAGCAACATCTTGACCAGGTAGTCCAGCGCATGCCGCCAGAACGCGATCCGTTCTTCGGGTATCGACCAGTCCCGCAGGGATGCCTCCTGTATCCCACTGATGGTCGCCGATGCATCGTCCCAATGCATGTCGTGCGCCACCCACGAGCCACTGGGCAGACTGGTGGTCGGTGCCTGCCAGGCCGCCACGGTCAACCTGCGGCCAGCGGTTGCCTTGTCAGGAAGACCTGCATGTTCAAACACGGTGAGCGCAGTCAAACCGCCCGGACGATTACACTCGCACGACGGGGGAATGATGCACAATGCCTTCGCAGGCAGTCGCAGCAACCGGGGCGGCACATCATGACCGATGTCACTGACCTCCATCAGCCGGTGCAGCGCGGCAGTCGGTTCATAAAGCGCGCCCTGCCGCTGCCAGAACACCTCTTGCAGACAGTTCATGTTCGCGAGCATCATCACCAGCTGTCCGTCGTCGCTCGAGCGCAGATCGAGCTGGCTCTGCGCTTCGATGAAGCCGGGCAATGCCGCACACATTGACAGGGGCGCATACCTGGGATCACGCAAGCGGGCTGCAAACTGTGCCCCTTCCCGGCCGGAAGCGCGCCAGACCGCCTGCCAGGCGTCAAGCGCGCCCGTGGCGCGGTAACGCACTGGGGGCGGCAAGCTGATGAATTCCGGCGCCGACGCGCGCAGCAGACACTGCAACGCATGCCCGATCGCTTCCTCAACCGGGGTCCGTCCGGGGGGACCGGGTGCTGCCGCCGGACGCTGCCCCGCGGGAGCAGGCCGGGAAATGCGCGGGGAAAACCGGGACTTGAGGGCCCACTCACGGGCCGAAGCCGCGCCGGAGGCAGCGGGATCATCCTTGACCACGATGTCCATGGTACCCGGTAGCCACGAGACATA
The DNA here is from genome assembly GCF_024206475.1 of Paraburkholderia sp. CNPSo 3274. GTDB lineage: Bacteria > Pseudomonadota > Gammaproteobacteria > Burkholderiales > Burkholderiaceae > Paraburkholderia. The sequence continues at coordinate 2,352 of NZ_JAMBPR010000022.1, forward strand.
CTGATCCCATGCACAATGAATCACCACATCCTGCACGACAAGGCGTACGGCCTCCTGGGGCAGCGGATCGATCATGCACCAGTCACGCATCTGCGGCCAGATCGCTTCGCATAAAGCACTCACGACGCCATTGACCTCGTCCATTTCCAATGGCCGGCTCGCAAGTTGCGCCTCAATCAGGACCGATACGCCCGGAAAAACGCCCTGGATACGCACGGGGCTACCGCACCTCGACCAGGAGCCCACCAGCGCGCTGAGCAGCATGGCGTGGGCCGTTCCATCGTGACGGCCGCGCAGTGCCATCTCCTGAACCCATCCGCTTTCGGGAGGTGATCCGAACGCAACGGACCTGCCTCTGTCGAGCCTGAGACGCTGCTTCATCCCTTTGACCTCACTGTCCATTCATCGACCTATATTTACGGATACGTATCATGTCCGTATCAGGCCGCCGCCTTCAGTGCCTGAAAATTGATCGCGAGGATCATGCGAATGAGTGCTCACGCGAAAACCAGCGAGCCGTTCGTCTGCCGGCAATGGGTTTGCCGCGTGATGGCAATATTCGCGCTTCCTTTCTGGTTAGTTCGTCGCGGATTCGGGAGATTCCGTGCCACTCGTCAGGCGTTGCGAACAGTCGCGCGACTTTCACTGTGCAGGTCGCGTCTTCTGTGTGTCGCCGTCGGCAACGAGATCGTTGCCGACGAGTTCGAGCTTCAGCGGGTCATCAGCCGACAGCTTTTTCTTCGCGAACACATGACGCCAGGTTGTGCGGCCCCTCGCGTCACGGAAGAACGCCACCACCGCAACGTACTGCGTGTCGGCCTTCATCGGTTGGGTGACATTCACCGCACCTCCCGGCGCCACGATGACGCTGGCCATGTCCTGGAGGTCCTGGGCCAGCACCGAACGGTCGTCATTCAGCAGATCGTCGTACGACGCGGCGTCAAACCCTTTGCGGTCCTTGAGCTGATAGATGCGCACGGCAACCGAGAACGGCTGGTTGCCCGAGGTACTGTTCAGCGATGACCGCGCGCTGAGGTCCACGTTGAGCGTCTTGACCGTCTTGTGAAACACCGCGTTGTACGCGCTCGCGGTGCCGTCCGACACGGATTGCCACGCGCCGCACGCCGACAGGATGAGGCACAGGCCCGCTGTGGCCACTACAGGAAATATCCGCACGGTTCCTCCGTGATTCATGGGTTCAGTGAGTCGCAGTGGAATGGCTATCCAACATGCCTGCAATAGAGACGAATGCCATTCACACGGTGGCCCCTTCCCCAGTGCCGGCCATCGAGCTTTTCGGAACTTCGGCGGTCAAAGACGCTGTACTGTCGTGCGATGTAGAGGCAACTGTCTGCTCGTGGCTATTCCGATATACGTTCCGATAACGCAGGTAACCACCGGTGATGTCCTGCGGCTCCATATTCGTTGGAAGACGGAATCCAGCGCGCGAGTCGTGCAAATAGCGGTTGAAAAGATTTTGCACTCCTTTGGGCACGTCGGAATTTTCGGTTGCAGCCGAGAAGAGTTCGCGGGTCTCGTCGCTTGTCGGACGATGTTCCCATGCGAACTTTGCTGCCGTGGCGGGTGAGAGAATACCAAGCATGGCTTCGGTACCTAGCGTCTTAAGCGGGGATTGCAAGCTGGTGCGAATTGCATTTACCTGCTCAACCAGATCATCCTGCGCCTCTTTCAGTTGGCCTCTGTCGGGTTCTTCTGCCGAAATATAGATGTCGCGATATTGCAGATCTACTTTCGTCGGCAAGGCTTTACGCCACTGCAGGTATTGACGCGTGTGCTGATGAATCATGTTCATCACGCCGTCCTTGCCTGATGAGCTCGAGGCGATGTGGCATTCGTTCCAGTACGCCTTATAATCTGAGAGCAACTTGACCGGAATCTCGAATGCGTCCTTCTGTGCAGGCCCGTTGACAGAGGTTACCTTGCGCTTGCTCTGGTTGCTTTTCAACACAGCTACCAGTTTGTCCTCCCATTGACGCAGAGCTGCGATACGGCGTTGCTTTTCCATAGCGATGTTCGCCATCATTCTTCCTAATTCGGCCCCTAGACCGACTGAGGGGGCGAGGGCTTGCCTCATCATGCCGCTCGAATTAGAGCCCGAGCTAGAACTAGAACTGATGGAGTTGACGAGTTGCTTAGCAGCATCATCGGTGAGCAACACATGTCCGTCTGTGGCATACGCATGTATCGAGTTAAATATGCGCGTGATGCCCCAATTAATGCGGTCTGCACCCATGTAGCCCGCACCCAAACCTAGCGTATTTCCACTCTGATTGTTGTCGCCGATTTCCTTCATCGGAGTACCCACGCCGGTGATGTACCATGGAAATAATCCGCTCTCAGCATCAGGAATCACGGCGTTAAAAAGCCGGGCGACATTACTGTGTTTGCTTCGATCCCTCTGATTTCCGGTGGCTTTCGGCTCGACCCAATCTTGATTATTTCCTGTCCCATCAAAAAAAATGGTGGTATAGACTTGGCCTTGGCAATGCCCGGCCTCCTGCTTGTGTATGCAATCCATTGCGGCAGATCTTTGCGCCAATTCGCGTGGTGAAAGCTTGCGATAGCCATCTTCTGGAAGCGGATCCGGAATCGTGAGCGTGCAAGACATTTTCATCGTCCTTGTTATTTCTTCTACATTCTGGCTTCGTCGCCTTTCAGCGGGTAGTCAGGGTTAGTTATATAAACGAGATCTGTGACGAAAACTTTTATCTCGCCATTCCGCAGAAAATGCACGGCAAAAACACCTGTGTCCTTAGGTCCGAAAGGCGGGACAGTGACAGTACGACTTTGGGGGTTTTTGTTGTATTCATCGGTCCATCTCACTGTGACAGTCATACCGGTGGCGTATTTCGCCGGGAGAGCGGCGCAACAGGCAAAGCCTCCCTGCTCATGCTTGCCAAGATAGGAGCCAGCTTCCCCGTTAACTGAAAAGCCACCGATATCGTGATCGGTATGGTTGTAGCCTACGACGTCGAGTCCCATGGTGTCATCGGCTACCGCATTGCGATGGATAAGCAACGCGCTCGACAGCGCGAGAACTACGAAAAATGCAATAATTTTGATCAAGCGATACATTTTGGCATCCTTCTTATTCGTCACAGATTGAGCGAGTTGTAGCGACCGAGATTGATTGTTACTGTTTGGTTTTCGGCAGGCGTCAGTAGTGCGGTCCAAGCCAGACGTGGCCGATGCACGCCGGATGGCGCAGCGCCTCCCGTCAGGGCAAGGGTGGGCGCAGCGGTTGCAGGAATTTCCATGCGCAATAGCGCGTCGGCCTTGTTGCCAAGATAGAGGCCCACCAGACGCATCAGATCCTCATGGAGCACCTCGCCCGGTAGTAGCGCATGCGCCTGTGTCGTATCGAGCGGCCGGATCGTCACGAGAATCGCCTGCGAGCGGTCGAGCACACGGGAACCCAGGACGTGGCCATCACCGAGTCCGCTCAGGGCTGGGCCGTTGCCCCGGCGGCCACGCGGCCTCGCGGTCAGCCCCTGCTGCTGCCCTGCTGGCGTCCACTGCGGGTAGAACTCGCGCACCGTGACACTTGCCCCATCAAGCAGGTGGCTCACGACGCCCTTCACGCCCTCTGCCGGGCGCGTACGCTGCATGAAGAGCCCAACCAGCGCCAGAAGCCGCGACGGTGCCAGGCCGGCTTTGCCGGCCGGGTCGCCAATACCCAATCCGGCGAGAGACAGGAGGTACTTCGAGATTTCATCGGTACCGCCCGGGCGGAAATTGACCGGATAGTGATACTTGAGCCAGGCGCGATAGAGCAGCGTGACGATGCGATGGTTGAAGATGTCGAGAAAGGCCGTCACCTTCTCGTGCCCTTCCTTGCGCAGCACGATGTCGTCGATCAGGTGCGGCGGCATCGCCGCATCCACGCCATAGAGGCCAAGGAAAGTGGTCTGCACCGACGGCGGTGCGTCCTCATCCTCCTCATCGAACGCCACGCCCGCGACTTCGGACCCCGGGAACCCGACCCGCGCGCGCGGCTGGAAGCGCACGGGCTCGTGCTCCGGTGTGTCCTGCGTACCGAAGCCGGGTTTATCGGGCGTCTGCAGTTCGAGCAGGCGCAGCAGCTGGAACACATTCATCTGCGGCGCCGAGGACAGCAGCGCGCGCACAAACGGCGCGAGCTTTGGCCGGCGGACCCGCATGGCATCCATCCCGCTCATAGCGGCGACCTGTCCGACTTGCTGGCCGGCCACTCGATACGCTCCTGGGTGGGGAGGCTGATGATCACGAGCTGCGTGAAGTGATTCACATCGGCATAGAGTTCAAAAAAGCGGTGCAGCATCTCGCCGAAGAGCATCATGTCACCCTCGCCGGCAAACGCGTGGCTGTCGAGCGTTACCTCGATCTGCGTGCCCCGCTCCACGGCGCCCTGCATGACCTTGCGCTGGCCCTTGCGGGTGACCTTCTGGATGCCGTCGAGGCGTCGACGGTTCATCTCGCCGTTGGTCCAGTCATACAGCGCGAGCGTGCCACGCAGGATTTCCGCGTCGAGCTGCGACAGGTAGTTTGGGGCGAGATGGGAAAGAATGCGCCATTGATAGCGGTCGCCCTTGGGCGGATGCAGTGGCAGCGTAGGCGAAACGAGATTGCGAACGCGTGCGACGTTCGAGATCCCCTTGCCCATCTCGTTGATGCCGGCGTCACGCAGGCCCTTGCGGGGCAGCATGCCGTTCGTGCCGGTGACGCGCAGCGACAGCGTTTCGCGCGGCAGCGCCTCGGCGTTTTCCCACGCCTGGCCGCCGAGCACCAGCCACGTTTCGTAGAGCCCCTTCACGCCCTGCTGGACGCGCGTATGGTAGTAGCGCTCAGGAGCCTCGTGCTGGAGCATGCCGCCGCGGTGCCTGAAGCTCGAGAACGGCACGTATTCGACGCGGTCGCCCGTTGCATGGTCGTGTGCGTCCACCGCATCAACCGAGTACGTTTCGACGTGCTCGCCATGGCGTAGTCGCGGCCGCACGACATAGGACGTCGCGTGATGATCGACGCGGATCGGCTCCGCATCCATGCGGAACAGGTTGATGATCGGCGTGCAGAACAACCGGATGTTCTTTTCCGAAAAACGCAGATCGGACGGATAGGTCTGGTTCAGCACCACCTCGACCTCGAATTCGGTCACACTCGGCGCGAGCGCGGCGAGATCGATGCCGTGGAGGTCAAGGAAAAGGAACTTCTCCGGGAAGCTGAAATATTCGAGGAGCAGCTGGTAGCCGCCAAAGGAATTATCGGCCTTGGGCCACAGGCGCTCGTCGGCACCGAATCCGGCCGTCGCGAAGTACGCGTCCGGCAGCGAACGCGGTTCGCCATCGCGCACGGACGGAAGGCGCAACAGGATGTCGTCGACATGACGGGTCAGCGCGAGATGCAGGGCCGTGGCCACCGGTCGGTCGGCGTTCAGGTACAGCCGCAGATGCGGAACACTGAGGGTGTTTTGCCGCGACTGGGCCTCGATCTGGAACGTCAGGCGAATGGTCGAGCGTCCGTCTTCACGCGATCCGGCACTGGCCGACTTCAGCTGCAGCGGTAGCAGATCCACCGGCCAGGTCGTCCGGTAAGTGCAGCGGGTGCCTTCCGGACCGATCGGGTCGGAGCGCACCTCGATATCTGCTGGAATCGTTTCGCGCTTCTGCAACGTGCCGAAGTCGGGAACGAGCTCGAGGATGGAGAGCGACGGGAGTGTGCGCAGATAGTGTGGCCAGAGCAGGCTCACCAATGCCTCGGTGATCTCCGGCAGTTCGTCATCGAGTTTCTGGCGCAGGCGCCCGACCAGAAACGCGAAACCTTCGAACAGCCGTTCGACGTAGGGGTCGCGCTCGCCCACGCGATCGAGATTGAGCATCCGTGCGCGGTCCGGATTGGCTTTCGCGAACTCCCGACCGGCTTCGGTCAGATAGCGCATCTCGGATTCGTAATAGCGCAGCGTGGAATCGTCGTCCATGCAATTTTTCCTGGGTATCTTTTTACAGAACGGCGACGGCCCGAGCGGGATCGAGAACGGTCATTTCATGGCCGAGCTTTTCGATCTGGCGGGTGATTGCCGGTTTGTCGGCATCCTTGCGATTCATGGATGCCTTGAGCGTCTTGAGCAGGTGGTGCTTGACCTCGAACGTCAGCGATGGCTCCCATCCGGCGAGCCTGAACTGCGGACCTCCGGCATCCAGCTCGGCCAGCAGGCGAAGACAGATGTCCGGCCGGCCGGCATGGTCCGCGACGCGCGCCATGACCCAGCGCTGCAGATAGCGCTGGCGGTCGGTGCGGATCCCGGGCAGCGCGTCAATCCACGCAAAGGCCGCCTCAATGCCCTGCGACTGTGCGAGCTCGCGTGCCTGTATCTCCATTTCCTGCCAGTTTGCGACAGCGCCATCTTCGCCGTCGGTCGATACCGGCAACGCGGCGAGCGCCTCGCCCTGGTCAAGATTGCGCACGACCGCATTACCTGCGATCCATTCGAGCGTCGCATCGTCAGCGAACGGCGTGCCGTCATTGAAGGCGAGCCGCTGGACGCCTGGCATGCGCTCGAGAAAAAGTGCAAAGTCGGTCTTCAGGATGTCCCGCCATTCCGTGTATGGCGATCCGGCGTGATCGAGCGCGACTTGCTGGTAGTACTGCAGGTCCAGCCACAGGTGGTTGTCGCCTTCCATATAGGCGCCTTCGACGCGCTCGAGCAGCTCCAGCCACTGCTTCTGCAGGACGAGCCGTTTGAACTGCTGCCGCAGTTCAGCCCGTGGCGGAGCAAGACGCGTGTGCCCTTTAGGATCGGCCGGCGGTACCTCATGAACGGTATCCCAGCGCATGCAGCGCACGAGACGCGCCGCTGGCAGATAGCCATGTTCCTCATCGCGCAGATATTTCGCCAGCACGCGGGTGTACTCGAGCGCGTCGCGCGTCGAGGCAATCGCCGTGACGCCAGCGGAGAGCGAGCCCGATCCGCCCGGCATTGCCGTTGAGCTTTCCGTCACCGGCCGCAGGACGTCTTCGCCGCCTTCGAAACGGGAAACCAGCGCCTGGAGGTTCGGGTGGGCCGTCTCAGGCCATTCTGCGGTTTTGCCGATCAGCAGGTTCAGCGCCGCCATGGCCCGCTCGAGCTCCGCGGGCGCGAACTCGCCGTGGCGGTCGAGCTGTTCCAGCACGCGTGCCGTCGCCACCCATTCGATCGCCGAGCGCTTCGCTTCGTCGCGGGCCGGCAGCAGGGCATGGCCGAAGCGGTCGACGAGTGCTGCGATGAGTTCGAGGCCATCGGAAAGACCTGCCGCACCCTCCTGGCGAACCCGTGCGAACACGTAATAGCCCGCGAGGCGCAGATCCTTGCCGACCTCGCAGATCATCTGCTGGCAGTTCTGGACGATCAGCTTGTCGTCGATTTCGGAAAGCTTGCCGATCTCTTCCTTGACCGCAATGAAGGCGTCGTCGTATCCGGGGTCGCGGCCCACGCCCTTCCCGTCCGCGGACGGCAGGGGTTTGAGCCACGCTTCCCATGCGCTGAACCGCTCGCGTGCGAGTTCGTCCGGGTTGCGCGCGCCGAAGAGCTGCTCGATGAAATTTGCGAACATGCTCATTCGGTGTCCGGAACAGCGCCATGGGGAAGTGAAATTGGCGCGTGACGGGCGGCCGCGACGGCCGACGCTGGCAGAGGCGGCGGCCCCGCGTTCTTCATCGCACCCGCGCCCGGCGCGGCTGCCGGCGCGAAGATTCTCGTGGGCATAGAGAAGCCGCGCAGGGCAAGCAGCTCCAGTGGGCCCCTGCCTGCATCGGTGCGCATCACATAGGTGAGCGGGTGCGTCACGTTCTTCGGCACCGCAGTCTCAGGCGCCTTTGTCGTCAGTGTTGTCGGATCGCTCGCCATCGTGGGCGCTGAGGCCGCGACCGGACTCGACGCAACTGCGGCGGCTGCGACAGTGGTTGGCACCGGTCCGGGTGTGGCGATCCACGTCAGCTTGTATCGCGTATCCGAGAGCGGCTCGACATTAGCCGACGCCAGCATGCGCACGAAAGCCCAGCGCCCCTGCTTTTCGAAGCCCTTGTTGAGTCCCGACTGCACGGTCTGCCACTCGAGGCGCGTACCGGTCACGAGCAGGTCATTGCCCGGCCACACGAACGGTTGCCAGCGATCGGCCGAGTTCAGGTATTTCATCGTCTGCCCGTCGACGGTAAGCTGCGTTTCCGTTACATCGGCAGCCGGTTGCGGCATCAGGTCGAAGCGATACTGCGCGGCACCCGAAGCCAGCATGTGTGACGCAATGCCCTGCAGCACATTGATCGCCTTCAGGAAGGCCGGATCGAACCGCAGTCCCGCACCTGCACTGCCGGGTACCCAGCGATCGCCGTGCAGCTCGAGCGCACCGGCGAGCTGCTGGTTGATGAACGCGGGAACGAGGCCGGTCTGGTCGCGCAGGAAACGCACGAGCTCCGGAAAGGATGCGTCGTCATCGCTTGATGCGAACGGATAGCGGCCCTGGAATGCGCGCGCCCACGGCTCGACAATGCTCTGCCGCCATGCGTCGTTCAGGCTCGCCTGAGCCGGTTGCATGACCGCCTGCATTGCCTGGTCGACAGGACGCAGGAAGAGCGCGTCACCAAGGCCGGACCACTGTTCGCCAAGGCTTGCTGCAACCAGGCTTGCATAGGTGCGGGTGTCGGACAGTTCGGAACTCTTGCCCTGGAATTGTGCCTGTGCGACCCGCTTCGCCTGGTCATCCATACTGCCGCTATTGGTCATGGCCTCGATCTTCAGGCGCAGCGTGGTCACTGCGTCGAGGTAACGCTGCAGGCTGACGTTCGAGTCAGCAGCCTTGCCTTGCGGCTGGGCGGCGCTCACGAGCCGGAGCACAGGCCCGAAGGACGCATCGAGCGGTGCCGCCGGAATGACGGCCTGCGCGGCGCCTTCCACTGCTCCAGCGTAGGCACGGCCCCCCATCAGGCTTTGGGCTTTTGCGACGAGCGTATCGGAGAGAGACGTGATGTTCTCACCTGCCCGGCCCTGATATTCGAATGCCTTCATCAGCGCGATCATCGGCGACTGGCGGGAATCGGCAAAGAGGCGGATCTGCTCAGCGATCGCGGGCAACGTGGGCGCACTCACCCACTGGATCGAATTGGCGAACGCCTGCCACTGTCTGCCGTATTCGTCGAAGTACATGTCGCGCAGTGCCTTGCGAAGCGCATCGACCGACTGCGCTGGCTGTGTACTTGCAGATGCGTTCAGCACCCAGTCGGACGTCACGTTCTGGCGTTGGGCTGCTTCGTCTATGGCTTGCGAGATCTGGCCATCCCATGCCTGCCGCGTGTAGACGCCCGGCACCGTGGCGCCCGTGCGGAACAGTCCGCGTGCATCGGTGCCGGCGAGCAGCGTGGCCAGTGTCTGGTCGCCGTACTTACCAGTCGCCGCGTCGAGGATCGAGTGATAGATCGTATCCGTCGAGTTGCTCGTGCCAATCAGCGCGAGCAGCACCTGTCGCGTGTTGTTCACGAGATCTGTGCGGGGCTGGATCGCCCATTCAGGGTGAGCCCCGAGATGCTGTGCAAAGAACGGGAAAAACTGGTGAGCCAGGTCCTGCCGTTCACCAACGGTCAGGCTGGCGTTCGTGATCCAGTTCCACGTGAGCTCAGGGACCATCACCTTCGCGTCGGCGCGCTTCGGTCCTGCCAGCATCAGGTAGGCGCGAAGGGTCTTGTGCCCGGCGAGCGCCTGCTTGCTCGTTGCCTCGTCCGAAACATCCGTACGCATCGCGGCGACATTTGCCAGGGACGATTCGAGTCCCTGCTGCGTCGGTGAGACGAGCAGACGTCGACTTGCTGAGGTGTAGGCCTGCCAAAGGCCCGTAAGAATCGCCTTGTCGCGGTTCAGGCCGAAGCGCGAATACCACGGCGCGCCTGCCGACGCACGATATTCGAAGCGTTCGATATCGTGCTGGACATCAAGCAGTGCATGGAGCCCCGAGCGACCATCGGACGCCGAAGCCTGCTGTCGAGCCAGCTGGTTTGCATAGACGAGTTCGCGCGTATTGGAACCGCCAGAAACGAACATGCCAGCAATCCAGAGGATGGCAAAGGCAGTTACGAATGTCGCGCCAATCTTGCTCGGATGCCAGCCTACGCGGCGACCACACACTCTGCCGCATGCCTTGCCGATCTCATTCCAGATGGAATGCAAAGCGACGGCCTCCCGAGTTGTCGTCATCGGAGCTTCGGAAGCAGGCAAGAACCATATACCGCGCACCTCGAGCGGCACTCGAACCGAGGTCGACAAGGCTGCCGCGAAGTCAGATATCGACCTGTATTGCTTCTCCAGTCGTTTTGAAAGAGCAGCGAGGTAACGATGTTGTCTATCCCGGGCAAGGCTACTGGTTCCCACGCGGGCGAGACGATCTGCGAGTGTACGCAGCGCGTTCGATGTCACCGCCCCGTCGTGCTTCCGCGGGAGGGAACATCCAATCGGATTGTTTACCTCTGCATCTAGCGCATTGATCCCGGAATCAGCAACGATATAGACCGGCGGCGCCAGATACAGTGCGTGAGCAATTCGGTAGAACAGCGATCCAAGCGCGGATGCTTGTCGCTTCAACGCGGCCTCGTCGCTTTTACCATCGACGACAAGTGCAACGGCGTCGACCGGTGGGCACCGCCTGAGTTTGTAGAGTTTGCGTAGCCACGTTTCCTCAGGTAGTCCATTGCTTCCGCGTGGCGCCCACAACAGAACCATATCTTCTGTCGCAAACCAATGCCCTTTGGTTACGGAAGGCAATTGCTTCGCAATCAGTTCGTCGTCGCCCGTTACAAGTACCCAGGGCAAGTGATAACGCCAACGCCAGCCATAAATAGCCCGCAATTCATGAGCGATCTTTGATTGCCAGTCATCGTCTCCCGCCGAAGTCATCCGGGCGGCGGCATCGCGCGTGTAGCGATCAGCACTACGGGTCGGCGCCAGCCTCGAAAGCCACTTCCACGCCAATGCGAGTAAACCACGCCCGAGAAGCAGGATGGCACCTGCAAGCAGTATCGCGAGTACCCGCACCGCCGGCGACGGATGTATCGACGCCCCTTTGAACCAGGCAGTGACAGCCAGGCCCGCCGTCGCTAATCCGACAACGAGCCAATAGGCAGATATCTTTCGAGCGGCCATTCTTATTGCCTTGTCTCTTCGAGCTTGGGGGTTGGCTGAATAACAGCGAATTGCAGGGTCCCCTGTCGGCTCATCACCAGCTGGGGAGCATCAGTCTGGGACGCATGTTCGGCTGCAACGGCAATCGCGAGCCACGACGCGGCGACACCCGCATCGCCGATCGCTGCATCGATATCGTGAATACCAGAAAACTTCTCCGATTCGGAAACCGCCATGGACAGATCCGATGACGCCTGCAACAACGCTGACCGATCGGCGGCCGCAATCCCGGCCTGCCAGACGTCTGCGATCTCCGAAGCCTCGGTACCGCCCCACATCAATGCCGTGGAGAGGCCCTTATTGAAGTCGTCGGCGACCTCTACCGGACGATGCAACATGCCAAGAGACGACAAGCCACTGCGTTCGACAAGTGGCGCCCAGCCGAGCAGAATCGCGACAGCCGCCTCCGCACTGTTTTCAACCGGCGTCTCTCGCAACTGCGCAGCGACAACAAGAGCGATCCGTTCCAGCGACGGTCCACCCAGAACGTCGAGCCATGTATCGAGGTCCATTACGCCTCTATCCATGCTGAACAGCTCGCATCGAGCGCTTTCGTAGCCAGCGGATTGCCAGCATTGGTGCCAGACGTCTTCCATTTCGTTGCGGTTTAATTCCACGGGGAACTGGAGATACACACCGAAAGGTGCTTGATCGGGAAGGGATTCCAATGCCACTTTGAGCTGCTTCAGGAGTTCAGCAAAGCATGATCGATATCGATCACACGGAATCCCCCCGATCTCCACCAATGCTGTATGGCGAACGGCACTTCGGCCGTTCGAGGGTTTGCGCGCCTCAAGCGCACCTCGACGACTAACGATGGCGCTCGCGCTTCCAACGGCGCAGAGATAGCGATGGTCAATGATCGACAGGGGTTCGCGAGCAAAGCGCAGAGCCTCATCGTGATCTGCGTTTCGTGTGTCTCGCTCCGCCTCAGTACGGTCCGTTTCCTGCTCCCAATAAAGGAGCCGAAACCCATAGGCGATTCCACCTGCCACTGAAGGGAGGAGGAGCACGCGAACCCAGAACCAGGTGGTATTGGTCGGCGCGCCCTTGGGCCACGTAACGAGCGCCAACGCAACGCCACCAGCGACAATCAAAGCCACCAGGATGCCCCACAAAAGGGGATTCGGTAGTGATGGCTTCGAGTCATCGTCAATCGGAGGAGGTAACTCAACCGGCATCGGGAAGTATCAACTCAGGCTTGAAATCAGTCGGCAGCCGCACATCGCCCGGTACCCGTGACGGGCGAGCGGTATGCCATCGTCGTCTGTCATCGATTCATCCCCGTCGATGATCCGGTTGGGACGGATATCGGGATGCTTCGGGCAGGTCACTTCGTCGCCCTTACGGGCGACTCTCAGCCCGTCGTAGTCCATTGTCGAAGACGCGCTGATTACTTTTCCACCGTGGTCGGTGGAATCACAAAGTCGTATGAAGTCCATATTCGATTGTCCGTTGTTATTGCAACTCAAAAATGCCGCTTCCCATTGGCCGCATGGCATTGAGGCTGACTTCGATTCTGCGATTCGGTTCGATTACGTCCGTCCAAGCGCGTATGGTGACGTGTCCGGACAATCTCAATCCTTCCCGGTTCCCAGCAGAAATTAGGACATCCGTTATTCGAAATTTGCATTGAATTCCGCTCTTTGCACATTATTGGTCGCTTACGCGAACCCTTATCTGACAAGGAGTATCGGAGGCGAAGTAGACCGTATACCCCTGCCTATTAAGGATTCCACGGTACGTATCTTGAGAGGCGCAGCCTCGGATTTCATACCGGCGTTGATCTTCCAAGTTGGTCCCAAGTGACGATTTAATGACAAATAAATCTCCATACTCACCGTTGCCAATTCGTTCCACCAGAACATGGTCTCCACTGTCGGGAGCATCGAGCCAGATCGTGCTGGTTCTGCCTCTGGCGTCTGACACTCCCGCGGCTGCACGGTCGCTAAGTGCGGTGTCATCAGGTGCCACCCGAACAATCCTCCGATCGTGAAAGACGATGTAGTACGGCGTGTTCGCAAGTCACCGGATCAGAAAGCACAAACGACGATGCGACGCCTGATGCAATGACGCTCGAAGCGGAAGCTGTCTGCAACGTCGAGGAAGCTTGTTCAGCTTCGCGCTGGAACACGCAAGCCATCAAGAATGTGCAGGAGACCAGTATCGCGAGTACCGATTTTGTCAAGGCATCAACTCCGTTGTTTTACCCAGGATATGTTTTCGCACCTCACGCCGCGATCCGCATCGGTCCGAACTCCCGCAGGATCGATGCACCGCCTGAGCGAAGCGGGAAAGCTCCGGAGGTGGCGGGCACAATAATTACTCGGCTGCCATTCATTGCTTAAGATCAACGAGATGTCATGCTTCCGTCTCCCTTCTGCCGCATGGCATCGGGTCTGAGCCGGATTGAAGGGATCATGGCGTCCCACAAACCCATTGCCTCCTTGGGCGTAAGGGAAGAACTGATATATTTCCCTATGTTCTCCTTCGGCCCCCTAACCAGTTGCCCACCTGCATCGAGATTGATATTCATGTGAGGTCGCACCATTGCTGGATCACGACGCATCGACTCCGCCACAAACGTGAGTAACGTAATGTCGCCATGATCGTGGTCCGTCAATCGCCCCAGCCACTCGTGCGCCTTAATGCCGCCTAGCGTAATATCCCGATTCCGAAACGTATGAACTTGCGGCAGGCCGGATGCGTCCTTCACCCGCTGCGTGAGGTAATCCGAAGGGTCGGGCGTGAGCCCCTTGTTATAGATCGAAAAGTGAAAGTCAGGATACCGGTCAAGGAACATATAGGTATTTCCTTCTTCCTCGTCCTGACCGCTGTCAACGACAACCGGCCCAAGACAGTAACCCGGGCCCGCCTTCTCTGCCGTCTCATACGGGCGGATTTCGCTGGCGATCCTGAACAATCGCGCTGCTACCTGCTCAGGCGTCTCAACCCTTCCACCCGGCTCAAAGCGGCCCGCTCCATCGACGCCTTCGTACGAGGTCGCGGTAAGCGCGAGTTGTGTCTTTCCCACGAGCAAATGCAATTCGTGTTTGCTGGCAGCTGCGCTTTCTCCTCCGTCCTGCTGCCTGAGGTAGATCGTGTGGTCGTCGACCACACGATAGTCGAGCAGATTGGATTTTTTGGTCTTCCAGTTCTTGTCGCCCCTGTCGATCTCTAACGCTTCCGCATCCATCGCGGTTCCCAATGTTGCCACGGTACTGTCAAGCGATTCGATCGATACATCAACGGTCTTGAAGCTTTTATCAAGACCGAAGTACAGCTTGACATCTCCAACAATTCTTGCATCTTGTGGGGCATTCATCAAAAATCTACCGACACAAATAGATTTCATGTTCGAAGTCAGGTTCTCGATCACTTTTTTTTCCTTCTCACTGGGACCGCATCCCGCCAACAATGCGACGATTGCAACGGTTACAACTGCACGGAACGTTCGTTGCCTCATGTGTCGACCTTGGTTTTCGAAGCGATCTTTTGCAGTGCATACAATGCGACGAGTTGCGCAGTATGGTTTTGATAGGCCGGCTCGTGCTTGATCCCAGGCAAACCGAACTGCTGCTGAATCGATGCCGCACCGCTACGAAGGGGAAAAGCCCCCGAACTGACCGGCACAGTACCGTCGCCTCCGCCGTCCTGCGCGGCACAGACAAGATCCCAGTAACTCGTATCCATGACAGTGGCACCATTGAGGCCGGGTGTCACAGTCAAACCGCCACCAACATGAAGCGGATTCCTCCCGTCATCGCGTACGCCACCAAAGCCCATATTCCTTACATCTTCGGGCGTAGGTGGCGCCTTTGCGTCGGGTGCAACCATGCCGCGTTTAATTTTCCAATGCACGCCCTCGAAACTTGGAACTTTTCTGTCCTTTCCATAAAAAACATAGGTATTGGCATGATAAGAGTCTCGAATGCCATCGTGAAAATCACGGGCCTTACCAACATTTTTCTCAAAATCCGACCACGTGAGATTGTTTCCGCCTTCCGGGCTTAGCCATTCCTTACGCGCCAACCCCCACCAACGGTCCTGTCGCAGGTAGATATCCTGATACGGATTACCCGAACCCGGTTCAGCGTTACCTACTGTTTTCCCGGAAGGCCCGTCTATGGTCAGCCAGCCCGCACGATACTGGTCTGTCGGCAATAGCTGCAGTGCTCCCGGCGCCTGCGCGAAAACCGCCGTAACGTCCGGCCCTGTGTACCCGATCGTGCGAGCCCCCAGCTGGGCAGCGAGTTTGTCTTTCGGATGCAACCAGGACGGTTGAATCTCGTCGGCCATACCGATCTTGCACCGACGATATGCGACGGCCGCGCCGACAGCGGGCATCACACCGTGAACAATGCCAGCGATCGTCTCCTGCATCCCTTCAAGCTTCTGGCAGGCTCGCGCCACCAGTCCGCCCATCGAATGCGTGACCAGCACGACCTGCGAACAGCGCGACTTGCCCCGATTATTCTCATCAATGACGAAATGGATTCGCTTACGCAACAAATCTGCGGCCGCTTTGTTACTGTCAAGCCAGTTGTAGCCAAATGCATAGACCGGCATCCTGAATCGTGCGCGTGCAATCAGGTCGTCTGAAAACAAATCTGCGGTGCCTTTTTCAGCCAGAGTCGACCACCCTTCAGCCTGCGGCATCGACATGCGAATACCCGATGTCAACGGCTGCACGTCCCGTGATTGACCAGGCACAGGAGTCGCGGACATGGCAACGTATGAAAACTGCTGCCACCTTGCCGGATTGAATCCCTGACCATTCAGAACCTGCTCCAGCCAAACCAGAAAGCTACTGTACGACGTCTCGCCAACCTCCCCCCAGCCACGAGACACGTACGATTTTGTCTCGTAAATCGACCCTGCGGGTTGCGTCGGTACGGCCCCGTCGGGGTCCACCTCAACTCCAGCAGGATCCAATACTTTCTGTCGATCGCCGGTACTCTTTGTCAACATGTCACGCAAAAGCGTCGTAGGTATTCCCCCAGTGCTATCGAGCCGCCATACAGGGGTGCCGCGAGCTTTACTCCGCAGATTCGATCCCATGATTCCCGGTACAAAGATCACCGGCAGGACGTGGTCCGGTGGTAATTCCAGGATAACCGGGTCGGTAATATGAGCAGCGGTCAACTGCCAGCTGAATTCATGCCCACCATCGGCACTAACGTTTCCCGGCGCGTACCGGGTTTGATCGACTTCACTCATTACGCGCTGCCTCCGTTGGATAAATCAGGAAAGCGTACGCGCAGACCTTCCACGGATACGCCCTGCTGCAGGTTGATCAGGCCTTGCGCGTCCGTGACACCGTGAATTTCGCCACCATCGGCGCGGGTCAGGATATACGCCCTGTTCTTGGCTGCTTCGCCGTTGGGCAACTGGACACGGAAGCGTTCATTAAAGGGAGTGCCATTCCAGCCGTTCGCGGCAATCGACAGCGTTTGCGCCCCGCGTTTGCCCCAATAGGCACATTTTTCAAGAATGTCTCCGGAGGTGCCATTTTCAATGCGCTCGCCACTGATCCGGATATACGATCCACCAGCCCCAATCCAGACCTCCTTTGCGGCAGTAAGGATGAGTTTTCCGTCGACACTGGTAATCGTGACGTCTTTCAGCGCAGAGAGGGACATTCCGTCGCCCTGCGCCTCCATTTCGACCTTGCCCTTGGCAGCGAAGATCTTTACACCCAGCTTCTGGGCAAAGAGGGATATCGCCTGACCCGCGGCCACAGTGAATTTCTTCAATACACCAAAGTCCGCATTACCACCCGCGGTAGCAAACAGATTGCCACCAGCGCTGGCCTGAAGATCATTTCCGGACACGAACCCCATGCCGGCCGGGGCACTGAGAAGCACGCCGGCCTTCTTAAGGTCCTTCAACGTATCGTCGAGTAGTGCTTTCTGTCGCGTAACCTCGGCGCCGTAGGCTTGCGATGCCACCGCTGCATCGGTCAACGCCTGAAGTTGCGCCAATGCCTGCTCCAAAAGTGTCTGTGCGGGCTGCATGTCAAGTTGCTGTCCGCTGGCCCGCGACTGTTCGTCAGCAGAGATCAACACGCCTTTACCGCCGCGCACTGCTACATGGTCATCACTGCGCAGCTCCGCTCCGCTACCTCGCTTCTCGCGGCTAGAATTGACGATGTTCCCGAGAGTCAACTGGCTCTTGCCACCGCCCTCGGTTGCAATCTTAATGTGCTCCTCCCCTTCAAAGTCTTCGAGCTGAACGGTATTATTCGACTGCGTGTGAATAACGTTGCGCGTCATCCAGCGATCGTCGCTCGTGATACATCCGGATTCACGCTGTCGTGCATCACGTGAGCGATAAACGGAAAATCCGGATTGCCGTTCTCAAAGCCGACTTCGACGCCCGAGCCGTCTAGCGCCGGGAAATGAGTACCGGTGGTCCTGGGACCAGCAAAGGACTTCGCGATACGCATCCAGCAACTCGTCAACCCGCCCGTACGCTCTTCGCGGTCAAAGTCGAACGAGACCATATAGTGGCCGTCCTTGTTGACGTAGCTATATTTGTATCGGTTCGGGGATGTAATACGTCCGCTGATGGTGCCGTGGATTTTGGGCCACGTCTCTTCAAGCAGGGGCATACGGTAGATCAGGTGTGACGGGATCGCCGTATAGGTGTTGTGGTAGGTCTTGTCGCGCGACCCACTGTGTTCAACGCGCGTGATCAATTGACCGTACTCGGCCTCGGGCAGCGTCCGGTTGGTAAAGCGGAAAACGCGGCCGGGCGCGACACACAGCACGTTACCCTCGCCCGTATAGACGATCTTTTCGCACAGCAGCGCTTCATGCCGCAACTGGGCTTCCCACTCAGCCTGATCGTCACTCAGGTGTCCGGCTGCCCAGACGTCAGGCGTACCCCACGTGGTCTTGTCGTCCGGCGCGGCGTTGGCTTCCCCATCAATGGGCTGCGGCGCCTTGCGGTGGTTGTAGTGGCGTACAGTGACCGCCTGGGCGATCGTCTTCGTGCGGGTCTCGAACGTCTCGACCGACTCGGCACCTGTGCTTTCAAGACCAGAGGCTGGCCTGAAGGGCGCGACGAATGTGTCGCTGCGCTCGTAGTGCGTGAAATCATCGCCGAAGTGCGTCACTTCGCCATATTCGCCTTGGCGAACCACAAACCAGATTCCTGAACGGCGCGCGAGACGGGTAAAAAACTCGAGGTCCGTCTCGTTCCATTGCATCACGAAGTCGCGCTTCGGATACTCACGACGGAGCGTGAATTCAAAGTCACTTGTGCCGGCGCCGAACCCCTGCTCGCGGAATATCTGCTCGATGATTTCGGGATCGGTCTGCCCTAGGAAGATGCGGCAGCGTTTGATGTTTCTCAGCAGCGCGATACGCGACTCGAGCACGGCCTCGTAGGTTGTCTCGTCCCTGCTACTGGAAAGCTGGTTAAACTGTGTAATGACACCCTGAAACTGTCGGCCAGGGCCAGCAGGCAGCGCCGCGCCGGCCAGGGTGGGCGGCAGGATGGAAAAGACAGCCGTCTTCGTCAAGATGTCGTCTACAGGCAGATCAGCGACCCGGTGAGTCAGCTTTATCTTGAAGTGGGTCGGTGCACCCGCCTCCTCCACACCTGTAAAATCGACGACATCGAACCCCGGCGCGGACTTGCTGCCGGTGACCTCAAGATGATAGGCCTGCAGGCCATCCCTTCTCAGGGCTCCGATCGCTTCGTTGACACCCATCTCCCTCGCTCCTCGGGAAACCTTCCGCAAAACGTCCAGATCAGAAGTCCTGACCGGACGTCAGGGTGGACAAACATAACGCGTGGTATGAGATGTCTTCCGACGCTACGTACCACTCGCATCCGCACAAGACTCAGGCAGCGGAAATGTCCCTGTCTCGCGTCTCAACAGAAAAGTCAGGCGCTGTAGCCGATTTCGCCGCATCCAGATCCCGCGTGTTCTTCTGTACGGCGATGGCCGCGAAGGCGCTCAGAGCGAACGACATTCCGTAGAACCCCTTTTCGCTGAGCGTGAACGACGCGTTGAACAGTCCGATGCAAAGCAGGGCAATCCCCGTCAGCAACGCAGCCCACGTAATACCGTAATAGAGGCCAGTCACCGGGACGCCCTCCAGTCGGTCGCGAACGCTTTTCTGCAGGGAAACTGCCGCATAGAGCGTCAACACCAGTACGGCGAAGTAGTAGCCCTTTTCATTTAGCTGCATACCGGCGTTCCAAAGTCCAAGCAGGTACGCAATGACACCCGCGAACAATGCGCACCAGGACGCTGCGATAAAGGCAAATGAGGGGCGGCGATAGCCTTGTATGTGTGACATTGATCCAGTTCCTTTTCTGCAATTGATGGGCGGCCTCTATCGGCAAACGCCCTCTTTTATTTCGCCCTGGTCCAGCCGTCGTCAGGTCCTTCAACCTATGGACGTAGACCACGTGACTTATGGGCGCGCGGCCTACAGCGAAGGAGGAACGGGGCGCGGCTGGAGCGACCCGTTCCTCAAGATGACCCACTCAGTTCTTGGCCTTGGGCATCTGCGACACCATCGACAGGCCGATGTCCATGCCTCGATCTGGAAGTGCGGGATGACGTATAGCTTGACGCGGAAGAAGCCCGGGTTGTCCTCAATATCCTCGACCGTGACCTTGGCCTCGCGCAGCGGGTGCGAAGCCTGAAGCTCGTCACCGAGGTCCTTCATCTCGGTCACGAGCCCCTTGATCCAGTTGTTCAGCTCGAGCTCCAGCACACGCCGGTCCTTTGTCGTGCCGATGTTCTCGCGCTGGATGAGCTTCAGGTAGTGCGCAATACGCGAAAGCAGGAAGATATACGGCAGACGCGCATTGATGCGACTGTTGGCCGTCGCCTCCCTGGTCTCGTACAGCGCAGGCTTCTGGGCCGAATTGGCCGAGAAAAAGCACGCATAGTCGTGATTCTTGTAGAACGACAGCGGAATGAAGCCGAGGTTGGCAAACTCGAACTCACGCGTCTCGGGAATCAGCACTTCGGTCGGGATCTTCGGCTGTACGCCCGTACCGAGGTCATACAGATGAACCGGCAAGTCTTCGACCTTGCCACCTGCCTGCGGACCACGCACCTGGACACACCAGCCGTTGTCCATGAAGCTGCGGGCCATATTCGCGGAGAACGCGAACGACGCGTTGACCCACAGGTACTTCTCGTGGTTCGGGCCCATGACGTCTTCCTGATAGTTGAAGCTGCGCACCGGTGTTGTGTCCGGGCCATACGGCAGACGGCCGAGCACACGCGGCATCGTCAGGCCGATATAGCGTGCATCGTCCGTATCGCGGAAGCTCTTCCACTTGATGTACTCGGCGCGATCAAAGTAGTTACCGATATCCTGGATGGCGGCCACCTCTTCCATCGTCTTCTTGCCGAAGAACGCCGGACTAACACAGCCGATGAACGGCATATGCGCGGCGGCCGCCACCTTCGAGATGTTGCGAAGGAGCGCGATATCCTGCGGCGAGTTCGTGAAGTCGTAATCGGCGATCATCGCACTGATAGGCTGACCGCCCGGCGCGTCGTACTCGTCGATATAGGTGTGGCGGTAAAGGCCACTCTGGATTATTTCGGCGCAGTCCTCAAAGTCGCGCAGGAGGTCTTCCTTTGACAGATCGAGCATTTCGACGCGTACATTGCGGCGAAAATCGATGCGATCGACGTTGAACTTCACGCCACGCCAGCGCGACTCGAGCCGCTGGAACTCGGGGTGATGCATAACAGCGTCGAGTTGCCGGCTGATCTGCTCGTCAAGCTGCCCGATATGAAAATCGAGCAGCGACTTGTCCAGTCGCTCGACGGGCTTGCTGCTGTTGCCTACCAGTTCGAGGAACGCGCTCATGCCGCGCGCGATACGCTCGCTCGCAGACGATTCGGAGAGCAGGTCGCTGTTCTGGAAAGCCTCGAGCGGTCGTGCTTCGCTGACCGGTTGAAGATTGATCTTTTCGCACAGCGCCTGATAAACGCTGTTGTGGTCCGCTTCGTGGGCGTGCAGCACGACGCTTTCGCGTGTTCCCGTCCGCTGGGATTCGTTGTGTGCCATGTGATGTCCTGTCGGCCGATCTGCGGCCATAGAGATTCGTGATGCGGTGAAGGCCCGTTTGGCCTTTGTCTCAGGCATGACCTTCAGGGTGCATTGCCGCGGTCGCGATCTGCGACAGTTCTTCGCGCAGGCGTGCCGACAATGTCGAATCCTTCAGGACCTTCTCGAACTCGCGGCGGAAAGTGCCTTTATCCAAAAGGTTACTTTTCAAATCACGCAGCAGATTGCGCATCGCAAGCATGGCCTGCAGTTCCGGAATTTGACGGGCAACCTGTTCCGGCTCAAAATCCTTCATCGCACGGAAGTTCAACGAGACCGGGAGTTCAATGCCATCGCCAGCCAGCGTGTTTTCCGCAGCGATCTTCAGCTCCGGATTGAAGTCCGCCAGGACGCTGTCAAAATTATTCTTGTTGATCGAGACTTTCTTGCGCTCACCCAACCCTCCTGCCGCCTTGTCGGCACTGAAGTCCCCCGCCACAAGCAGTTTCAGAGGCAGTTCGACCTTCTTCTGCGCGCCACCCGTGTGCAGATCAACGGAGATGTTAATTCTGCTTGACGGAATTTCTCTCTGATAGTTGTCTGCCATGCCATTCCCCAAAAATTGGTGACTCGGGTGTCCCGTTTCCCGTATCAGCTGACTATCACCGTAGGCGCCTCCGGGGTTTGCAGCCAGTGCGGCCTTATTCCGGCAGGACTCCTATTCAGGTGCATTCCCTCATTGTGAGAGCGAACGGTGTTTTTCACCCATCGTGTCGGTTTGGAAGTAAACCGGGTAAACCGCTTTTCGTCAATCCGAATTACGCAGGAGGATTTTTTAGATTGTGAATAAATGTGAAATTCAGACGCGTCGCAATGACACGCTCTTGCTAGCGACGTAATTGCGTGTGATTGTCGCTGACCGTAATTGCTCCTCGCAAGCGAGCATGAACTGAAAACACCGGGAGCCGTTGACATCCATCAGAATTCGCCGCATTTTCAGGGCGAATTGCTCGATTCATCAATTTCTGGATACGCATTTCGTACGGAAATTGTTAAATATGTGAACAACTATCAGATAGACGGCTTGAATGTTCTTCCTTTTTCTTGATTGAAACGTGTTGAGTGATCGTTATGGATTGTTTGCTGGACGATGTGTAATTAATTGTGGTTACAATCCGATACCCGATGTTCAGTAAACCTCATTGATCACAATCACAATATGCGGACATTCAAACCGCTGTGGCAAGAGGGCATTGTGCTCTCCCCGCATCATTTTCAGCAGCAGGGCCGTTGGTGGGAATTCGCCCAACAACAGTTCGTCCCGCTCGCGATAGCGGAGCCATGGGGCGTGCTGGAAGCCGGGCCGGACGAGGAGCTTTTGCTCAACGGACGCGTGAAGCTCACTACCCTCAAGATGCGCTTCGCTGATGGCACGCCCATCGATACATCAATCGCTGATGTACTGCCGCCGGCGCGGGATCTCGCTCGCGATGTTGCGGCCGATGTTCAGAGTGTGATCGTGTACGTGGGGCTCCCGCTGTTCGATGCAGTCGGGAACAACTGCCGCATGGACGGGGAAGCGGCCTCGCGGCCACGACGCTACTTCCGCGAGTATGTAGAAGTCCCGGACCTGCACGGCACGACGGACGCAGAGCTTGCGGTCGAGCGCCATGCGCTCCAGCTGCTTTTCGATTTCGAGTCGCATGCCGATTACGTCGTCTGCCCGATTTTCCGGCTTGTGCGGGGCCAGCGTGGCGTATTCGAGGTGGATCATGACTGGGTGCCGCCCTGCCTTGCGCTCTCCGGTCATCCGCGTCACGAGGAGCGGGTCTCGCGCATTGCCGATATTCTCCAGGCGAAAAGCATTGCACTGGCTGCACGACGCAGCGAGCGCATCGACGACGTCGCCGAATTCGGCGTAGCGGACGTCTCGCTCTTCTGGCTCCTTCACTGCCTGAATACGCAGTGGCCCGAACTGCGCTTTCTCGCGAGCCACCCGTACCAGCCGCCCGAACGGCTCTATCACGTCCTGGCGCAACTTACCGGCGCGCTGATGACCTTCTCGACGCGGGCAAACCTCGCCGAGATTCCGGCGTACGAGCATGCTCGCCAGGACGAGGTTTTCTCGAAGCTGGAAACGCTGATCCGCGAACTGCTGGACGCCGTCATTCCCTCGCGCGTGGTGCCGATCGGCCTGCTGAAAAAGGCGACGACGTACTGGAGTGGCCAGATCCACGACGATCGGCTGCTCGAAGGCGCCGACTGGTATCTTTCGGTCAATGCAGCGATGCCCGCTTTCGATCTGGTCGAATTGCTCCCGCGACTGTGCAAGATTGGCGCACCCGACGAGGTCACCCATATCGTCAACGCTGCACTCCCCGGCGTGCCGCTTCGTGCGGTACAGCGTGTACCAGCCGCCATTCCGGTCCGCCTTGAGAACCAGTATTTCGCGCTCGACGCGAAGGATCCAGTCTTCACACGGATGCTCGCAGCGCGCACCTGCCAGATCTATCTGCCGGCGTCCGTTCCCGAGGCGTCGCTGGAGCTCTATGCCGTGCTGACTTCGCAGGGCGACAAATGACAACCGGCAGCCCGCTTCCGCTTTGCGCCCTGCTTCGCAACACGGCGCTCGAAACCTCGCAGCTCGCGCAAGGTGCCACGACAGATGACGTCGAGGACCTGCGGGTACAGTGTCGCAAGCTGACCGACGACTTTGCCTCGGCCATGGAGGCGCGCAAGGTGCCGGTTGACGTCGCACGCGATGCGCTTTACATGCAATGCGGGCTGCTCGACGAAACCGTGCTTGCGCATCTGCCGGCTGAAAGTCGCCCGCTCTGGGAAGCGACGCCCCTGCAGGTGGAACGGTACGGCGAACACGATGCAGGCGAACAGGTGTACAGCCAGCTCGCGGCACGCATGCGCGAAGCCCCGCCGGATGTGGAACTGCTCGAGTGCTACGCAACCGTACTGGGACTGGGTTTCCAGGGGAAGTATGCACGCGAAGGTGCCGCCCAGCGGGCAGCGATCATCCGCGCGCTCAACGAGCACCTCGGGAAACTGACTCCCGGGGAAGAATCGGGGCTGGTCGTTGACGCAACGCGTACGCATCGCTTCGACTGGTTCTACCGGCTCTCGCCGTGGGCGATCGCCGGACTCGTGTGTGCGGGCGCCGCCATCGTTTTCGTGCTCATCGGGCAAGGTCTCGATCTGCAGGTCTCCCATCTGCTGTCGGCGAAAACCTGATGCTCGCGGGTTCCGAAGCCGCAAGGCAGATTTTCCATGGCGGCTATCCCCACCGGAGAGTGGCGGGGCTGACGACCGTGCTGGTTGTCGCGCTTGCGCTCGCGGTGTTGCCAGTCGACCGGGTACTCGCGTGGTGGATTGCTGCCGGGTCATACGTGCTCGGTGCGGCGTTCGTGCTGGTCCGGACATGGCGTTTGCGCGAACGTCAGGGCGAACAGCAGGCAGTCATGGCAGCGCTCGGCACTACCACGGCGGACCTTCCTGCGAGCATGCGCACGCGCACGCCTGCGTTCCTCGTGACCGGCGACGCTCTCTCGCAGATCTTCGATCGGGAACATGGCTCCGAACAGCTTGCCTGGGTTGGTGAAGGCGCGATCTGGTTGCGAGTTCCCAACCCGCAAAGCCTGCCACGCATCGCCGTCGCCGTACGGCGATGGCGAGACGGGCGTGCGCCCGAAGGGGTCGTGCTGGCACTCTCGCCAGCGGCATACGGCGACGATGACGCGCTCGGCCAGAAGCTGAGGTTGATTCGCCAGGCGGCGAGTGATGCATCGAAGCTCCTGGGTACGCGACTGCCCGGCTATATTGCGGTCTATCAGCAGTTCGGTACACGCGAGCGGCAGATCCCGTCTGCGCGCTGGTACGGTGTTTCCAGCGCGACGCCTTTCGAGGACGCATCGCGGTTTGAGGCCGTGGTGCGGGCGGCCGAGCGCTGCGCGTGGCAATCGGTCAATGACCGCACGCCGGCGTGGCGGGCCGCCGAACTCGCGGCGCTAGTCGACTGGACCCAGCGTGCCGTTGTCGGGCCGCTGCACGACCGGCATCATCCGGCCGCCCGCTGGAACCTGTATGGCATCGGCTGGATCAATTGCGGTCCCGAGGACTCGGGACAGAGTGCGTGGAAAGCAGCTGTGTCCACGCGCACGCGGCTGAATCCGCCGGTACTCGCCGCAAGCCCTGCTCCGTGGCCGCTGCCGCAACCGATCGTTGAAGCGGCCCCGCGAAAGCTGTAGGTTTCGCCGCGACTGCGCGCGCTCGCGCATGTGCTCGGCACAAGAGACGGTTTCATAAAGGTTGCTGAACGCGCTGAAGCGTGTTTCAGCAGATCAAGCAACAGTCGAGTTTGAGGAAGGCTTCGTGAATGTCAGCGCGACGTTCGAAGCGAATACGTAGACGGCGGAAGTTATGCAACCAGGCATGTGTACGTTCGACGACACAACGGACTTTTCCAAGGCCGCTACCGTGCGGGTGGCCACGCCGCGTGATGCTGGTGGGGATGTTGCGCGCGTGAAGGATGCGTCGGTACTTGCCATGATCGTAACCACGGTCGGCGTAGATACGGCCAGGACGACTCAGAGGCCGGCCGCGCACGCCGCCAATCGGCACGATGGCCTCGATCAACGGGATCAGTTGGGTGACGTCGTGACGATTGGCTCCGGTCAGGATTGCCGCGATCGGCGTGCCGTTGGCGTCGGTGGCGACGTGGTGTTTGGAACCGGGTCGCGCTCGATCGGTGGGGTTCGGTCAGTTTTTCGCCCGCCCCAACCGCACGAACGACGATGAGTCGCCGGCTGGCTGCCAATCGCGTAGCCTGCGCCAGCAACTGACGCCAGAGCCGCACCCCATCTCCGCTGGCAAATCTCGCCACCGGATGCCGGTCTTCAGCGCGAACAGGATGCCGGTCAGCGCCGCACGATCCGGTACCGGTTTGCGGCCCGGATCCTTGCATCGGCGTGGCTTCGCTGGTGGTAGCAGTGGGCTCGATCAGTGCCCAAAGAGATGTCGTGTTTTTGACCGCTGCGCGCCAACCTCAAACCGTGTGACGCGCGCGAATCGAGTCACTGCCCCCCTTGCTGAGCCGCCTGCTCGATCAGCGCGGCCACTTCCTTCGGATGCGACTCGTAAATCGAATGGCTGGCGCCATCGATTTCCACCGTCTGGGCGTGAGCTCGCTTCGCGTACATGCGTTCGAGGTCCGGATTGATGATCTTGTCCGCCTTCGCAACCAGATAAAACGTAGGCTTGCTCTTCCATGCCGGATCCGGGATTTGCGACGCGAATACACCTGCCGCAGTCGGCATTTGTTCATGGGCCTCGAATTCAGCCTGCGCAATCGGAAGGTCGGCGGCAAAATCGCGCGGATAGTCAGCGGGATTCAGGTAGAGATAGTCGTCGGCCGTTTTCACGATGTCCTCGTGGGGCGTCGCATTTGGATAACGCTTGCCATTCGAGACTTCGGTTTCGCCGGCATCGAGTGCATGAGCGGCAATGTAGACGAGCGACTTCACGTGTTCGTCGTTGCCCGCCTCCGTGATGATCGCGCCGCCGTAGCTATGGCCGACGAGCACGCACGGGCCATCCAGGCTATCGATGACGCGCCTCGTAGCCGTCACGTCGTCCTTGAATGACGTCAGCGGTTCTTGCACGAGCGTCACGTTGTATCCGTCCTTCGTGAGAATGTCGTACACCGGACGCCATCCGGCGCCACCCACAAAGGCGCCATGCACGAGGACGACGTTCTTGATGGGCGCGGCCTGCACTGTTGTGACGGCGCCGCCAACCAGACAAAGCGCCGCTGCTGCGTGCGCTACGACAGAACGGAAAGTGGGGAAAGACATTGCAGCTCCTTGGAATGACGCGAAGTAAATCTATCGATTGACAACACGGCCAGTCTAGAAAGCTGCCTCGAACGAGGGGGTTACCCAGTCATTACAAAAAAATGACGTGCCGCCAGGGCATCGAATCAAAGGGGCGGAAGGTTCGTTATTTTTTTGTAATGACTGGGTAACCTTGGCGACCGAAGCGCCTACCTACACTGCAACCACGCAGTAACGCTTTGCCTCGCTTAGCCATGTTTCAAGTTGACCGTTCCTAAGCCTGTCTTCGCGTCCATGCACAGTCGATGCTGCGGCTTTCCTTCCCGACTCATCCGCTCTACGGATATATAGGAGTATTGATCATGTCCAGGCTTCTTCTCAGCATTCTCTTCGCTGCTTCTGCGGTCGCCGTTCCTGCATATAGCTTCGCGCAGTCCACTCAACCCCTGACCCGCGCCGAAGTGCGTGCGGATCTCGTGCGTGTCGAGCAGGCCGGATACAGCCCGGGCCGCGGCGACGACGTCGACTATCCGGTTGACATTCAGGCAGCCGAGGCCAAGGTCGCAGCGGCGCAATACGCGCAAGATTCGGCGCAACGCGACATGGGTGGCGTATCGATGGCGAGCAGCTCGGCCGCGGGTTCTCGTACGCATACGCCCGCACCGTCCACCTGTGTTGGCCCGGTCAGCTTTTGCACGACGTATTTTGGTAGCTGAATCGCTGGCGTAATGTGGTTAGTGATCCTGTTGAGACGGTTCGCCTTCCATAGACGGCGAGCCGATCTCGCCCGTTGCGAGCGCGAGCGTCGCAGCGGCGGACAGCGCGGCGCTGTAGCTGTCGGCATACGCGTTCTGCGCGGCGAGCAGCTGATTCTGCGTGAGGAGCGCGTCGGTCATGGTGCCGACGCCGTGCCGGTACGCGGCGAAAGCCGCGTCGTAGGTCGTCTGCGCGGCATCGACCAGCGCCTTCGCGGCATCGTTCGACGCGAGGCTCGTGAAAAGCCCATTCTGCGCAGCAACGATCTGCCGGACGGCTTCTTGCCTCGTATGGGTCAATTGCGCGGACGCACTGTCCGCATCGTTGCGCGCCTGCATCAGCACGGCGGAACGCAAGCCGCCGTCGTATAGGGGAATCGTCACGCCGAGGAATATGCCGCCGCTGCGGCGGCTGCCGTTCAGGTTCACCGTTGCCGCCTGATCGCCGACCGGGGGAATTGCCGTGATCGACGTCGTGCCGGTGCCGTACGCGGCCGTAGCGGAGAGGAAGATCTTCGGCATGAAGGCGGATTCGGCTGCGCGGATCTTCGCCTGGTTGGCCTGTTCCAGCGCATAGGCGCCCTGCACGTCCGGCCGCCGCGCAATCGCATCGGTCACGATTTCGTCGACGCTCTGGTGCAGCGCCGGCGTGAGCGTACGCGCCGGCAACGGGGCGATCAGCGGTTTCGACAACGGCGAAATGCCGAGCGCAGAGACGAGGCTCAGATAGCTGTCGCTCAATGCGCCGTCCGCCTGCACCTTCAGGAGATTGGCCTGTGCGCGGTTCTGCGTGGCCTGCGCGACTTCGACCACGGTGCCCACGCCCTGCTTTCGCCGTGCGCGCGCGGCGCTGAGAATGCCGTCCGCGTTGTCGAGCGCCTGCTGCGCGGTATGCTCCCTCGCGCTCGCGGCTTCATACGTGTAGTACGCGATGCTCACTTCATGGATCACGTGCTGGTGAACGGACGTGAAGGCGACGTTCGCCGCCACGGAAAGCTGTTTGGCCGCATCGAGGCGCGCGCGGCGGCCGCCGAAATCGAATAGCAGCCATTGCAGCGAGAGCACCGAAACCGTGCCGTGAATGTTCGAGTTGGTCGATGTGGTGCCGAGCAGCGGCGTCGATGCCGCGCCGCTCGCCGCTTCGTATCCGCCCATGGCGGTGGCGGTGAGCTGCGGCAAGTAGGCGGTCTTCGCGATGCCCGCTGCGAGCGCCGTATTGCGCGCGTCGTTCCAGGCGATTCGCGTGAGCGGGTTCGTCGACTCCGCGAGATCGATCAGCTCGGGCAGCGTGTACGCGTGGTTCGCATCGAGCGCCGCCGCGGGTTCGATCGAAGCGAGCGCGGCGCTGCGCGGCAACGTATAGCCCGCCTGCGTCGCGTCGCTGGCGCTGCGCGGCGGGCCGGGCACGATGTTGCCGCCGGCGTCCGTCTGCGGCTGCCAGGGACGGTCCGGCGCGGGAGGCGCGAGATCGATCGAGGACGTCGCACATCCCTCGAGTCCCGATATCGCCAATGCGGCAGCCAACGCGGCGGCCAATACGATGAGTCGTGGCGTCGGTTCAGGGGCGCGCATCGGACTTCGTCTCCTTGGCCGAAGCCGGGCGCGTAATGTCGGCGATCTGTCCGAACCGCTTGGCGATGACGTTCTGGAGCGCATCGAGTGCGGGGTCGGCAGTGCGGTCCTCCGCGGCCTCGGTACCGGGCGTCTGCGTGTGGGCGGCATGCTGCGCGTCTTGCACGTGCGTGTCGTCGCCGGCAGCGAGGCGCTGGGCGATTTCACCCAGCCGCGCCGCGCCTGCGCGCCCTGCCGCGAGGACCAGCGGCGCCTCCAGCGCCTCGAGCTCCGCGAGCGCTCGCCGCCGGCTCGCGACCCACTCCGGCTCGGGACGCACCCACGAAGGCTCGTAGTGAATCAGGCCGATATCCTGGCGCAGTCCGCCGTATTGGGCGAGCGCGCCTCCAGCGAGCGCGCTGCGCGTGCGGGCGTCCGCTGCGCGCGCGATGTGGCTCCACTGCGCAACGAGCGCTTTGAACGTCGCGTCGATCCGGCCGGCGATGCTCACGGGCCAGACGCGCGTAAAGACCAGATAGATCACGACGTTGCCGATCAAGATGCCGATCACGCGGTCGCGTGCGAGCGTGAGGTCGAACGCGGGCGCAGCGCCCTGGATCACGCACAGGAAGAAGGCGAACGCGATCTGCATGCCCGCGTAGGAGATCCGTGCGGACCCCATCGCCACCCACGCGGCCAGCCACCCGCCCGCGAACACCAGCGCCATCAGCTCACCCACCGAGGTCAAACGAGGCGTCACGAACACGATCGCAGCCGTGCCGAGCAAAGCGCCGATGAGGCAGCCCGCGATCCGCAGTGTCAGCTTCTCGACGGTTTCTGCCGTCGTGCTGAGCGACACCATATAGCAGGTGATGAAGCATGTATGAATGCCCTGCCAGTCGAGCTGCTGATACAGCACGTAGCAAAACATCGCCGCTGCCGTGGTCTTCAGCGCGTACCGGACGTGATCGGGATTCGTGAAGGCATCGGCGTCGAAAAAACCGCTGCGCGCCGGAGGCTCGGCGCTTTTTTCAGGAGCAGAAA
The DNA here is from genome assembly GCF_024206475.1 of Paraburkholderia sp. CNPSo 3274. Taxonomy (GTDB): domain Bacteria; phylum Pseudomonadota; class Gammaproteobacteria; order Burkholderiales; family Burkholderiaceae; genus Paraburkholderia. The sequence continues at coordinate 32,770 of NZ_JAMBPR010000022.1, forward strand.
CTGGCGCTGCGGCGGGCTCCGCCGGCGGCACCGCGAAACCTTCCAACGCGGCGCGCAGGTCTTCGAGCACGAGCGCCGCTAGCGCAGCACCCTCGGGCATGTCCGGCACATCGAGCGTCACATCCACGGGATAGCCGCCTGCCTCGAGCATCGCTGCCATCCGCGTCATCGTTTCCGCAAGCTGCGTCGCGCACGCGTCGGGCAGGCGCGCGCCGGGTTCGCTCGCCGCGAAATCCGTCGCGACCAGGATCGCGGTCGTGGACGCCGCCGCCTGGCGCAGCGCCGCGCCGTCGGTCGGTGCCAACGTGCCTTCGAGCTTCGAGAGCTTGAGCCACGTCAGGATCTGATGGTCGCCCTCCCGCATGCACGCTTCGAATGCGGCTCGCTCCTCATCGGTCGCCGTGCCCGTGAGGCGATGCGCAGCGAGCCTTAGGCGCCGCGCAAGCTGGGAGGTGGCGAGCCGGCGCGGCGACGGCGCGATCACGAGGTTCACGACGATCGCCACGCCAATCGGAATCGCGACCATCAGCCACGCGTACATCAGGCCCCGCGTTGCCGCCTCGCCAACTGGCGCGAGGCCAAGTTCGTCGAGCCCGAAGCCGACGATCATCGAAAGGATCGCGCCGATCGGCCGAAGCTTGCTTGCCGACGTGGCGAATAGCAGTCCGAACGACAGGAGCGCCATGCTCGCCACCCGCAGCGGCGGCTGGTCGATAGTGAGGATCGCGAAGATCATGACGATCCCGATGATCACGGTCACGAGCAGCATCAAGGCGAACGACATGACAACGCTCGTCATGCGGTCGGGCCGGTTCAGGAAGTACACGATATACACGGCAGTCGCGGCACCGGGCGTGCCGTAGCCGGTCGTCACGAGCACCGTGAGCGCGCAGATCAGTGCAATGCGTGTGACGATCGCGGCGCGCCCCGGAAACGGCGCGAGCAGCTTCGCGATTTCCCGCGGGCCGGGCCGCCTGATGTCACCGGCAAGACTGGCCATGCCGGACCTCGACGATCGCGCTGGCACCGACGCGCACCAGTTTGTTGACCGGCGCGTCTATGCGCACGCGAACCGGGAAGCGTTGCGCCACGCGCACCCAGTTCACCGACTGCTGCACGTACGGCAGGCTGCGCGGCAGGTTCACGCGGTCCGTGTCCATGATCCCGGCGCCGATGCCGATCACCTTGCCGCTCATCGGCTGTCTGCGGTCGATCATCGAGTACACGGTTGCGCAGTCGCCCACGTCGATGGCGCCGAGCGCCGTCTCGCGGAAATTCGCCACGGCAAACCATTCGCCCGAGTGAACCAGCGTGAAGATCGACTGGTTCGGCGCGACCGTCTCGCCGGCGAGGATCGTCAGTCCCGTCACGTAGCCGTCGAACGGCGCGCGCACAACGGTATCGTCGAGCGCGCGCTGCGCGATGGCCAACGCGGCCTCGCGCGCATGCAGTGCCGCGATGGCGTCGGTGTCGTCGCCTATCGTCTGCGCAGATGAGCGCTGCTGCACCTGCGCCTGCGCGAGCGAGACACTCGCGTCGCGCTGCGCCACGACCGCCTGGTCGAGTTGCTGCGCGGACACATAGCCTTGCGCCGCGAGCGGCCGCAGCCGATCGACGCTGCGCGTCGCGAGGTCGTAGTTGTGCGTCGCACGACGGGTCTGGTCGGCCGCGATCGTTGCGTTCGACGTCTCGCCGATCAGCGTGCGGCGGCGTGTGGCGAGCGAGGCGCGCGCCAGCTCGACTTCGGCCTGCGCCTGCGCGGCCGCGAGCCGGTACGGCACCGGATCGATTTCGAACAGCACGTCGCCCCTGGAGACATGCTGGTTCTCCTCGACGGGAACGCGTATGATGCGGCCGCCCACGGGGGACGCGACGTGGACGACGTCCGCGTCGATGGACGCGTCGTCGGTGGACGGATAGCGCGACGACCGGTCGTATGCGTACCAAAGCGCCGCGGCGCCGAGCAGGACGATCACCACGGCGATCGCGCGGCCCTTCCATGCATGTCGAGGATTCTGGCCGGCCATTTTCATGTCAGAACTGCCCCGTTCCCCACAGCCAGACGAGCACCCCGGCAACGATGCCGATCGCGGTGCAGACGGAAAGCTGGTACGGCACCAGGCGTTGCCAGCCGGTCGAGATGAACACGCGATGCGCGACGAGCGCGCCCACGATGCCGATCACGCCGCTCACGAGCCAGTACGGAAAGTACGCGCCGAAGAGCGACCAGGACGGCGCGCCGCGGGCCACGCATCCCGCAAGCGGCATGAAAGCCAGGAATGAACAAACGACAGCGAGTCTGGGCCATGTACGTTGTTTCATCGCTTCTTCTACGCTTCATGACTGGAACACATGTTGAATTCCACTCGTACGAACAACCCATGCGCGCACCGATGGGTTGCGTCCCGCATTCCTAATTCGAGGCAGCCCATCATAGCGCGGTTTGTCGCACCGCCGCCCCTGGGGCGCCTACTGGCTGCGCCGCTCGCGCTGCCGCGGGAACACGAGCGTAAAGCGCGTCACGCCGTTGCTGCTGGATGCGTGCCACGTTCCTCCGTGCAGCAACATGATGCTGCGCACAATCGAAAGCCCGAGCCCGCTAGACTCTGACGACCGGTGCCGTGACGGATCGGCCCGATAGAAGCGGTCGAAGATCCGCTCGAGATGATGCGGCTCGATCGTCGGTCCGCGATTTTCGACGTGGAGTGTCGTGGCCTCCGGTCCTTGCTGCGCCACGGTCGAGATTGCCGTACCCGGCTCCGCATACCGCAAGGCATTCGCAAGCAAATTGCCCAGCGCACGGCGCAGCAGATCCGGATCCGCGCACACGTGGCCTTCGCCTCGCCACTCGAGGCTCACGTTGCGGTCCTCCGCGAGACCTTCGAAGTACTCCTGCATGCGCCCGAATTCCACGGCCAGCGGCAAGTCCTTGCGCTCGATGGCGTTATCGGCCTGCTCGGTGCGCGCGAGAAATAGCATGTTGTCGATCATCTTCGACAGGCGTTGCAGCTCCTCGTAATTCGAGCCGAGAAGCCGCTGGTAGTATGCGGTGTCGCGCGTCTGGCTCAAGCCGACTTCGGTCTGCCCGAGCAGATTGCCGATGGGCGTGCGCAGGTCATGCGCCATGTCTGCCGACACCTGTTTCAACTGGGTGAACCCGCGCTCGAGCCGGTCGAGCATGCCGTTGAATGCCGCGATCAGTGCGTCGAGCTCGGGCGGCGTGGCGCGCTGCTCGATGCGCGTCGAAAGCGTGCTGATGCCGATCGAGCCGGTTTGCGCAGCGAGAACACGCAACGGCTGCATGTTGCGGCGCGCGAGGACGAAAGCGAGCAAGGCAACGATAGTCGCGCCAGCGGAGGCGAAAAGCAGTATCTGGTTGCGGTATGCCCGCAGCAATTGCGTGCGCTCGGTCAGCAAACGTCCGGAGATGATCTGCAGATCCTGCTTCCCGGCGACGTCGTGCGCCGCAGCGGCGACGTAGATGAACGGCGTTCCATCGGCCACGACTGTATGCTGGACGGCGCCGAGCGTGAGCGGCGCGTCCACCGGCACCGGCTTCATGTCCGGTACCGCCCTGTGACCGGGATTCACCGCAATGAGCGGCGCTTCACCCGGAAAGCCCAAGATCAGCAACGATTCCGTGTTGCCGAGCATGTTCGCGAAGAGATGCGGCTTGTCCCGTATCAGCTCGCGCACGTCGACATCGTCCATCAGCGTGCGAAGCTGGTCCACCCGCGTCACCAGCGCCGCATCGTCGCGCACCATCAGTTGCCGCTCCAGGCCGCGGTACAGCAGGGTGCCGAGCAACGCCATCGCGGTAAATACGATGAGTGCGTATAACAACGCAAGGCGCGTGGTGAGCGAAAGCCGCTTCATGCTTCGTACTCGAAACGGTATCCCACGCCGTGAATCGTATGAATCAAGCGAACCGGAAATGGGTCGTCGATCTTCTGCCGCAACCGGCGCACCGCAACATCGACGACGTTGCTATCGCTGTCGAAATTCATGTCCCAGACGCGCGAAGCGATCAGGGCGCGCGACAGCACCTGACCTTGATGCTCCAGAAAGAACGCCAGCAGGTTGAATTCCTTGTTGGTGAGCGTAATGCGCATGCCGCCCCGGTCGACTCGCCGCTTTGGCACATCGACCCGCAGATCCCCGACTTCGTAGACCTGCTCCTCCTGCTTTTGAGGCTGGCCGCGCCGCAGTATGATGCGGATGCGCGCCAGCAACTCGGCAAACGAGAAAGGCTTGACGAGATAATCGTCGGCGCCGAGATCGAGGCCCTTGAGCCGGTCTTCGAGTGTGCCGCGCGCGCTCAGAAATAACACCGGGGTTTTGGTGCGCGCACCGAGCTTCTTCATGACGGTCCAGCCATCCATCTCCGGCATCATCACGTCGAGCAGGATCAGGTCGTAACCCATCTCCTGCGCGAGATGCAGCCCGTCGATGCCGTTCGTGGCCACGTCCACCACGTAGCCTGCTTCTGTCAGGCCGTTCTGGATGTACTCGCTGGTCTTGGCTTCGTCTTCGATGACGAGGATTTTCATAGCGTCCGGTCCCTGCACTTTCATGCGCGTGTCACTGATTCTGTGCTCGTTTGCGCCCCTATACCAGCCGGGCGTGATAGCAGTCTATGCAGTGCGCTCTAACAGGGCCGTTACTCAATCATTACAGAGAAATGACGAAGCGCAGCGCCTTCCCTCCCTGATATTTTTATGTAATGACTCAGTCACGCTCCTGTTTTTGCCGGACGCCTAGACTGCGAATCCGTTGTACCGCAGACCGACTTGCGCAGCGCCATTTCCGCGGAGTGCGATTGATCACCGGTACCGCACATTCCTCCAATGACCCAGCTTAGGAGTCCTCCATGGAAACCACGCAAAACACGGCCAAACTCACCCAACGCATGACGATTGGCGAGTTCCTGCTTCGCCGCCTTGAGGAAGCCGGTATTCGTCATTTGTTTGGCGTCCCGGGCGACTACAACCTTACGCTGTTGCAGCAACTCCACGACAGCGGTGCACTGGAATGGGTCGGCACCACGGGCGAGTTGACCTCCTCCTATGCGGCGGACGGTTATGCGCGGCTGAACGGCCTGGGCGCGCTGCTCGTCACGAACGGGGTCGGCGCCTTGAGCGCGCTCAACGGTGTGGCAGGCGCCTATGCCGAACACGTCCCCGTCATCTGTATCAGCGGTTCGATCCCGCTGCGCTCCATCGATCGCGGCCTCGGCATGCACCACACCATGGCCGACGGCAACTTCGACCACTTTCTGCGCGCCTATGCGCCGGTGACGGTGGCCCAGGCCAGGATCACCCCGCGCAACGCCGTCGTCGAGATCGACCGGCTGATCCTCACCGCCTGGCGGGAAAAGCTTCCGGTCTACATGGAGCTGCCGTCGGACATCGCGTATCTCGAGATCGAGGTGCCGGCTGCTCCGCTCGTTCTTGCCCACGTTCCCGGCGATCCGGAACGGCTGCAATCGTGCATCGCCGCGCTCGCGCAACAGCTGTCCGCTGCAACTGCACCGGCGATCCTGGTGGATACGGACGCCGACCGGTTCGGCGTCGTGCCCGAACTCGTGGCGCTGGCGGAAAAGCTGCAGGCTCCGGTCGCGGTGATCAACGCAGCCAAGGGCGTGATCGACGAGTCGCACCCGCAGTACCTTGGCATCTACGCCGGCAAGGGCAGCGAGCCAGGGGTACAAGAGACGATCGAGAACAGCGACTGCCTTCTCGCCGTGGGCTACCGGCCGATCGAAGTGACCACGGGCGATTTCACGGCAACGCTCCCCGCCCGCACGATCCACGCGCGTGCGCACGCCGTGGACGTCGGTGAAGACAACTATCAGGCGGTGACGCTCAAGGAAGTGCTACGGGGCGTGATCGACACAATCCCGCAGGTTCCGACGCGCGTTCAACGCCCGGTCGACGCGCCAGCCGCCCGCATGCGCGTCGAGGCTGCTGCGAAGCTGACTCAAGCCGCCTACTGGCAGGCTGTCCAGGACTATCTGCGGCCCGGAGACGTGCTGTACGTCGACAATGGCACGTCATTTTCCCTTCTCGGCCTTAAGCTGCCGCCGGCCTGTACCTTCATCGGATCGATCAACTGGGGGTCGATTGGCTATTCGGTCGGCGCCCTGCTCGGCGCGCTGACTGCGGCGCCTGAGCGCCGCCACGTGTTGCTCATCGGCGATGGTTCCTTCCAGGTCACGGCGCAGGAGTTGTCGACCATTCTGCACCACGATCACAAGCCGGCGATCCTGCTGATCAACAATGGCGGCTACACCATCGAACGCGGCTACCTGGGCAAGACCGAGCCTTACAACGATATTGCGAACTGGGCCTACGCCGACCTGCCGAAAGTGCTCCATCCCGGTGCCTCCGTGCAGTCGTTCGTGGCCAGGACCTGCGGGGATCTGCAAAACGCCCTCGCCGCGCCGAACGACCGGCTGATTTTTGTCGAATCGATCATGGACCCCTGCGATGCGCCGGCGGCAATCACGCGAAGCAGCAATCTGGGCGCCGAACTCGACTACGGTCCGCGCGGCCCGCAGCACCGCGAGGGTCTCCAGCTCCGGACCGACGCAGCACAGATCTAAAATAAGAACGCCGCCCCGCAAAGACTCAGGTCTGCGATGGCGGCGTGTGCTATTTCGTGCGCAGCGAGCCGGCGTGGTCGAGCCGGTTCGAGTGCATGCAATCAATGCTGCGGAACCTTCCCACCGAGTTCATCGTCGACGAACGCGCGCACGATATCCTCGAACGACACGTCGCCTTGCAGCCCAAGCTGGGTCGCGCGCGCAACGTCCCACTGCGCGGGCCAACTGCCGACGATCTTCTCGACACGCTCATCCGCCTTCCATTCGATCCGTGCCGCGACCGCATCGCCCGCCACTTCGCGCAGCGCGGCGATCATGTCGTCGACTGTCACCGACACGCCCGGCAGATTCACCGTGCGCCGGATGCCGAGCGCCGCGCCGTCGATCTCGCATCCAGCAACGAGGCATTCGATGGCCTTGCGCGGCGACAGCAGCCACAGCCGCGTCGAACCGCTCACCGGACACACAGCCGGCTCACCGTTCAGCGGCTCGCGAATGATGCCACTGGCAAACGAGGACGCCGCTGCGTTCGGCTTGCCTGGCCGCACGCTGATAGTCGGCAGACGCAGCACGCGGCCATCGACGAAACCGCGTCGCGAGAAGTCATTGAGCAGCAACTCGGCGATGGCCTTTTGCGCGCCATACGACGACTGCGGATTCAATGCGGTTTCATCGAGGACGACGTCGGGCAGATCGCCGCCATAGACGGCGACCGAACTCGTGAACACGACGCGCGGCCGATGCCCGCGCTCACGACACACGTCGAGCAGCAGCCGCGACGCATCGAGATTGATCCGCATGCCGAGATCGAAGTCTGCTTCCGCCTGGCCGCTGACGATCGCCGCGAGATGGAAAATCGCCGCCGTCCTGTCGTCGATCAGACGTTCGAGCACGCTGCGCTCGGCAATGTCGCCGACTTCGACACGCACGCGTTCGTCAGCCGGCCCCGGCGCCGCGACGACGTCGAGCAACACCAGTTCGGCGATCGGCTCACGCTGTCCGTCTGCGCCCTTCAGTTCGCCGCGAGCGAGCAACTCGCGCGCGAGACGCTGGCCCAGAAATCCCGCACCGCCCGTGATCAGTACTTTCATGTTGCTGTTGTTCCTCAGTGTGTCTGTCGAATGCGCGCAGTTTCGTGCGCTCAGGTACGTGCGCTCAGGTACGTGCCTTCACGTACGGCCTGATCCATCCGAGCCCTTCCGATGTGCCTGCGCGCGGCCGGTATTCGCAACCGATCCAGCCGTCGTAGCCGAGTTCGTCGATCAGCGAGAACAGATACGGGTAGTTCACTTCGCCAACATCCGGCTCGTGCCGCTCGGGCACGCCCGCAATCTGGATATGTCCGATGCCCTTCATGTCACGCTTGAGCTTGACGGCGAGATCGCCTTCGACAATCTGGCAGTGGTAGAGATCGAACTGCACTTTCAGGTTCGGCGCGCCGACTTCCGCGCAGATCGACTGCGCGTCGTCTTGCCGGTTCAGGAAGAAGCCGGGAATATCGCGCGTGTTGATCGGCTCGATGACGACGGTGATGCCGTTTGCCTGGGCGGCCTTCGCCGCATACGCGAGGTTCTTCAGATACACCTCGCGATGCGCGGCGCGCGATTGCTCCGGCTTGATCAACCCGGCCATCACGTGCAACTTGTCGTTGCCGAGTACACGCGCGTATTCGAGCGCGGTCTCGACACTGCGGCGAAACTCGTCTTCGCGGCCTGGCAACGACGCGATGCCGCGTTCGGCCGCCGCCCAGTCACCCGGCGGCGCATTGAACAGCGCCTGAGTCAGGCCGTTCTCGTCGAGACGCCTCTTGATGTCGCCGGCCGGGAACTCATAAGGGAACAGGAACTCCACGGCCTCGAAACCGTCGCGCGCGGCGGCGGCGAAACGGTCGAGAAACGCGTGTTCGTTGTACATCATTGTCAGATTGGCGGCGAAGCGTGGCATCGAAGCAACTCCTTGAATACGGTTAGCGGTTCACGAGCCGCGCGGGCGTCAGCCAGACGGCGAGCGCGCCGATCACGAGCATCGCGGCAAGCACGTACATCCCGGACTGCGTGCTGTGCGTGAGATCCTTAAGATAGCCGATCATGTACGGGCTGGCGAAGCCCGCCAGATTGCCGATCGAATTGATGATCGCGATGCCCGCAGCCGCCGTCGCGCCGGACATGAACGCCGTGGGCAGCGACCAGAAGAGCGGCGCGCAGGTCAGCACGCCCGCAGCGGCAATCGACAGAAACACAATCGACACGGCCGTGTTGTTCGCGAACGAAGCCGCAACCGCGAAGCCGACCGCGCCCGCGAGCGCCGGCCCGATCAGATGCCAGCGACGCTCGCGACGCTTGTCCGCGCTGTGGCCCATCACGTTCATCACGACGATTGCAACAAGAAACGGGATCGCGCTCAGAAGACCGATTTCGAATGCCCCAGTCACACCCGTCGACTTCACGAGCGTCGGCATCCAGAACGTGAGTCCGTATTGGCCCGTGACGAACGCGAAATAGATCAGCGACATCCACCACGTGCGCGGATCGCGGAACACTGCGCCCAGCGATTGCGACTTCGCTGCTTCCTGCGGCTGCGCGGCGATCTCGTCGGCGAGCAGCTTCTTTTCGCGCGGCGTCAGCCATTTCGCGCTGGCGATGCCGTTGTCGAGATACAGGATCGTCGCGAGGCCGATGGCGATGGCGGGCACCGCTTCGATCACGAACATCCATTGCCAGCCTGCGAAGCCGTGATGGGAATCGAAAGTCTGCATGATCCAGCCCGACAACGGATTGCCGAAAATACCCGAAACCGGAATCGCCGACATGAACACGGCAATGATCTTTGCGCGACGATGCGACGGGAACCAGTACGTCAGATACAGAATGACGCCCGGATAGAAGCCCGCCTCGGCGAGACCGAGCAGGAAGCGCAGCGCATAGAACTGCATCGGAGTCCGTACGAAAACGAACAAAGCGGAGAGCAAGCCCCACGTGATCATGATCCGCGCAATCCAGATACGCGCGCCAAGCCGATGCATCAGGATGTTGCTGGGCAGTTCGAAGAGAAAGTAGCCGACGAAGAACACGCCCGCGCCGAGACCGAATACGGTCTCGCTGAACGCGAGATCCTGCGACATTTGCAGCTTCGCAAAGCCCACATTGACGCGGTCCAGATACGCGACCACGTAGCACAGCATCAGAAACGGCACGATGCGCCAGAACACCTTACCGTAGGTGCGTTCGATTTCGGCCGCGCCGGGTTGCCCGGCAGCGTCGGCGGTGGATGCAGGGCGAACCGATTCCGCCTGATAGCTTGTCATGCGTTGTCTCCTTCGTGGTGGCACCGGTTGCGGGCCGTCCGCTTCGTGTCGGACGGCCCTCCGGCTTTTTGCCTGAGGTGGGTGATACGGAGGGTCCGCGGGGGCGCGCGGCGTGCTCGATGTACTCGAACGGGCTACCAGCGCGCGCCGAACACCGTGCGCAACTCTTCGAGCGCGGTGTCATCGAGCGGCGCGGGATGCGGGTTACTCATCAGCCACAAGCGCGCCGTCTCTTCCAGTTCTTCGATCACATACGAAGCCTGCGAAACAGAACGCTCCCATACGACCGGCCCGAGCCGCTCCAGCAGCACGCCGCGTACGCTGTCGGCGAGCGAGGCGATCTGTTGCGCGACTTGCGGATCGCCGGGACGCCGGTAGCGGATCAGCGGAATGTGCCCGACCTTCATCACGTAGTACGGCGTGATGGGCGGCAGCACGTCGGCGTCGCTCCAGACGCCTGCGAGCGTCAGCGCGACGAGGTGCGTCGAATGCGTGTGCACGATGCCGCGCGCTTCGCGGTTGCGCTCGTAGACACCGCGATGCAGAGCCAGCGTTTTCGACGGCTTGCCGCCCGAAACCGCGTTACCGTCGAGATCGACCTTAGCGATCTCCGCGGGATCGAGGCGGCCGAGGCAGGCATCCGTCGGCGTGATCAGCCAGCCGTCGTCGAGTCGCGCGCTGATATTGCCCGCGCTGCCGACGGTGTAGCCGCGCTCGTATAGGCTCGCACCCGTCACGCAGATTTCTTCGCGGACCTTCGCTTCGCAGCTGGTGTGAATGGCCGCCGTCATTGCGCTTCCCCGTCGAGCATACGCAGCGCCTTCGCGAAGAAGTCGATCGCGCCGAAGTTGCCGGACTTGAGCGCGAGCGCGAGCGGCTCAACACCGGTGGTCGCGGTTGCGGGCACCCCCGGGTCGATCTGCTTGCCGATGCGCAACATGTCGACGCCAAGCGCCTGCACCACCGCGCCCGAGGTCTCGCCGCCCGCGACAACGAACTTGCGCACGCCGAGATCGCGCAGACCGCGCGCGATCGACGCGAGCGTGCGTTCGACCACCTCGCCGGCCTGCGCCACGCCGAGTTCGCGTTGCGTCGCCTTCACCTCGTCGGGCGATGCCGTCGCGTAGATCAGAACGGGCTGCGGCCGCGCGGCGTGCATATGCTCGCGCGCGAAGGCCAACGCGTGTTCGACGACCGGTTCGCCGCGCGCCACCGCGAGCGGATCGACGCGGTACGCGGGACGTGTTTCGCGCCATGCGGCAACCTGGGCATTCGTCGCCTTCGACGCACTGCCCGCCAGCACCGCCGACGCGCCGTCGATACGCGGCAGCTCGCCGGCATCGGCGGAATCGGCGAGCAAACCGGCGCGGCGGAAATTCGCGGGCAAACCGAGCGCGACACCCGAGCCGCCCGTGATCAGCGGCAAGTCCGCGCACGCTTCACCGAGGGTGTAGAGATCGGCATCCGAAACGGCATCGGCGATTGCCATGCGTACGCCATCGGCCCGCAGCCCCTCGAACGATGCGCGCACGGCTTGCGCGCCTTGCGCAACGGCGTCGTAGCGCACGAGGCCGACTTTCGAGCGCGTTTGACGTTGCAGCACGCGCACGAGGTTCGCGTCCGTCATCGGCGTCAGCGGATGATGCTCCATGCCCGACTCGTTCAGCAGCACGTCGCCGACGAACAGGTGCCCGCGATAAATCGTGCGGCCGTTCTCCGGAAACGCGGGACAGGCGATGGTGAACGGCCCGCCGCCTCCGTTGGGTGACAGCGCGTCGAGCAGCGCGTCGGCCACCGGCCCGATGTTGCCTTGATCGGTCGAATCGAAGGTCGAGCAGTACTTGAAGAAAAACTGGCGGCAGCCTTGCGCGCGCAGCCATTCGAGTGCGGCAAGCGATTGCGCCACGGCGTCGGAGGCGTCGATCGTCCGCGACTTCAGCGCGACCACGAGCGCGTCGGCTTCGATGCGCGTGTCGGCGCCGGGCACGCCGATCGTCTGAACGGTGCGCATGCCGCCGCGCACCAGCATGTTTGCGAGGTCGGTCGCGCCCGTGAAATCGTCGGCGATACAGCCGAGCAGCGGCTTGCTTGCAGAGGCGTTCGTGTTCGTCATATCGTTGCGCCCTTCTCGCTTAGCGCTTCGCGGGCACATCGATGCCCGGGAAAATCTTGATGACGGCCGAATCGTCTTCGCCGCCGTGCCCCGCCGTCGACGCCATCATGAACATCTGATGCGCAGCCGCCGACAACAGCAGGGGAAACTTCGAGCGTCGCGCGGTATCGAGCACGAGGCCGAGATCCTTGACGAAGATGTCGACGGCCGACAGCGGCGTGTAGTCGCCGTTGAGAATGTGCGGCACGCGGTTTTCGAACATCCACGAGTTACCGGCGCTGTGCGTTATCACGTCGTAGAGCGCGTCGGGATCGACGCCTTCGCGAAGACCGAGCGCCATCGCCTCGGCGGCGGCGGCGATGTGCACGCCCGCGAGCAACTGGTTGATGATCTTCACCTTCGAGCCCGCGCCATGCTGCTCGCCCAGCCGGTACACCTTGCCCGCCATCGCGGCGAGCACGTCCTCGCACGTGGCGTACGCGGCAGCGGGCCCGGACGTCATCATCGTCATTTCGCCCGATGCGGCGCGCGCCGCGCCGCCCGATACGGGCGCATCGAGCAGTTGCAGGCCGGCCGCCTCCACGCGACGGCCGAGGTCGATCGCGAAGTCGGGCGCAACTGTCGCGCACGCAATCACGACGCCGCCCGGCTTCATCGACTTGACTGCGCCCTGCTCGCCGAACAGCACCGTTTCCGTTTGCGCTGCATTGACGACGAGCGTGACGACCACATCGCACTGCGCGCCAAGCTCGGCGGGACTCGCGCAGGCCGTGCCGCCTGCGGCGACGAACGGGTCGAGCACTTCGCGGCGCACGTCGCATGCATGGACGTTGAAACCGCCGCGCAGCAGCGAACGCGCGACACCCATGCCCATCGCGCCCAGACCAATGACTCCGACATTTCTCGACATACCCTTTCCTCTACGAACAGTGCTGCAGACAGCGCATCGCGCGAGCGAATGCGTCGGCAAAATGCGTCTGCGAATCAGCGGATACCGGCTTCGGCCAAACGGCGCGCCGCGTTGTACATGTGCGTTTGCGCGGCATTGCGCGCGGCCATTGGGTCGCCTGCGCGAATCGCCGCGGCGATCGCGGCGTGTTCGTCACGCACCTGACGCGAGAAGTCCTCGCGCAGCGCCTCGTTGCGGCGCGTGACGACCGTGCCCGCTTCGAGGTATTGATTGAGAAACGTCAGCGTCTTCAGAAAGTACGGATTGCCCGTTACGGTGGCGATCGCGCGGTGAAACGCGACGTCTTCGGCGACGCCGTCGCGGCCTTCGGCGACGGCTTCATCGATCTTTTTGAGCGCGGCGTCGATGGCCATCATGTCGGCGTCGGTGCGGCGCATGGCGGCTTCCGCTGCAACTTCGGCTTCGATTGCGCGGCGCACGGCGAGAATCTGCAGCACAGAGCCGCCTTCCATCGCTTCCGCATAGTCGATGCGCAGCGGCCGGATCGCGCCATGCGCGGATACGTACACGCCGCTGCCCTGGCGCGGCTCGACCACGCCTTCGTTCTTCAAACGCGAAATGGCCTCGCGGATCACCGTGCGGCTGACGCCGAACTCCTGAGCGAGCACGGCTTCGGTCGGCAGCTTGCCGCCGCGCGCAAAGGTGCCCTTGTCGATCTGCGCGAGCAATTGTTGCGCGACGGTGTCGCTCAGCGCCCGGTTGGGAATTTTCTCGAACATATCAGCAGATTTGCCATGTCATAGGGTCATCATACAAATTTTAGCGCATGGATCTGCATTGGGGAGAACCCTTAATGCTCAACCGCGTTTCACGCGGCGAGACCTCGCGTCTTTTGGAACGCACGTCACATTGCGTTCATTCGGGAAGGTCGTTCACTTCGGTATCGAGGAGCACGATGCTCATCGACTTGCCGTGCGCTTCTAGCGCGAGCGGACGTTCATCTGTGGTGAATTTTGCAGGGCGCGGAGGCGGCCTGCCACGGCAGCGATCAAGTCGATAGCTGATCGCGCCATGTCTGAAGCAACGCACCAAATCGAGGACGTGCCCCGCATTGTCTCAGCGTTCGAGAAAGGGCCTCAACCTGTCAGCGTTACGGGGGTCTCTCAGCGTGCGCATCGCCTGGCTCTCGATCTGACGGATTCGCTCACGGCTCACATTGAACTGCTCGCCGACCTCTCCAAGCGTGTGATCGGAGGTTGTATCGAGGCCGAAACGCATCCGCAGGACCTTGGCCTCCCGTGGCGACAGTCCGTTTAGCGCCTCATCAATCGCGGTGCGCATGTTCGCGTGAATTGCTGCCTCAGCCGGTGAACCCGCAGAGACATCCTCGATCATGTCGCCGAGCGTCGCGTCCGCATCGTCGCCCGCCGGGGTTTCAAGCGACACAGGCTGCCTCGCGGCCCTGAGGAAGCCACGCACTTTCTCCTCGGACATCTCCATACGCACGGCAAGGGCGGCGGGATGTGCTTCCTGTCCCGTCTGTTGCTTGATTTCGCGCGAGATGCGGTTGAGCTTGTTGATCGTCTCGATCACGTGCACCGGTAGGCGAATGGTTCGCGCCTGGTCAGCAAGCGCACGCGTGACAGCTTGCCGGACCCACCATGTGGCGTACGTCGAGAACTTCCAGCCGCGCCGGTATTCGAACTTGTCCACCGCCTTCATCAGACCGATATTGCCTTCCTGGATGAGATCCAGGAACGGCATGCCGCGGTTCACGTATTTCTTGGCAATCGAGATGACGAGACGAAGATTCGCTTCGATCATCTCCCGTTTGGCCTGCCGCATTTTCGACTCCGCGGCGCGCATCGTGCGGTTGACCTCCTTGAGCTGCTGCAGCGGCAGCGAAGCCTTCACCTCGATGTCGCTGAGTTTCTGCTGCCCGGCCTGAATGGCAGGTAGATGTCGCTCAAGCGCCGCGCCGAATTGCCGTGACGTCACCGCCATCCGGCTGGTCCATTGAAGGTCGGTCTCGTGGCCCGGGAACGACTCGACAAACAATTCGCGTGGCATGCAGCAACGGGTGACGGCGATCTCCAGGATGCTGCGCTCGATCGCACGAACCTCCGCCACCTGTTCATGCACACTGGCACACAGGCGATCAATGGTTCTGGGCGTAAAGCGGATCGTCGCAAGTTCGCGCTGGATTTCCGGGCGTACCCGCGCAACGGCTACGAAACGGGTATTGCCGTCAGCAGCCTCATGTGGCATCGGCTCGAGCAGTGCCCGCACACGAGCGAAAACCGCGAGACTGTCATTCGTAAGTTGCTCGAGACGGGCTGCGTTCGCCGTGTCCGGGTCCCCGGCCGCCGGCCCAGCGTCGTCACCATCGGGGTCATCGCCGCGGGCCGATGCTTTCGCCTCCGTTTCTACGGAGTCCACCGTCAATGCGCTTTCGTTTACATCGTCGCTGATGCCATCGACCAATTCGTCGATACGCAGTTCGCCGGCAATGATGCTGTCCACATCGGCAAGAATGGTGGCCACGACCGACGAACATGCGGCGATCGCCTGAATCATGTCCTGCAGGCCGGATTCGATGCGTTTCGCGATTTCGATTTCGCGGGCTCGAGTCAGCAGCTCCCTGGCCCCCATCTCCCGCATGTACATCCTGACCGGGTCAGTCGTGCGGCCGAATTCAGAATCGATGGTCGACAGCGCAGCTTCCGCTTCCTCGGTCTCCTGATCGTCAGACGATCCGGCGGGTGCGGCGCCGCTTAACAGGAGCGTTGCCGCGTCCGGTACCTGCTCGTACACCGCCACGCCCATTTCGCTGAACGTGCTGACGATCGCCTCCATCGCTGCAGTTTGCGTAACGTCGTCTGCCAGGTGATCGTTGATGTCCACGTGCGTGAGATAGCCGCGCTCACGGCCAAGCGCGATCAGTGCGCGCATCTGGCGTTGTCGCTCCTCGTCCTGTCGGACGATTGCCTCGATGTCGAGCGCTGGTTCAACGGCACGGGGCTTTCTATTTGCAGCTCGGCGGCTGGCCTTGGGTGTAACCGCGATCACGCGGGATGCTAAATCGTCACGAACTCGATTGGCCAATACGTTCTCCTCGACAGGTTGGCTGACGATCGGCGCAGGCAGGACGGCAGACCAATTTGACTGTCGGGGTGCAAACGGAATCGTGGAATGACGCGCGGACAATCGAGGCTGGGATGCCTCCGAAGGGATTCGGTGCGCGAAGATTCGGGAATCGTAAATCATACCTGCGTTTTTTGTGCGACGCAACATGCGATGCAAATTTTTCCGTTGCATAGTCAGCAGGCGAAACGGACGGCAACGACACGCTGTCACAATCGGGAGCACAGCGCCCCAACCCTTTTACATGTGCGCCGGCTTCCCGCCCACATGTATGCACATTGCGTACAGCGCGCCCCCTCACGGAGCGGGCTGGCGGCAGCGCCACATGGAAAAACCTTGACTCGCATGGCTTTCCGGAGTAGCTTCAGGGTCTGAAGTCTTCAAGAAGCGCGATTGCTGCTCGTCATTCACCGCTCCCTGCGGTACTCGTTGCCCGCTCCCCTCCTTGATCCTTTTCCCCCGCGCTCTTCTGGCGCGCACCTATATCTGTTCATATTCAGGAAAATTCCATGGACACTGGTACCGTAAAGTGGTTTAACGACAGCAAGGGCTTTGGATTTATCACGCCCGACGCAGGTGGCGACGATCTGTTCGCGCATTTCTCGGAAATTCGCGGCGACGGCTTCAAGACCCTCGCAGAAGGCCAGAAGGTCAGCTACGAAACGAAGCGCGGCCCCAAGGGTATGCAGGCATCCAACATTACCCCGCTGTAAGTCACGTGCGCTTGTGCCGCCAGGACGGCGGCACCGCCGACTCTCCCACGGAACGGGATCCGTCTGGCCATCTCGCGCCAGGCGGTGAAACTGCCGGCCAGCCGTTGGCTAGGCCCTGCATCCCGTTCGACCGGTCCCTCCAGGCGAGGGAACCGGCTCAAGCATGTTTTAAAAAAAGAAAATAGTGCAAATTCCTGTCGCCAGGCACTAAGGCGGTCAGGCGTTCCGCTCACCGTGTTCACGACGGTTTCTTTTCTTCAAATCTCACACTCACACGTTCGGGTAGTCGCGAAGAACGTTCGCGTTACGAGTTTTTTTCCCTCGGATATTTCACCACCGAAATGAAAGCCCTCGGCTTTTCAGATCATTGGGGACGCGAATGGATCGATGCCCGGGGCTAGAGCCGTTTCTGTGCGTCGAACGCCGCTAGATCGCCACTGAGGTGGATGTCATACTTCCATTTGCCGCAGGCGTCGTCATCATCGTCAGGCTGCGCGACTGTTCAACAGGGCCATGATCTGCCCTGCCTCGCAGTCCAGTTCACAGCTGGGCAGTCCGCTTTCACGTAACAGCGCCCGAACCGAGACGAATATCAAAAACGCTTGCGCGTCAATCTCGTGGCGGTGCTCGCCTATCAGGCACTCCAGCTCGGCATTGGCGCCCGGGGGCAGAAACTCCTCGATAATGTCGCGAGCGTTGGAGCGAAGGCACTCGAGCAGACCACTCCTGTTCATACAAGAACTCCGGCGACGCTGGAAAACCACTGTTCAACCGCGTAACAACGGCTCCTGCAAAGAGCAAAATGTTCAGGATGTCAAATCAAGCACACTGGCGTCCGGCGAACATGAGTCGATCAGGTGTTCTGCATAGGCAACCGATGCACGACGCGCATCGCCGGCGTTCGTGAACGGTCTGCCGACCGCAACGCCAAATACGCGGCTGCGTGAGCTGCCGTCCAGCTCCTGCGGCTCCCGGATGCGGACTGCCGCGTCAAATCCCTCGTCGTAGTTGTGCCCCGACCCCGGCGCGGTCGGTCGGTGCGGATAAACCAGTGGGTAAATCTCAAGCCCACGGTAAAGGCGGACAGGGACAGTCATTGAGTCACCTTCTGGTGCCGCTTGTCGCGGCAAAACCAAACAGGAATGGACGCGCTCGCACCCACACATGCTGCGGGCAACGCTGCGTTTCGTGGTCTGCGATGGAGGGTAGCGGCTCGATCCCCAGGAAAAGCGTGCAGGAGGGGCGCTGGGATCGGTCGCAGGTCGACTGATGCGTCCATGGTACGCTTCAGCCGCCGTTTGTACAGGGAAAGTTTGAATCCCGCCCGGTACGCCATCGGCTCAGTCTATGCGTCGCCACCGGACCGCTGCATCGCAGATCGCGCGTTGGGGCAGGCGCGTTCGCGAGGCTCCGGTTCAACGGCGCCGGAAAGCAGGGCTGCGTACAGTGCCGCCGCCGCTACGTTCGTCCTTGTGGCGAAAGTTAATACGACCTTTTGTCAGGTCGTAGACCGACAATTCGAGCGTGACCCGGTCACCTGCAAGAATACGGATATGATTCTTGCGTATGCGGCCGGACGCGTATGCGCCCACAACCACGCCGTTGTCCAGCGTGACGCGGTAGCGGCTATCTGGCAGTACTTCCTCGACAATACCATCGAGTTCGAGCAACTCTTCTTTTGCCATTCAAGTTTCCTGAGCAAAGTGAGCGGATCGTCGCGCTACGACGTCACCGCAAGGCGTGAAATGGACATCGCACCTGTCGTGGTCCATGCGTTGGCCGACGATGGTTTAACCGATCGTCGCATACGTATTCTTGCCGCGCGGGAGCGCCCGAAATTTCGAGGAATGGCCGCTGGTCGCGGGGCTGGGGCGGTGTCAGAGTGGCCCGTAAACTGGACCAGCAAGGACAGGTGAAAATGAATGAGGCGATGAAGGCGGCTCGGCAGAGCCGGAGCATGAAGCAGGGAATCAGCGTCCCGACGACAGGCTAGACGCACCCGATGACGTCATTATGCATTCATTTCACCTTATTGGCGAGCACCTGCTGTGACCTCTGTTCCGGCAACCCGTTACCGGTCTCGCTTTGAGTTTTGCGTGCGGAAACGGATTGACGGCGCGCTGGGCAAAGCGTAGCGTCATGTAGCTCGACGTCTAACTGCGTTGCATCCGTGGCCGCGCGCTGCGCTTTTCTCACGATGGCTGCTTCAGCTTCATGTCACGACTGTACGATCGTCTGGTGACTTGTAGGTCGCATTTTGTCGGCCCCTCAGGCGTAGTATTCAACGCATCGACGGGAACCTCATTTTCCGTCGCTTCCGGAGATTGCCCGGTCGAACGACAAGCGTCGGTCCGTACCTGCCGACTCGCGAAGAATCGACAGTACGGAGCGTTAAAAGAGATGATCTTCCCCAACGGAAACGCCGCCTATGCAACGTGATACCGACAACATTCCGTACTACCTTGTCCTGCGCGCCGGCTGCCTGCCCTATGTTCTTGATGTCGACCGCCTCATACTGCGCCGCGAGGCAAGCTTACTTCTTCGCGCGTTCGCAAAATCCCGCGCAACGCCAACTTGCATCTCCGATGACTTGTGGAATGATTTCTCCGGAGCGGAATCTATTTCGCCCCTCGAACGCACGTCTGTGCAGGCTTACGCACTGATCAATGGGGCGGAAAGCGCGCATCACCTAAAGCTTCTCGCCTCCCTGTGAACATTGCAGCGCGCCGGCCTTTATCACCGCCCGGCTTCTTCGCGCTCTGCACAGGACACGTTGGAATATCAGTTCGCGGACACATGCGCGCGCAGGCCTCAGTGCCGACGCCCTGGATATTTGCTCACTGTGAATTCTGCTGAAACCTGACGGTGCGTTTCGCTTATCGCGATTACGCCATTACGTGCGGTGCGAGGCTCCCAGTCGATACCGATCGCGTCTTCCTCCCGACCATTGCGCGGCAAGAGGAACATCTGCAGACCTGCCGTATAGCAATCGTGGTCCGGAAGGCGCCGGTTGACCTCGTTGACGAATTCATCCGGACTTATGACGGGCTTTGGCATTGCGGGCCTCCTTCTGACGGGACTCATCGTAACATGTCAGCTTCGGCCTGATCACAGTGCGAAGGTTACCCCCGCCTGGCACACCCGTTACATTCAAGAAATCCTCCGACGGAACGCTTTCTGTGCTGACAGCAACAGCCGCCCTTTGGCACCTCATGCCGTCCTCGTATTGACATGCGTAAAGCCGGGCAGCGCCCACGAGCGACAACTGGGGAGCCACCCGGTCTCGTTTGCACGCCGTCAGCAATAATCGCAACGATTGAAGTCTGCTACCCAACCCCGATTCATTTCGTCATCCTTAATGTATAGCAAAATCACGATGAATATCACACTTTTTCCCGGCAAAGCGCTCATTACCGCGACACCGGAAGAAGGGCGGAAACTCGCCATCAAGATGGCGCGGTTGGGTATCAAGACAACTCAAGGTCGAATTCGATCGCCTGCTCGTCGAAAAGCTGCAAACTCAATGTGGCATTTCGCCGGATGACGTCATCGTGTCGATCGTCGAGAACAACGATGCGGCACGGATCAGGAGCGCACCTGGATACGATTGACGACGCCTTCGATCGCATCGAGACACCACGCGTCCTGTTCCGCATGCCTTCTTTCGGCTCCGCTCGCCACCCAACCTGCCAGTTCGATTACGTGGTTTTCTACATTGATGGTGATCTGGTCGCCGCGCACACGCGGATCGATTTCGAGCACAAGACGCAAGGCCTCCGAAATCTCATCGTCGCTGTCCGCTTCTGCGGGCACCAACTCCAGCAGGTTGAGTACGTCGCGGCAGCCGCCGACCCACCAGGAAATCGCACTCGCCAGGTGCCGGTGAGGAATGCTGATCACCTGCCCGGTCAACGTCACCACACCGTCCTCGACCGTCACTTCGACTACGCCGCTGCCCTCGTTGCCCGCCTGGTCCATCGTGCCGCGCAGCACCTGGATCTGGCCCTTGGCGCGCGCGCAGATCATGCAGTCGCGAAA
Source organism: Paraburkholderia sp. CNPSo 3274 (assembly GCF_024206475.1). Lineage (GTDB taxonomy): Bacteria > Pseudomonadota > Gammaproteobacteria > Burkholderiales > Burkholderiaceae > Paraburkholderia. The sequence continues at coordinate 53,596 of NZ_JAMBPR010000022.1, forward strand.
CTCCGCAGCCTGCGCCAGCCGGTCGCAGACTTGCCTGCGGAGCTCGCCATCACCGACCCTCGGCTCGGCAGTGACACGCAGCTGGCCAACTACCGGCATCCCCTCGCTGAATAGCCGCGTCAAGCGAAGAAGGCGCTTCATGGATGCGATATCCGGCACTTCGCCTGCCACTGTCAGGACATCGCCATCGAAGCGCATATGAACCGGATGATGCTGGAGTTTCAGGTGTGATTCGCGCTCGAACGCCGCCATCACGCGCCTCAATACCGTATCGCTGCGTTGCATGATCTGCCTCGTCAAGGTTGGGTGGTGCAGCGCCCTTCATGCCGCCCTGTGCACGCCTCGCCGCACGATGCGGGTACCGGTCAGGTCGGCATACGCTGCGTGCGCCGGACGAAGCGTGTCCGCTCGGCCCGGTCCATCAGAGCCAGCCCCCGGCTCACGTGGGCCAGCGCTTCGTGGCACTGCGAAATGGACGTGCCACCGCCTTGCGAGACTCTCGTCCACTGGGGCCGCATGGAATGGACCGACTAGTGCTTGCGATGCATCCACCGCATGTGGTGCGCGTCCAGCCACTGAGTCACGCCTTCTCCTGGATGCTCAACCGTGTACCGTCGCGCCAGCGCGAACGCGACGACTACGAGGACCACCAGACCAACCACAACGCCAATCATCGACTGAGACATGGAAGCCTCCTCCCGGATCGCCCGATCCCGTAAACAGATTTTAGGCATCGCCGGGGGCATTTACACGGATCCCCGCTGCCCGCACGCGCGCCGTCTGGCCCCTTCTTGCCATCTGGACGGCGAATCGCGAGCGTCAACCTCGAGTCAGGAAGTCAGCCGCTCAGGCATCACATCCGTGAATCCTGTTCGCTGGACAAGATACGTGTCCGAGAAGCCCTTAGAGAAGGTGGTCTGGAGTTGCCGTGCGGGAGGTGCGCCGTACCCCATCCACCACGATCCGTGCCCTGCTGCAACTTTTTGGCAATCAATTGATCCGTCCCCCTACCCGATGCGTCCGTTCGCCGGCAAAGCCGGCAATGCGCGGTTAACCCAATGCGTCCTGGCTCAGGTAACGCGCTGCAGCGCCGTAAACCAAATAGACCTGCCGAAACTCGCGCACCCATCGCGACACCACGGCGGCTGACCACCGACCACGGCACGTGCACCGCCGGGCAGCCAGAGACGGAGAAGGCAGCGTGAACCGATTTAGCTTGAACACCAAACTGTGGCTCGCACTTTTGATTACCTGGCTTGGTCTGGCGGGCCTCGGCGGCTGGGCCGCCTGGCAGTCCCGCTCAACCATGCTTTCTGAGCGAAAGGCGGCCGTACAGAACGTCGTCGACAGCGCGTATGGCATTGTGGCTGACTACGCGAAGCTCGTCGAACAGCATGACATGACGCTCGACCAGGCGAGACAGCAGGCGATGGCCCGACTCTCGGCGATGCGCTATCCCGGCAATGGCTACATGATCATCACGACCGCGACGCCGGTCGTCATCATGCACCCTACGCTGCCAGATCTCCGCAACAAGGATGTCTCCAACTACGCGGATACCGACGGGAAACTCCTGTTCGTCGAAATGGTAAAGCTCGCGCAGTCGCAAGGCGAAGGCTATGTCGAGTACATGGCACGGCTGCCCGGCAAAACCGAACATGTACCGAAAATCAGCTTCGTCAAGCACTTCGACGCTTGGGACTGGTATCTGATCTCAGGCGTCTACGTGAACGATATCGACGACGCTTTCCGTGCCAATCTCTTGCGCTATCTGATTACCATTCTCGCAATCGGGAGCGTGAGCACGATCGCGCTTGTGCTGATCATCCGCGATGTGAAGCGCAGTCTCGGCGGCGAGCCGTCTTATGCCGCGATCGTGGCGGAAACCATCGCGGAAGGAGATCTCTCGCGTCCCGTTATGCTCGGCCGTGGTGATCAAACGAGCATGCTGTTCGCGATGCAACGTATGCAGAACCGCCTTGCCGACGCGATCCGGAACATTCGAGGCGGCACTGAAACGATCACGGTCGCGGCGGGCCAGATCGCCTCGGGCAATCTCGATCTTTCCGCGCGGACCGAGGAGCAGGCGTCTTCGCTAGGCGAAACCGCGGCGAGCATGGAGCAATTGACCGCCACCGTGAAGCAGAACGCGGACAATGCGCTGCAGGCGAACCAGATGGCACGCAGCGCTACGCAACTCGCAGGCGAAGGAGGGGAAGTCGTCCAGCGTGTTGTCGCGAACATGCAGAGCATCGCGCAGAGTTCTGTGCGCGTGGTCGACATTATCTCGGTGATCGAAAGCATCGCATTCCAAACGAACATCCTGGCGTTGAATGCAGCGGTCGAAGCCGCGCGCGCCGGAGAAGAAGGACGCGGTTTCGCCGTGGTCGCGGGCGAAGTGCGCAATCTCGCGAGACGTAGCGCGGATGCTGCGAAAGAGATCAAGAGCCTGATCGAAGACTCGGTCGATCGAGTCGGCCAGGGCAAGGCACTCGTCGAACAGGCGGGCGGCACTATGCTTTCGCTCGTCGAAGCCGTGAAGCGCGTCAACGACATCATCAGCGAAATCTCGGCCGCCTCCGACGAGCAGAGTCGCGGCATCGAGCAGGTCAACATTGCCATTGCCCAGATGGACCAAACCACGCAGCAAAACGCGGCAATGGTCGAGCAGGCAGCCGCTGCAGCACAGTCAATGCAGGAACAGGCGCAGATGCTGCGCGACGTCGTCAACACGTTCCAGCTGCAGGGCGCGGCGGATTGAAGACGGGCCCTTCGGCAATACACGCTTGTGCCGCGAGTCCATGAATCGACTCCTGGGTACAACGTGGCAGCACGGGGCGTTTCACCTGCCGCTGGGTGGTACTAACTGGCCCTGTGCGGACCTCGCGAGAAACCTCGTCCCGTCCGATGACAGTTCCTCCGGCGTGGCGCTCGAACTCAACGCGCCCCAGCTGTTTGCCTTCCCGAAGCGTCAGTTTGCCTGCCTCGCCGGAGTGACACCGGCCTTCACGGAGGAACGTGCTGCCGGTAAAGTACAACGAACGACTCGATGCTAGACTGGATTGCATCGTCAGACTGGCGTCTGGAAGTGGGCATATGCACGAGGCAATGGCGTCTCGTGCGTCTAGTGTGTTTTGGCGCCTTAACCCGAGTGAGGAAGTTCGACGGTCACATGAAGACGATCGAATGGAGCAAGGCGTCCGTCATTCAGAGTCTGCAATTGGACGGCGGCGGTGAGACAAAATGGGTTGTCCCGGGAAGATTCTTTGAGCAGTTCAACCAGGCGCTCGACACCGTTCCTCCGCTCGCCGGAAAAGAAGCGCTTTACGCGCAATTCCGTTCGCTGATGGCGGTAGCAAGCCGGGACCCCCGAGAACAAAAACGTTCTTGTCTCTACTGCTACCGATACGGAGCGGGACGTTCGACAATCAAAATTCATTAAGGATTCGAGATGACTCAGCTCGTACATCATCCCGCGTACCTCTTCATCACGCTGATCATACTGCTGTCCGTGGCAGCCGCGCTCGGTTCAATCGGTCTGCTACGCGCCATCCCGCTTTCGGACGACGCGCGCGACAACTACAACGTTGTTCAGGGAGCCACGCTCACCCTGCTTGCACTCCTGATTGGATTCACGCTCTCGATGGCAGTGAGCCGCTACGACCAGCGCAAGAATTACGAGGAAGAGGAAGCGAACGCCATCGGCACCCAGTACTTGCGGGCTCAGTTGCTCGGCGAACCGCGAGCCGCAAAGGTCAAGGCCCTGCTGCGTGACTACGTGCAACTGCGCATTGAGTACTACAAGACGCGCGACGCACGCGAACTGGATACCATCAATGGGAAGACTGCTGAACTTCAGAACCAGTTATGGGCGAACGTGCGAGAAGCGGCCATCGCGCAACCGACCCCGATTGCAGCGCTCGTCGTAGCCGGAATGAATGACGTCATCAACACCCAGGGCTATACGCAGGCGGCATGGCTCAATCGCATTCCCGTCTCCGCATGGACGCTCATGATAGCCATCGCGTTCTTCAGCAACCTGATGCAGGGGTACGGCGTGCATGGTGCGACCGGGCGGCGTGTACTCCTGTTTGTGCTGCCCATCACGGTATCGCTGTCGCTATCGCTTATCGCCGACATCGACAGTCCTCGCGGAGGGCTCATCCGCGTCGTTCCACAGAATCTCATTAGCTTGCAGCAGTCGCTGCCTACGAACTGACCTGATAGACAGCAATTGGCTAATTTTTAAATGGAAATATTTGGGACCACGGCGATGCCGCGCCAGGCTTAGGCGCTGTAACGTTACGTTCCGAGCAATCGCGCCAACTACCGCCTACCCTGCTGGCAAACGCGCTTATCGATGTGGGGATTCCGGCAATCACGCCTGAGATCGGCGCTGCGCGCGTCTTCGATTTCGACATGATCCCTTTGTTCGTCGAAGGCACGATGAATGTGCTCAAGCGCTACAGTGTCGTTTCTGGCCCGATGGGACGCACCGGGCGGGATGTCGGCATCTTTGTCGGCAATAGCGCGCACACGATCATGACAACGCATGGCGGATTCGTCGAATTGCTGGTCAAGCTGAACGACAAGGTCAAGGCGGGGCAGAAAGTGGCGATTCAGCGCAATACCTTCGGCGAAGTGGTCGCGGAGTATACGACGGAGGTTGCGGGCGAAGTGACAGGGCGCCGTAACGATGCGACAGCAGAGCCTCGCATTCCCCTCGTTATGGTTCTTTATCAGAGCCCGGCCAGGGAGAATCCGGAGGATTACTCCGAGTGATGTTGGGCCAACATTCACGAGACACTCACGCCGCGCGCAAGGCACGACGTATCAAACGCGTAATCCCCGGCTCTTGAGCCGGTAAACGAGTTGCGCGCGCGTGATACCGAGGCTGCGCGCCGCCGCCGAGAGGTTGCCCGAGGCCTGTCGCACAGCGCTCTTGAGCAAGGCCGATTCGATGTCGTCGAGTGAGAGCGGCGCGCCATCGCTTTCGGTGCCCATCAAGAGACTCGTGACCTTGCGCGTGACGCGCTCGGCCTCGTCGCCCGAGCCTGCGCCCGCAAGCTCATTGAGCTTGTCGGAGGGCAGCAGGCTGCCATGCTCGTCCACGCCGAACAGTGACAGGTCGAACGTTTCCCCGCTGATAAAGAGATGACCAACGTCGATGGGTCCGTCGTCGGCCGCGAGTATCACGCCGCGCTCCACGATGTTCTCCAGCTCGCGAATGTTGCCGGGCCAGTTGTAGCTAAGCATGGCGTCAATCGCGCGGCTCGTGAAGCCCGAGACCTTGCGCCCGTGACGCTCGCGATACTTGCGCAGCAAATGATTCAGCAGCACCGGCAAGTCCTCCTTGCGCTCGCGCAGCGAAGGCACGCGAATAGGAAACACGTTGAGCCGGAAATAGAGGTCTTCGCGAAAGCGCCCCGCACGCACTTCATCGCGCAGGTCGAGGTTCGTTGCTGCGACGACGCGCACGTCCACGCGGCGCGTTTGCGTATCGCCCAGGCGCTCGATCTCGCCCTCCTGCAGCGTGCGCAGCAACTTGCCCTGCGCCGTCATGGTGAGAATGCCGATCTCATCGAGAAAAAGTGTGCCGCCGTTCGCGCGCTCGAAGCGGCCAGGGCGGCTTTGCGTGGCGTCTGTGAAGCCACCCTTCTCTACGCCGAACAGTTCCGACTCGACCAGCGATTCCGGAATCGCCGCGCAATTCACGGCGACGAACGCGCCCGCGCCGCGGTTGCTGATGCGATGGAGCGTGCGCGCGAACACTTCCTTACCTACGCCGCTCTCACCGAGAAACAGCACCGTCGCGCGAGTGGCCGCCACGCGGCGGATCATGTGGCATACGGCATTGAAGCCCGGCGATGCGCCAACCATATTGACGTCGCCGAACGCGGTGGGTGTGGCAGGCGCCTCGCGCGGTGCGAACGCATCGTAGGAGCTTACGGATTCCGTACGATCGCCGTCCGCTGCCAGGCCTTGCGTAAATGCCTGCGCTTTCAGGAAGCGAAGATCGTTGGCGGCTTCCTCGCCCCACTCCTCGATCGGCTTGCCGATGATGCGGCAATACGCTTGCCCGAGCGCGCGGCACTCCACCTCGCGATAGAGAATGGGGCGGCCCATGAACACACTCGTATAGCCGCTGGCGTAGCCGATCTGCGTCCAGCACACGGGCTCCGCGCCGATGCCGTAAATGCGCACGTGCTCCTCGTCTTCGGCGCAGCCCTTCCAGAGAAACTCGCCGTAGTACTGGCCTTTTTCGACATCGATCTCGAGCCGCACGGGCTCGACCTCGGTCAGCCCTTCGAGCATATGGAGCTGCGGCCCGACGGCGAACATCTCGGTGACATTGTTCTCGGGGCGCACCTTGGCCGCCAGTTCGGCGTCACGCGCGCCGGAGTTGTAGCCCATGCGTGTGAGCAGCCCGCGCGCCGCGTCAATGCCGAGGCTGTCGATCAGCTCACGCCGCAGCGTGCCGAGCGACTGTGCGTGCAGCAGCACCATGCGCTGGTCGTCGAGCCAGATGCGTCCGTTGCCGGGCGCAAAGCGCAGGCGCGACATGAGGTCGGCGATATCGGGATAGCGCAGGCTGTCCACGCGCGCGCCCTTTGGCGTCACGAGCTTCATCGCTTCCTCTGCCTGCTCTGACTTGCGCTGCGTGCCCATGCTGCCGTGCCCCCTCCATCGATGAACGGCCCCACGATAGGGGAAGCCGCGTGGCCGCGCAAGGCGGATTTGTGCGTGTCGGCAAGGCCCGCGGGTTATCCCCGATGCTCGTTTGATCAAACGATTTCGGCCTCATCAAGCGGCACTCGATCATTTGGTCGATCCGCCGGCGTGGCGCCCTGAGGACGCCGCAACGCGTCATGAAGCGCCGTGTGCGCGCCAACTCCCGGACGCAAAAGACCTTTCGCCCGCCAAGCCGTGCTCGGGCCACGCCACGAACCGCACCCTGGCCCGCTCATTGCATAAAGGGAATACAGCGCGGCCCATTGCACGAAAACATCCAGCGGCCGCGAGACTGAACAAAAACGGAGGAGGCAATGAGCAAACTGCAAGCGCATGCGCCAGCACTCGATCGGCCCTTCGACGTGGCGCGGCGCTATGTGCGTCTCAAGTCGCGCCGCGACGACGGCTTCGTCGAGTTCGACTTTTCGATTGGCGATCCACGCATCTGCGTGGAGCTCGTGATGCGCGAGCCCGATTATCGCGCGTTCTGCAATGCGCACGATGTCGTGTGGCTTTCCACCGTGGAAGCGGCCGCACTCGACGCCGAAGAACTCAAGTGGCGCTACGGCCTGCCCGGCTTAGCCGAATAAAGGCGGTAACGCCGTCCCCATTCGACCGATGACACGGAGGAGCACGAGATGCAAATCGATATCAAGACCTCGGCAGTACAGCCGGTCCGGCAGACGTTCTCGCATATCGCGCGGCGCCTCGGCGCCGACAAGCCCGCCTCGCGCTACCAGGAGGCGACGTTCGACCTGCAGCCCGAGGCCAACTTTCACTATCGCCCGCTGTGGCAGCCGCAATACGAGCTTTACGACAAGGCGCGCACTGCTATTCGCATGAACGACTGGTACGCGTTCAAGGACCCGCGCCAGTACTACTACGGCGCCTATACGATCGCACGCTCGCGTCAGCAGGAGACGATGGAGAAGAACATCGAGTTCGTCACCAGGCGGACGTTGCTCTCCGGGTTGCCGGAAGAGCAGAAGCGGCGCGTCGCTTCGCTCATGGTGCCGCTGCGCCACGTGGAGTGGGCGGCGAACACGAACAACTGCTTCGTCACCGCCTATGGCTGGGGCACCGCCATCACGCAGGCCACGATGTATCACAGCATGGACCGCCTCGGCCTCGCCCAGTATCTCTCGCGCATCGGCTTGCTGCTCGATGGCAACCTCGGCACCTCGCTCGTGGCGGGCAAGGAGGCCTGGCTCGAAGCGCCGATGTGGCAGCCCCTGCGCCGCCTCGTGGAAGACCTCATGGCAGTGCAGGACTGGTTCGAGACGTTCACGGCGCAGAACGCGGTGATCGACGGCCTGCTCTACCCTCTCGTGTACCGCCATATCGACGCGCGGCTCTGCGCGCAATGCGGCGCGGGGCTCAGCATGCTCAACGAATTCGCGATCGGCTGGTTCGACGAAACGAACCGCTGGGTGGACGCCACGCTGAAAACCGCGGCGGCCGAATCGCCGGAAAACGCGGCGCTGCTCTCGTGCTGGGTGGAGATGTGGCACGGCCGCACGCTCGACGCCTTGCATCCGCTCGCCGTGGAAGCGCTGGGCGCCGAGGGCGCCGCTGCGGCGCTCGCGGAAATCGATACGGCCTTTACGGCGCGCATCACGAAGCTTGGTATCGCCATCGCGACGCCGGGCGAACGCACGGAGGCAAATCATGGCTGACACCGTTTTCATTGCCTTCCAGACCAATGACGACTCGCGGCCCATCGTCGAAGCCATTGCCGAGGACAACCCGCATGCCGTGGTCAACGCCCTGCCCGCCATGGTCAAGATCGATGCGCAAGGCCGCCTCGTAATCAGGCGCGAATCGATCGAAGCGCGCATTGGCCGGCCGTTCGACTTGCGCGAGCTGCAACTGAACCTGATCTCGCTCTCCGGCAACATCGACGAAACCGACGACGAATTCATCCTGGCGTGGAACGCCTGATCAAACACTAGGAGCATGACGATGAGCACGCCCAATACCGCGCCGAAAAAACTCAGCATTAAGGAAAACTACGCCATGCTCACGCGCGGTCTCGCGTGGGAAACCACGTACCAGCCGATGGACGCAATTTTCCCGTACGACCGCTTCGAAGGCATCAAGGTGCACGACTGGGACCGCTGGGAAGACCCGTTCCGCCTCACGATGGACGCCTACTGGAAATATCAGGGCGAAAAGGAACGCAAGCTCTACGCGATTATCGACGCATTCCAGCAGAACAACGGCCAGTTCAACGTGACCGACCCGCGCTATATCAACGCGCTCAAGCTGTTTCTCACGGGCGTGAGCCCGCTCGAATATGCGGCGCATCGCGGCTTCGCACTCGCAGGCCGTAACTTTCGCGGCGCGGGGGCGCGCATTGCCTGCCAGATGCAGGCCATCGATGAACTGCGCCACGCGCAGACGCAGGTCCACACGATCAGCCAGTACAACAAGTTCTTCAACGGCTTTCATGACTTCAGGCACATGCACGACCGCGTCTGGTATCTGTCCGTGCCGAAGTCGTATTTCGAGGACGCGATGAGCGCCGGGCCGTTCGAATTCGTCACCGCCATTTCATTCTCTTTCGAATATGTGCTCACGAACCTGCTTTTCATGCCGTTCATGTCGGGCGCGGCGTTCAACGGCGACATGGCGACGGTCACGTTCGGCTTTTCGGCGCAGTCGGATGAATCGCGCCACATGACGCTGGGCCTCGAAGTCGTGAAGTTTCTGCTCGAGCAGGACCCCGGCAACGTGCCGATCATCCAGAAATGGATCGACAAGTGGTTCTGGCGCGGTTACCGCCTGCTCACGCTCATCGCGATGATGATGGACTACATGCTGCCCAAGCGCATCATGTCGTGGCAGGAAGCGTGGGAAACCTACTTCGAGCAAAACGGCGGCGCGCTCTTTCACGACCTGGAGCGCTACGGCATCCGCCTGCCCAAGTATCACGACGTTGCGACGAAAGAGAAGGATCGCCTCTCGCACGAGGCGTGGGGCATCTTCTACAACTACACCCACGCCGCGGCCATGCACACGTGGATCCCCACCGACGACGAAATGGACTGGCTCGCGCAGAAGTACCCCGCGACCTTCGACAAGCTCTACCGCCCGCGCTACGAATACTGGCGCCGCCAGCAGCAGGAAGGCAAGCGCTTCTACAACGACTCGCTGCCCATGCTGTGCCAGGTGTGCCAGATCCCGATGGCGTTCACCGAGCCCGACGATCCCACCAAAACCTGCTACCGCGAGAGCGATTACCTGGGCAACAAGTTCCACTTCTGCTCGGACGGCTGCAAGGACATCTTCGACAACGAGCCCGAGAAATACGTGCAGGCGTGGCTGCCCGTGCACCAGATCTACCAGGGCAACTGCTTCGAAGCCGACGTCGACCCCACCGCGCCCGGCTTCGACCCGATGCGCGAGGTGCTGCGTTACTACCACATCGAGCCGGGCGCGGACGGCCACGAATTCGAGGACTCGCCAGACTGCGCGAACTGGCGGCGCTGGACCGGCAAGGCGGCATACGGCGGCGAAACCGCGAAGGAAGCCGCACAGGAAGACAAGCAGGAAGAACGACGCGATCGCCGCGCTGCATGACGCGTGCGTCGCCCGACATAACTTCACGGAGACACATCATGGCTGTTGTCGCATTGAACGAAGGCTACGCAGGGCCGGTGCGCGACCGCGTGGAAAACTTCCACGGCAGCCAGTTGCTGTACGTGGGCTGGGAGGACCATCTCATGTTCTGCGCGCCGCATTGCCTCGCCGTCGCGCCGGACATGACATTCGGTACGCTCGCACACGAAGTGATTCCCGCGATGTATGGCATGCATCCGGACTGGTCCTCGGTGCAACCGGAAAGCATCGAATGGTTCCGCTCGCGCGAGCGCTTCATACCCGACTTCAACGCGAGCCTCGCCGCGAACGGGCTCGGCCACAAGGCGCTGCTGCGTCTGCGCACGCCCGGCCTCACGGGCATTGGCGGCTCGCATAGCTAGCGCGGGAGACACGCATCATGAGCTATCAATTGACCATCGAACCGATCGGCCAGACGATCGAGATCGAAGAGGACCAGACGCTGCTCGACGCCTGCCTGCGCGCGGGCGTGTGGCTGCCGCATGCGTGCTGCCACGGTCTGTGCGCGACGTGCAAGGTACAGGTGGTGGACGGCGAGATCGAGCACGGCGAGGCTTCGCCGTTCGCGCTCATGGACTTCGAGCGCGACGAACGCAAGTGCCTCGCCTGCTGCGCACGCGTGCAGTCGGACGTGACGATCGAAGCGGACATCGACGAAGACCCGGACGCACGCCACTTCCCGGTGCGCGACCACGTGGGGCGCGTGGCCGAGGTCGTCGATCTCACGCCGACCATCAAGGGCATTTTCGTCGAACTGCAAGGCGAAGGCATGGCCTTTCAGGCAGGCCAGTACGTGAACGTCCAGATACCGGGCGAGAGCGTGCCGCGTGCGTTCTCGCTCGCGGGCGAGCCCGGCAGCGCGGTGCGTATCGAACTCAACGTACGTCTCGTGCCCGGCGGCAAGGGCACGACCTGGTTGCACGAGCAACTGAATGTGGGCGATACGCTGCGTTTCTCGGGACCATTCGGCCGCTTTTTCGTGCGCGCTTCGGACCCGCAACCCGTCATCCTGATCGCGGGCGGCTCGGGGCTCTCGAGTCCGCGCTCGATGCTGCTCGATCTGCTAGCGCAAGGCGACACGCGCCCCATCACCCTGCTCTACGGCGCGCGCAGCCGCAGTGAGCTCTACTATCACGAAGCGTTCACGGCGCTTGCCCAGCGCCATGCGAATTTCATCTATGTGCCCGCACTCTCCGACGAGCCCGCCGATTCAGGCTGGGAAGGCTTTCGCGGCTACGTCCACGACGCAGCGCGCGAGCATTTTTCAGGCGACTTCCGCGGCCACAAGGCGTACCTCTGCGGGCCGCCAGTAATGATCGAAGCGGCGATCCGAACCCTCATGCAAGGGCAGCTGTTCGAGCGCGACATCTACACGGAGAAGTTCCTCACGCACGCGGACGGCGCGCAGGGCGCGGCGCGTAGCCCGCTGTTCAAGTCCATTTGAACATCTATCCCGGCAACAATATCGAAGGAGACCGCATCATGAACCACCAGGCCATCGACACGCTGCTTGCCAGCATGAGCGAACCCACCGCCGGCGCGGCGAACCCGCGCACGAAGGCTATCGTCGATCGCATCGTGCGCGATCTGTTTTATACGGTCGAGGACTTCGACGTCTCGGCGAGCGAGTTCTGGACCGCCCTCAACTACCTGGCCGACGCCGGGCCGGAATTGGGCCTCATTGCCGCAGGCCTCGGCTTCGAACACTTTCTTGATATGCGGCTCGACGAGGCCGAGTCGATGCTGGGCCTTGAAGGCGGCACGCCGCGCACGATCGAAGGCCCGCTCTACGTGGCGGGCGCGCCGGAATCCACCGGCTACGCGCGGCTCGACAACGGCTCGTGCCCCGGCGAAACGCTCCTTATGCGTGGGCGGGTGCGCGGCGAAAACGGACAACCGGTTGCGGGCGCGCTCGTGGAGGTCTGGCACGCGAACCATCTCGGCAACTACTCGTACTTCGATCAGTCGCAGCCGCCGTTTCATCTGCGGGCGTCGATCCGCACCGACGCCGAAGGCCGCTACAGCTTCCGCAGCATCGTGCCGGTGGGCTACAGCGTGCCGCCCACTGGCAAGACGCAGCAGTTGCTCGACCAGCTCGGCCGTCACGGCCACCGCCCCGCGCACATCCACTTCTTCGTTAGCGCGCCCAACCACCGCAAGCTGACCACGCAGATCAACATCGCAGGCGACCCGCACCTCTGGGACGACTTCGCGTTCGCCACGCGTGAGGGGCTCGTACCCGCCGTCAAGCGTCAAGACGCGGGCGACGGCAAGCCGTTGGGCATCGAGGGCGAATTCGCGCTCATCGACTTCGACTTCAGGCTCAGCCGCGAGCGGGAAGCGGCGCCGAGCACCGAAATCGAACGCCTGCGCGCCGCCGCATAGCGGGCGCATGCGTCATGCAGGCCAGGCGGGCGGCCGCCGCATTCTGGGAGGAACGGTGATGAAGATCGTCAGGCAAGACGCATGGACCTGCACACTCGAATTGATCGAGCGCCTTTCGTCCGGGGCCGCCATGCGCGCGGCGCCCTGCACGCCAACGCGCACGGTAACATGTAACGCCGCGCGCATGGAGTTCGTGGAGCGACTCTCGCCCACGATCGTCACGTTCAACTGGCGCGACGCGACTTCGGGATGCTACGGCGAGCAGCTCTGGCACCTCACCACCGCGCGCGCCCGCGCCAGTTGCATGCTGAGCGGTGCGCCAATCCGCAGAGGCAGCGCGGTTTATCGCCCGCGCCTGCGCGGGCGACGGGCCGCCAACGCGGACTGGATCGTACTTGCGGCGACGATCGACCGTATCGAAGGCGAGTCGTCCGGCTCAATCGATTAGCAGATCAACATAAATCAGCATGACGTAGAGCGAAAAGAGGATTCGGCGACAGCGGTTGATCGCCTTCCGTGTTTGGCCTGCAAGGCAGCGTGCTCTACGCGTTCGGCAATGTGACAGGCAATTTCCAGGCGGGCAAGCTTGCTCAAGCGAATACGGCAATGGGCAGAACGCCCATCGAAACCCGCGATTCGTGCGGCGGGAAGATATACCAGCCGCCATCGTCGTGACGGAAAAAGAACATACCGACTTCGCCCACGGCACAAACCGTACTGACATAGACGCAAGACCGCCGCCTCCTCGCGCCGTGAGCATGCCGCGTGATGCACAACTGCATCTCTGGTTGCAATGCGAGCCATTTTTCGGCCATGGCTCGCAATGACACTGGTTTCCCGTACATCTTCGTCTCCTTTCCGGCTCGCATGGCATTCGTCTGGCTCATGGCCGGCGAACTGGATAGCCGGTTGCCGTATTGATCGAACCGCCAGCGGCACTCTATGCAATGCAACAGACATGCCAAGTCTCCCCTGGCTGGGGAAGCTCGCGTGGTCGCCGCGCTGTGATGCCGGTGGGCTCGGCCTGCGCGGCGCCGGCGAGGCGGGTCACCGAGGAACAGAGGGCTGTTAGCGGATCGCGGGGTTTGATGAAATGAGCGAATACTGCCGGCAATGGCCCGCCATCGCTTCATCAATTGATGAAGCGATGGCACGAGCAGTCTGTGGAGGTTCATCCTCGAAATCGACAGCTAGTTTCCCGTTGCAGCAGTGCGCAAACGCTCCGCCCTTGTCTCCGATATCTTGAGGATGCAATGAATTAAATACTCTGCCGGTTTTGTAAGCTGCGCGTCGGGCGGCGAAAGGAGAAAGAGTTGCAACGGCGGAGGAGGAGGCTCGATTGGCAACTCTACGAAAGACCGCCCCACGACCGTATCAGTAAGCGCGAGAAGATTAAGCGAGAGCACGGCATCCGAATTCAGCGCAAGCGCGTAATAGAGCGAATACGAAGTACAAAGGGTGATCCGTTCTGGCGGCGCGAGGCCCGCATTCTGGAACATGCCGCGGACGAAGGCAGGATAGCTGGCGGTGACATCGGTGTGAATCCATTCGGCATCCTGCAGATCGGCCAGATCTTTTGCGCCTGAGAATTTTCCATGCGCACGCGTAACCAGCACCGAATCGAATGCGAAAAGCGCTTTGACTATCCCCGGTGCTTCCCCGCGATTCACGGGGAAGGCCGCCAATGCGATGTCGATGGTCCGGTTGCCCAGCCGCTCGGTCAGTTGATTGAACTCGAGTTCGCGAAACTCGACAGTCACGCGGGGCCAATGCCGGCGGAATTCGACGAAAGCTTCCACGAGCCCGGCCATACCCGCAAGCGGCGTCACACCGACGACCAACCTCCCTTCGCGTTGGCCTCTCAAATGTCCGAGATCTTCTTCGGCGCGCTCTAGTTCACGGACGATGTTGCGTGCCCGTTGCAGCAACGTCATGCCTTCCGCAGTCGGTGCCATGCCCCAGGGGTGCCGTTCAAGCAATTGAACGCCGCACTCGTTTTCCAGTTCACGAATCGCCCGGGTGACGGCCGGCTGCGTCAGGTGCAGTCGCCGCGATGCACCGTGGATGCTGCCCGTTTCGGCGGTTTCGATCAGGGCGCGCAGTTGCTGTATTTTCATAATGTGGAATAACGTGCGGTTTTGGTATTCAGATGCAAGTTTTTGATTTTTTATTTTGACCGATCGTTCGTAGTCTACGCCCTGGATTCTGAGAAACGCCAGCAGGAGGCAAAACTAATGACCCGAGCGACGACGCCCCCCGAAACGCTGCAATACGCCGAACTAGTGGAAGCATTGCGCCGTCACGAAGCACAATTCATTCAAATCCGCCACGACATCCACGCCCATCCCGAACTGGGCTTCGCGGAGAAGCGCACTTCTGCCCTCGTTGCCGAACAGCTCGCGCAATGGGGCTACGAGGTGACGACAGGCATTGGCGGCACGGGTGTCGTCGGGACGATCAAGCGCGGCGACTCGCCACGCGCCATCGGCCTGCGCGCCGACATGGACGCCCTGCCGATCCAGGAAGCGACGGGCCTGCCCTACGCGAGCACCGTTGCCCAAACGATGCACGCCTGCGGCCACGACGGGCACACCGCGGTCCTGCTCGCCGCCGCGCACCACCTCGCTACGCAGGGACAATTCGACGGCACGCTCAACGTCATTTTTCAGCCCGCCGAGGAGGGCCTTGGTGGCGCCTCACGCATGATCGACGATGGCCTTTTTCAACGATTTCCCTGTGATCAGGTCTTCGCCCTGCACAACGCACCCGGCCTCCCGGTCGGCCATTTCGCGGTGCGTCACGGCTGCATGCTGGCGTCGTCCGACACCGTGACGATCACCGTCACGGGTCGCGGCGGGCATGGTGCGATGCCTCATCTCGCGAGCGATCCGGTCGTTGCGGCAGCAAGCATCGTCATGGCGCTTCAATCGATCGTCGCGCGCAATGTCGAACCGACGCGCGCAGCGGTGGTGACGGTCGGCTCGATTCACGCGGGCAAGGCGGCTAACGTGATTCCTGCGACGGCCACGCTGGAGCTTTCGGTGCGTGCACTCGACAGCGAAACGCGCGATACGCTCGAGGCGCGCATCCGCAGCATCGCCGAACTGCAAGCGCAGTCGTACGGCTCGACTGCAACGGTCGACTACCACGCGGTCTCGCGCCCCCTCGTCAACGACCGGGCGGCAACCGATCACGCGATCGCCACCATCGAGGCACTCGTGGGCAAGGGGGCACTGACGATGATGCCCGACGCCCTGATGGGCAGCGAGGACTTCTCGTGGATGACCGAGGCGCTGCCGGGCTGCTACGTGCTGCTTGGTAACGGCGTCGGCCAGACGGGCGGCTGCCTCGTTCACAACCCGGGTTACGACTTCAACGACGCCGCGCTCAGCTGGGGCGCGGCCTGGTTTGTCGCGTTGACCGAACGCTACTTGCGCACTGAATAACCCCAGGCACGTCAGGTGATGGACCGCTGTCACTTGTCGCCCACGCGAGTCGCCGCCTTTCCTTTGCAGTTTCTGACCAACCACAAGAGCCTATAGATGTCAGCACGCAGCCTTCGGCAACATTTCTCCACCGATAACAAACGGGCCAACGAACAACGGAAGCGCTTTTCACGAGGCGCGCTGCGTGTCGGCTACGCCGCAACGCTCTGCGCGGTGAGCCAGGTGGCCTCAGCCCAGGCATCGAATCTGTTCTTCAACGACTACTTCCAGGGCGTGCCGTACGCGACAACCGATGCGTATACGCCGGGGCTCAGGCTCTATGGCGTGGTCGACGAAGCAATCGGCTTTACCAGGGGCGCCCAAACCGCCTTCGTTCAGCAAAGCGGCGGCGAGTGGACTTCAAAATTCGGCATGTACGGCGTCGAGGATCTCGGCGGCGGCTACCGTGTACGCTTCGCACTCGAAAATGGGTTCGACGCCTCCAACGGACAACTCGGCACCGCGAGCACCATGTTCAACCGCGAAGCGTGGATTGCGCTTGGCTCCGCGAAAACCGGCGAAGTGAAGCTGGGCCTGCAGGATGCCGTCGGCGTGCCACTCTTCGTAGACGTGTTCGGCGAGGTGCTGTCGATTTCGACGGTTGCCTATCTGGCCGGATGGACCTACGACCTCGGACCGGGCGCCAGCTATCAGCCGTTGCACATCTCCAACGCGATTAGCTACTCGTCGCCGTGGTACGGGCCGTTCAATGCGCAGGTCCTCGTGCAGACGCACACCCAGGATTCGACTGCGCCGACACTGACCAACCGGTCCGTCGCGGTCAATTACTTCGACGGCCACCTGTTCGGGACGATCAGCTATTTCGGCAACTATGCGGTCAACGGGCTCAATCCCTCGCAGTACGTGCGCACCGACAACATCGCCGGCGGCGTGCTCTACGATAGTGGACACTACGTGCTCTCCGCGGGCTACAGCTTCCTCGCGCCGCGGCTCGACGGCGACCGTGTTGCTTCCACTTATACGCTTGGCGCGATCTACCGCTACCAGAAGCGCAACGACTTTCGCGCAGAAGTGGTGTACCGCACCGTCGGCGGCTGGGTCGATCACTCGTACGGCGTGACGCTCGGCTATGACTACAACCTGTCCAAACGCACAGCCCTCTACGTGCGCGGCTCGGTCATCCATAACATCGGCACTGCGCCCACCTATAGCCACTATCCCTACCCTTACACGCAACAGCCCACGCTCGACAGCATCAACAATGCATACGCGGGTCAAAACGGTACGGAGTTCTACAAGACGCCGCACGTTGTGCTGCTCGGCATGTATCACAAATTTTGAGTGGCTCGCGCTACGCACGTCCATCGACTGAGGAAAAACACCATGACGATTCGCCAGCTCACCCGGCTCCCAGCCCTCCTGCTCTTGACCTTATGCGCGAATGTCGGGGCGCAGGGAGCAAGCGCCACTGCGGCGACGGCCGCCGCGACGGGCACATCCGTTGCAGCCGCGTCCGTGCCAACCGACAAGCAGTTGGCCGCCGACGTACGCCACGCACTACGCGACGCGCGCAAGCAAGGCCTGAAGTCGACGTACATACGCGTGCGCGCCCACAACGGTGCAATCACGCTGACCGGTGTCGTCGCAAGCGACAACCAGATCTCACTGGCTACGTCTGTCGCTAACAGCGTGAACGGCGTGCGTTCGGTGACAAGCAAGATCGAAATACGCGCCAACACGGGCCTGAACGGCAACCAGTAAGTGTCGCAGCGCGCGGCACGATACATCTGACGCGCGCCCACGCCCCTTTTACAGCAGCCTCAACATGAATGCAGTCAACGCCAGCGCAACGAGCGCAACGCGCACGCGTCGCTCGACGGTCGTCGCGGCCGCAGTCGGCAACGGCCTCGAGTTCTTCGATTTCACGGTCTATAGCTTCTTCGGGCCGATCATCGGCAAGCTGTTCTTTCCTGCCGACGACGAGTTCGCCTCGCTACTGATGTCGCTCGCCGCCTTTGGTGTCGGGTTCGTCATACGTCCGCTCGGCGGCATCGCGATCGGTATCTTCGCGGACCGCGCGGGCCGCAAGCCCGCGTTGCTCCTGACGGTCGCGATGATGGCGCTCGGCACCGGCCTCATCGGCCTTGCGCCCAGCTACGAACAGATCGGCATTGCAGCCCCCTTGTTAATCGTACTGGGCCGCCTGCTCCAGGGCTTTTCGGCCGGTGGCGAAGTCGGCGCGGCAACCACACTGCTGATGGAATCGGGCAACACCGGACAGCGGGGCGCGCTGGTGAGCTGGCAGATGGCAAGCCAGGGCGGCGCCGCGCTCGCGGGCGCCCTGATCGCGGTGTCGCTCTCGAAATCACTAACCCACAGTCAACTCATCGATTGGGGATGGCGGGTGCCGTTTCTGATCGGGCTCGCGATCGGGCCAGTTGGATTCTTCCTGCGCGCGCGCATCGAGGACACCTCGCAGCAGCTTCGTCCACGTGCGCACGGCTCCGCGAAATTGCGCCATCGCCTTCCGCTGCGGCAGATCGTTGCGGGCGTAATGCTGGTTGTCGGCGGCACGGCCACGATGTACACGATCGTGTTCTTTCTGCCAGCCTTTCTCACGCTGACGCTTGGCATGCCGCCCGCCACGGCTTCGCTGAGCGGTTGCGCAGCCGGTGCCATCCTGCTGGTCGGCTCGCCGCTCGCGGGCAAGCTGGCAGATCGCGTGGCGTCGCGCAAGCAACTCCTCACCAGTACGTCCGTTGCGTCGCTCCTCGCCCTGCCACTTGCGTTTTGGGCAATCGCGACCTTGCCTTCAATGGCCACCGTGCTCGCGGCAGTCTTCGTCCTGGTTGGCCTGATGACGTTGTCGACTCCAGCCGGTTTCCTGATGATCCTGGAAGCGCTGCAGCCCGAAGTGCGGGCAACTGCGCTTGGCATCATCTATGCGGTCGGAGTGAGCTTGTTCGGCGGGTTCGCGCCGTTCACAGTGGGCGCGATATGGCGTGCGACCGGAAGCTTCTACGCTCCGGCATGGTATGTAATGGGCTGTGGATGTCTCAGCCTGCTGGGTCTGCTGCTGTTCAGAGAAGCCCCTCCTTCCGGACATTAAGACGCCGCGCGGCGATCCGTACCCGTTGAGCCGCGCTGTCGGCAATTATCAGGAGTTGCCGTGAGTCCCGTTATGCTGCAGCGATCGCGTCGCGTGCGCCAGCGAGTGCTGCGCTGGCTACGTCCGGGCCCATAGCCAAGCCTTCGGCGTAGATAAACGTCACGTCGGTCATGCCGAGGAAGCCAAGGAAGGTTTGCAGATACGACGTATGGGTGTCGTCCGGCGAGCCGACATACTGGCCGCCGCGAGTCGTTACGACGAAGACCTTCTTGCCCGTCACGAAACCTTCAGCGCCCTCGGCTTTGTACTGGAACGAAATGCCGGCGCGAGAGATAAAGTCGAAGTACGTCTTCAGTTGCGACGAAATTCCGAAGTTGTACATTGGTGCGCCGATCACGATGATGTCGGCCGCCTGCAGCTCCGCGATGAGCGCCTCGCTTCGCGCAGAAATGGCCGCTTGTTCCGGCGTGCGCTGGTCAGCCGGCGTAAAGAACGCGCTGAGGATCGAATCGTCGAGGTGAGGCAGCGGCTTCGCCTGCAGATTACGGACGACGAGTTGCGCGCCCGGATTCGACTGTTGCAGCTTTTCGGTCAGTTCGTTGGCGAGCAAGGTCGATTGGGCGCCTTGCGAGCGGGCTGCCGAGTTTATTTGCAGGATCGTGGTCATGACAGGTTGCTTGCCCTTTGAAGGGGCGGTTGACTAAAGGAGTTCCAACAGTACCGATATCCCGCGTGACGCGGTAGAGCCATATCGGGTGACTCTGTGTCGCCGAATTTGCAACGCGACTGGCAACCTCGGTCCTCAATCCAATCGACACGGCTACAACGCACCGGTCAGGACCGTGAGCTTACGGATGACTGCGGGCGCCGAAATTTTCGATCAGCATCTCGATGAGCACGCGCACCTTGCGCGGTATGTGAGCGCCGGGAGGGCGGATCACGAAAATTCCAGCCTCGGGAACAGGGAATTCACGCATGATCGGAACGAGCGCGCCGGAGGCCACATGTTCGTCCGTCAAGAAATCCGGAAGTGAGGTAATACCGAGTCCTGCAAGCGCAGCAGCGACCAGAGCCTGACCGTTGTTAGAGGTGAACCGCCCGCGCGGATTGATAGTCATCACCCTCCCGTCCACCCTGAACCGCCACGTCTCGGCATTCTGGGAGAGCACTTCATGGTTGGCGATTTCGCCTGGCGTTCGCGGTTCCCCGTGCGCTCGAATGTACGCCGGGCTCGCTACCAGCTTGCCGAATATGGGCCCAATACGGCGTGCGATTAGACTGGAATCCGCGAGGTAGCCTATGCGGATGGCAGCGTCGAATCCCTCGCTCACCACGTCGACGAAGCGATCGCTGAAAGAGGTCTGGAGTTGCAGAAGCGGATGTCGTCCCGCCAGTTCGGCGAGTATTGGTGCGAGGTGGGTTGCGCCGAACGATACAGGTGCCGAGATCCTGAGATGTCCGCGCAACTCGCCGGCCGGAAGGATCGTTTCTCGCGCCAAATCCAGTTCTGCGCAGATGCGCGCCGCGTAATCACGAAACGCGGCACCGGCTTCGGTCAGCGTTGCCCCTCGCGTAGTGCGCGACATTAGTTGGACGGATAGCTCGCCTTCCAGCCGCGCAAGTCTGCGACTGACGACGGACTTCGAAATCCCCAGTCGCCGCGCGGCGGGTGTAAGACCACCTGCATCGGCCACCTCAACGAACGTTTGCAGATCCTCTATGTCGAGCATGCTCTTTCTCGTGTTCAGATCAAGATGGCTCGGGTAGCCACCAACGGAGCACCTCCGGGCATCTCAACGTTGCACTAGTTTGGTGTCGAACGCCATCCGTCCGGCGGGCAGAAGCGTGAGCGAGAGGAAAGCACCCTCGACCGGGGGACACCACTGCGACGCTGGAGAAGAACGTCTACGCGCCGTGCACATCGAATAGCGAGCAACTACAGCGTGAGCCCGCAATTTCTGCGTTGGCCGCCCAGAACTATCGACCGTGTCCCGCCGGTCGAGCACCGGCTGACGAACCACCGGACACTCTACTTTTTTTGGGCTCTCACCGATGCGCCGATAGTGACGGATTTGGGACATTTGTTGCCGGCTTTAAGCCATCGCCTCCGAATCCCCAAAATGGAATGCAGACGGTCCATCCGTTTCTTCCGGGGGAGTGCCTTCTTGATGAGTTCGCGGATTGGCCTTGTCCAACGAATGAACCGTAGGCAGTCGAGGAATGAATGGCTACTACAGCCCGCTCGTTTACCTGAGACTCGCGCATCGATAGACGGCATTGCCATTCAGGTCTGTACGAATCAGATCAGGGCTGACGCATGGTTGACTGAAGGGAACAATTGAATTGCCAAGGGCCGTGATGTTTTCGCGCCGAGACTGGCCCAGAATCGAATACACCCTGGATAAACGCTAACGGAGCAAGCAAATGGGCAAGTTCAGCGATTACGAGTACAGGAATCAACCCGGCTTCGATATGAATACCTTCGAGGGCGGGGACCAGGCCATCCCGATGAAGACACTTGTGATCCACTGTCTCGACCCTCGGGCTGTCGAAATCCCACAGGCCGTCGCTGAGTATTTTGGCGACGAGGTCTACCCGGGAGAAATCATCACCGACGAAAATGGCACTCGAGTTGGATCCACGCGAACACTGTTTGCCGCGACCAACGCGGGTGGACGCGCCGCCTTCGCCCTACAGTCCGTGGCCGCTATGGATTATATATTTGACGTCAAAAACGTCGTTGTCGTTCACCACTCACTCTGCGGTCTAACGACCTTGACGCCAGAGCTGATGATCGAGGAGTTTCGTGATCATCATCACGCTGATATCTCGACGTTGTTTGATCACGAGAGCCTCGCCATCATGGATTTTGAGGAGTCGCTCAGCTATGACATCAAGTTGCTTCGCTCGAGCCCGGCAGTGCCGAAGCACGTCAAGCTCTACGGCTTCTTTTACGAAATCAGTTCCGGCAAGTTGACCGAGGTGGTGCGGGACATTCCTGCATAGAGCGCGACGTGAACGAGTGGGTGCTGACAACGACCTGGAACAACTGGGAATCGAAAGCTGCATGCTGAGCGACACGGTTTTCTATCACCACGACCGCGAGCGCGCCCGAACCTGCATCCACCGCTTGCTCGGCTGGCCGTTCGAACGCGTCGTGCTCGCACATGGCGATTTCTTGACGGACAGCGCCAACGCCCTGGAGCGCGAGGGTCTGGGCCGCCGTGCGTGACCGGCAGCAACGGGTGGACTCCCGCCGACTGCGGACGGCCGACACTCAGCCGTTCTGCGGCGCAGATTCGCAGTGCAGCGCTATGAGCCACCGGTTCCTGGACCTACTCGATCGCAATACTTGACAGAGCACCTGCACTTTCAGCAATGTAGAAGTTGCCGGATTGCGAGAGCCTTTGCGGAGTTCGCCGGCCGGGAGGGCGACCCTTTTTGTGCTGTGCAATGCGTGGCGTCGCGCACCTGAAGGTGAAGCGCAGATGCTTGCGCGTCCGGCGCGCGCAGGCCTCGAATAGGTCCGCATCGCGCAGGAGTTCCACAGTTTGCTGAATCGGTTTGAGGATCCCGGTGCATATTGGCCAGACACATCGCCTGGCGACGATCACCGGCTGCATGTCAATCGTAGCTTCGAAGGGCGCCTCCAACATGTTCAATATCCTCCTGGTTCCCCTGGACGGCTCGCCCCAGAGTTCCCACGTCATCGATCTGGCCAACCGCGTGGCAGCGGCAGGTACGGCGACCGTACACCTTCTATGTATTGTCGACCCATCCTACGCAATGCCTTCCGGTTGCGAGAGCGGTGTCGCACCCGATGGTCTGACGTATCCTTTTGCACACGCGCAGACATCTTTCGCACAATCTGTCCTGGCTACCGCAGCCGCCCGGCTAGCCGACCAGAATCTCACGGTGGAACAGCACTTCTGCGCGGGAAATCCGGCCGACGTCGTCGTCGAACAGGCCCGGCTGCTGAACGCGGAGGTCATTGTGATGGGGCATCATCACTTATCGCGGCTACGCCGCTGGGCCACCCCGTCGACATGCGGAATAGTCATCGACAAGGCGCCCTGTGCAGTACTGATTGCAACTCGCGAGAAGGGATAGCCCCATTAGTTCGAAACTCCAGGGGACCCCTGTGATTGATGATTCTGGCTCGACGTTGGTCGCCGGCGTGCCGACGCAGTTCTTCACATCTGCGGCAAACAAAGTGACGCCGAGCGTGTGCTATTCACTGAGCGGAAACACGCCGTCGCGACGGCGTTGCAAAACCCGGGCATGAAATGCCCGGTAGATCACAAATGCCAACCACAGCGCCAGCACACCGAAGCTCCACCATCGGAGAAATATTCCCCATCCCCAAATAAGTGTCCCAAACGCCGAAAGCGTTAGCCCCCGCCTGGCATCGAGGATCTCGCCCCACACTTCCCCGGCCTTGAATCCGGCGTCCTCGTTTGTGTGGGCGACAACCAGATCCGTTACGGTGCGGTCAAAATAGCGGCGCGACGCCAACAGAAGGCCGGTGATTGTTATTATCGATCCAGACCGTTCAAACAGATGCCAACTTGCTGAGGTCTGCGCAAGGCAGGCGCATATGATCGACGGACAAACGGCCAGCACAATCAATGCGAAGCTGCGGACAAGGAAGCCCCATGGCGTCCGCCAGGCTCCTCGGTGAATCCCGCAAGGCTCTTTACTCAAGATACACACTCCCTGGTCCATTTGTGGGTACCAATCGCCAGCGGGTCATGACACGCATGGCGCATGCGGCGCAACGGCGAAATGTGGCCGGTTCATCAAGCGGGTACGACGCTGCCATGCTTCAAGCACACGGCCGCGCTTGTGTGCCTCCCGCATCAAGTTCCAGATGTCTGTGTTTGGTCGAATCACTACACACTTGAAACGAGCATCGCCAAGGGGGACCGCTTGCGCTCGCCAGGTATCCCCTCAAGCGGCTATTTTTCGTTCTGCCCCGAGGGGATATACGAGCACATCACGGTCAGACCGCGACCCTGAGCCAGGCAAGCGATGCACGTCGTGCGTCACGAAACCCTGCTCGCGGCTTGGCACGTCGAACCACGCGCGATTCGAAAACGAATCGCGAATATCTTCGAGACCGCTCTCCCAGTGCTCCCGCATCGTGTCGATGCTGAATTCGTAATCCTTATAGTGTCCTCCATAGGGCTTGTTCTTGTAGATGAGGTGCACCACATTGATCGCGCTGCCGTCGGCCGCCTCTTCAGCGAGACGAAAGAGCGCATCGGTCCTGCGCAGATCGCCGGGAATGTGCGCGAGCAACTGTTAAAGCGCTAATAGAGACCGGTTTCGCTGCTTGCTCCTCAGGCCGGCATCTTGCGGAAGGAAATCGCAAAGCGATTCCAGCTGTCGATCGCCGAAACGAGCAGCGTGAGATCGACGATCTCCTCGTCGCTGAAATGCGGCTTGACAGTTCCCCAGACCACGTCGGCCACGTGGCCCTGCGATACGCGATCTGTGTCGAATTGCGCGAGGCATGCTGCCGGCTGATCCGGGAGGCGAGTCGGATCGTCGAGGTCTTCATACAGGCACGCCTGAGCGCTTCAATGCTGCGGCGGTTTTGACGTCGACGGCAATCCGCCCCGCGGGCAGAAAAGTAAGCGAGATGACGGCACCGCCCTTGACTTCCGGAAAGTGGTGGCTGCCTGGCGCGGGTGCCGTCCAGCCGCCATAACACCAGCCGTTCGGACCCGCGAGCGCAGCGCCTTCATTGAGCGGTACCACCAGATTGATCTCGCCATACGGGTGCAAGTGATGGTCGGCGCGGAAGCTGCCTTCCGGGTTGTGCTGGATGTTATCCGTGCTGTCCATCAACACCGCTGTGGCGCTGAAAAAGAGCGTCTGCGCGCTGGGCGCAACGATTCGGGAGCGCCGGTAACGCGGGCCAGCGACTTCGGTGTCGGCCGCCCAGCCCTCCTTCACACCACGGGCGATCAGTCGCGACAGATCCCTGTACAACTCGCTTTCAACGCCATACTTTTCATTCAGCCATTGCTCGACCTCGGTGCTCGTGGTCATGTCCTTGACCTCTTGCAGAAAGGGGATGAAACGGGCGACAAGTTCGTCCTTGTGATTTGTGAATTGGGTCTGGGACATGTTTGACATAGCACCTATGAACGTCGGCGAAACCCGATGGAGTGACGCGTAAAACGTCTCTCGATTTCGACGACAGATTGAAACGGATGGGTGGCGCGACCGCAACGGCAATGGCCGCGAGCAACCATTCTTGCTCACGGTGTCCATTCAATCCATAATCAAGCGACCGAATTTCCTATTGCATCGTACAAATTATCCGTGGACCCGCTTTCTGACGTGTTGTCCCTCCTGAAGGTCAAAAGCGTGCCTTCGGCCCGCTTTGAGGCTGCCGGTGCCTGGGCCCTGCGATTTCCCGCCTATCGTCACGTGAAATTCGGCGGCGTCATCAAGGGCGCTCGATGGGTATGGATTGAAGGCGTCACCGACCCCGCGAAAATGGGGGAGGGAGACTTTTGTCTCCTCACTGATGGATTGCCCTACTGTTTTGCAAGCGATCCCGGCGTGGAACTGCAAGACGGAGAGCAGGTGTTTGCCCGCCACCTGGGTGCGGACGGGACTGTACGATTTGGACGGGGAGAGGCGCCCACGATTAGTGTCGGAGGGCTCTTCCAGTTCGACGGCGACATGAGTGGCTTGCTGCTTGGTTTGCTGCCCCCGCTTGTTCTCGTTTCCGCGGATTCCCCGGATGCCAGATCGTTGAGTGCGGCCCTCGAATTGATCAGGGCAGAGACAGAGTCAGTTCGGCCTGGAGCGGCAGCGATGGCGAGCAGCATCGCGAATATTGTGCTCGTGAACATCCTGCGGGTTCATCTTGCCGCCAGCCCGCGGTCAGCGGGCTGGCTAGGCGCGTTGTCGGATCCAAGGATCGGCTCCGCGCTAAGGATCGTGCATGAGGAAATAGCACGTCGCTGGAAGGTGCAGGAATTGGCGTCGAAAGTCGGCATGTCACGCACCGCGTTCATTGAGCGCTTCAAAGATCTCGTGGGATTGCCTCCGCTGGAATATCTGATCCGCTGGCGCATGACGATTGCCAGGGATGCCTTGAAGACGGGCAACGACAATCTCTCGAGCATCGCCGCCGCCGTCGGCTACGCGTCCGAAACCACTTTCAGTTCGACATTCAAAAGGATGTTTGGTCAGAGCCCCAGCCGGTATCGCTCGGAAGCACGAAGCAAGACTTGAATGACCTCACCGCGCATGCAGCCCGGCGGCTATGCGCACGTCTCGGAGTGTCGCCGGAGTTGAAGGCCGCAGAGAACGATCCGATACCCGCTCTCGACAGCGTCGCTTGTCAGCTTCACAAACGCTTTACTGTGGCAACCAAGGTCCAGGTCTATTTCTGCGATCCGCAGAATCCGTGGCAACGCGGCTCGAATGATCCCCCTCATTCGATAGACCATCGTCAACGGTGAAAAGCAACGCTTCCTAGATCTCGACGTAGAGCGCGTTGAACAGCTCGACCTCGGTCGGAAAGTACGTAGACAGGGAGCCGTTAGGCACCCTCGCTTCTTTCGCGATGGCGGCCGTAGCCGCACCCAAGCCTTCGCGTGCGATCAGGCTGATCGCACCGTCGATGATGGCCTGGGCCTCGCCTCACTTTTCGGTCTGGCCATCGCTAGTCGCGCTCAGTCCGATCACGCGAATATCCGAATTCGTCTATGTAAACCGGCGGTTCGAAATGCCGTGCTCGTGCCGAAAGCTGTTGCTGGAATAAATTGGGCAGGCACGTGTTTGCCGAGATATCACCTGCGCAATGGATAACCCTCTCCATTGCGGGTCGGACCGAACTCAATCGTCAGAAAGCAACGTATGGCTTGGACTAGCGACAACACGACAGTAAGGCGTTCAATTCACACACCGGCGTGGTTACTTGCGGGCATCGTCGCCATCACGGTCAATACCGCTCTGCTGGACGTTGCCGCGCGAGGGGGATTGGACACCGGCAATGGCGTCTTGCTACGACTCATACGTCCCTGGATTGGGCCCTTGCTCGATCGCACTGGGTGGGCGCATGCATGGCTAACTGTCGGCCTTTCAGGGCCTGAATCGCATGAGTTCTCGCTGGGTTTTCACATCTTCATCGGTATGCTGATGGCCTTGACTTATGGCTATGGCGAACGTCTTCTTACCTCGAAGCCTTGGAGAAAAGGTCTCGTTTTTGCCATTCTTGTGTATGCGGCCAACGCTTTTGTCCTGCTCCCGCTTTTGGGCGAAGGTATTGCCGGAAGCCGAAAACTATCGGGGATGGGTCAGGGCTATTTTGCCTTCGCGCATACCCGCTTTTTTCTGATCCTGGCTTGTTGTCATGACCGGTTGTCCCGCCGTTCATTCGCTACGAGCACCGCCTGCCGCGCCGACGCCAGGCGTGATTGATCAAGTACGGCACACACTTTGGTTTCCAGAACGGCACAGATATTGGTGTGATGCCCACTTGTGGGCCTCACACTAGCCACACATTTAACGGAAAGGAAATTTAGAATGTCTAAAGTTTGGCTAATTACTGGAAGCGGAAGCGGTCTGGGTCGATTCATTGCCGAAGCCGCTCTGGCTGCTGGCAACCAAGTCGTCGCGACTGCCCGCAACATCCGCCAGCTAGACGAACTGGTGAGCCTGTATGGCGCGAATGTCCGGGCGGTCGAGCTCGACGTCACCGACGAGTCTCAAGGCCAAGCTGCGGTCGATGCAGGGGTCAATGAGTTCGGACGACTTGACGTGCTCGTGAATAATGCAGGGTACGGGGACACACGCCCGTTCGAGCAGGTTCCCTCGAACGAGTTTCGCCGACTGGTCGAGACCTGCTTTTTCGGTGTTGTGAATCTCACTCGCGCGGCGCTTCCGGTCATGCGGCGGCAGCGGAGCGGACACATCATCCAGATTTCTTCGTTGGGTGGTCGTACGGCGTTCCCGGGCAACGCGGCCTATTTCGCGTCGAAGTGGGCCGTCGGTGGCTTCACCGAAGGTCTGGCGCAGGAGACTGCACCTTTCGGTGTCAAGGTAACCGCGCTTGAGCCGGGTGGAATGCGTACCAATTGGGGAAAGCGTGCGCACGCGGACCGACCGGTCTTGTTGCCAGATTACGAACCCTCAGTCGGTGCAAGCGTGAAACAGATGGAAGGCTATTGGGGCAATGAATCAGGGGACCCCGTCAAAGTCGCACAGGTTATCCTCCAGATTGCCGACACTGAGACAGTACCGCCGCACATTCTGCTCGGTAGCGACGCTTTCCAGTTTGCGCGCCAGGCGGAGCAAGCGAGAGCAACCGATGCAGACCGTTGGCAAGCGGTCAGTGTCTCAACTGACGTAGATGCTGTCGGTCCCATTCCGGCGT
This sequence comes from Paraburkholderia sp. CNPSo 3274, assembly GCF_024206475.1. Classification (GTDB taxonomy): domain Bacteria; phylum Pseudomonadota; class Gammaproteobacteria; order Burkholderiales; family Burkholderiaceae; genus Paraburkholderia. Next base: position 82,292 of record NZ_JAMBPR010000022.1, read on the forward strand.
TTCCGAGCGGGTTGGACTGACGCCGAGACAATCTCCCCAGCCGACATAACCGCGTCGTTTTCCTGGCCAATTTCCGCAGTTATATCGCCATCCTCATCAATCCGTTGTGAATCGATGTGGGTCCTTCCTCCTGGCGACCATGCATGCCAGTTGCAGGCGCCCGATTGCGTGACTCGATCGGGCGCGAAAAACGTGAGTCATTGACCGGCGTAGATCGGTCGCAGACCCGGAACATCCGCTTGGGGTGCGGCCGGCGTGGCTTGCCCGGATGCAGAAGTCCCACTGGCCACGCCGCCATAGCCGCTCGACGCTGCAGCTGAACGGGCCACCCGCGCTTCGGCCTGCTGGATCTGCTGAGGGTAAGACGTCTGATCACCGTCTCCGGGCCGATATCCCGCCTTTTCGAGCTGGATGAGCTGATTGCGAACCTGCGCGCGGGTGAGTGCGCCGCTGGATTGAGCAAATGCGATAGCAGGCGCGGCGAGCGCCACTGCGATTGATAGGGCCGAAGCCAGAACTTTCACTTTCATGATTCACCTCGATGTCTATGAAGGGCTGCGTACGGTTGTTTGCAGCAGGTGAACGCATCGTAGATAGGTAAGCACTCAAGGTAAAGCGCCGCACGGGAACAACATTTGTGAGCACCGGTTAAAAGCCCGGCTTACGGCGCGTGAGCAGCGCATTGGCGATCCACTGCAACGCACCGCACAGCAGCAGATAGACGAGCCCGACGAACAGAAAGATTTGCGCGGGGTACACCAGCAGACGGTTATTGAGCTGATTGGCGAGGAACGTGAATTCCTGCACGCCAACGATATAGGCGAGCGACGTATCTTTGATCAATGCCACCCACTGATTGACGAACGACGGCATCATCACCCGCACGGCTTGTGGCAGGATGACTTCGCGCAGTGCCTGCCAGCGCGTCAAGCCAAGCGAAAGCGCTGCCTGCCGCTGCCCTGCGCCGATCGACGCGATGCCCGCAGAGACCGAATGCGACAGATACGCGCCGCCGATCAGCGCCAGCGCACACACAACGGTCGCAAGACCAGGAACGTCGACGTGCAGCAGGATCGGCATCAAGAAGAAAGTCCAGAAAATCAGCATTAGCACGGGTATCGCGCGAAAGAACGCGACCACGGCGGTCAGCGCGAGACGGACGACTCCGCGCGTCATGGCGAGCGCAACGCCCAGAGCGAATCCGATCAGGGCCGCGAGCAGCGCCGACACCACCGAGAGCGCGATCGTCAGCGCAACGCCTCCCAGCGGTCCCGCCGGAAACGCGCCGATCATCAAATAACGCAAAGCAGGAAACCACTCGAACTCGTTCACGCACGGCCTCGCTGCAAACCGTGCAGTCCGGCGCGTTGCCAGAGCACCAGCGCGACCTCGATGACCGCGATGGCCAGCACATAGAATACGGTCGCGGTGCCGAATGCCTGGAAGGTCCTGAAGCTTTCGGTATCGACCTGCCGCGACATGTACGACAGCTCGCCGACGCCTATCGCCATCGTCAGCGACGAGTTTTTGATCACGTTCATGTATTGGCCAGCGAGCGGCGGCGTCGCAATGCGCAACGCCTGCGGCAGGATCACGTAGCGCAGGGTCGCGTAACGGCTCATGCCAAGCGCCGCAGCCGCCTGCCACTGTGCGCGGTTCACGCCGCGCATACCGGCCAGAAACTCTTCGCCGATAAACGCCGTGGTGTAGCAGGTCAATCCGACCCAGCCAGCGAACAGTTCGAAACTCGGCCAGTGCAGCGTGAGCGGCCCGAACGTTGCCAGGTGCGGCGTGTTAAGCCAGGTCATCCAGCCGGGCGGCAACACGGCCGCGACGCCGAAGTACCAAAACAGCAATTGAACGAGCAGCGGAGAATTGCGGAAGACGAACACGTAGAGCGCCGCAGCGCGCGCAATCGCGCGTGCACGGGCCATGCGCGCAACCGCCAGGAGAAAGCCCAGCGGCGTCGCGCACGACGCCACGCAGGCAGAGAGCGTCAGCGTAACGAAGAACCCTTGTTCGAGCCACGCGAGATACTTCGGTTCAAGCCAGTTATGCATGAATCGGGCGCAGCGTTCAACTGTTCTTTTGCGGGTCGCCGATCTTGAAGAGACGGGGCAGCGGCGCCGCACTCTTCGGGCCGAACCACTTGTCATAAATCTGCGTGGCTTCGCCGTCGCTTTCCAGGTGCGTCAGCGTGCTGTTCACCACCTCGAGCAAACGCGTCTCGCCTTTGGGCACGCCGACGCCTTCGTAGTCGTTCGAAATCGTGAACGGGGAAATTTCGTAGCTCGCCTTGTCCGGCGCGCGCGCAAGCAGCGCGACGAGTTTCGGGCCGTCCTGCGTGATGGCCTGCACATTGCCCGTGCGCAGCGCAGCGAAAGCGAAAGGCGTGTCATCGTAAGCAATGATGGTTGCGCTCGGGAATTTCGCGCGCACCTGCTGCTCGTTGGTCGTACCTTTATCCGCGCCGATACGCAGACCATTGAGCTGTTCCGAAGACTTCAACACGCCCTTCTTCGCAATGAACTGGGTGCCGGACGCGAAGTACGGCGTGCTGAAATCCACTTCCTTCTTGCGATCGTCGGTAATCGTAAAGTTGGCGAATACCAGATCGACCTTGCCCGATTTCAGAAATGCGATGCGATTGGCGGGATTGGTGGGCTGAACTTCGAGCTTCACACCCAGACTCGTGGCGACGGCGCGCGCATAGTCCACGTCGAGCCCAACGATCTGATTGTCTTTCGGATCGACGAAACCGAATGGCGGATTGCTGTCGAACGCAGCAACGCGCAACACGCCCGCCCGCTTGATGTCGTCCAGACGATCCGCATGCGCGGAGGTTGATGCCACGACCAGAAGTGCCGTCAACAGTGCGCCTGGCACTGCGCCCCAGATGCTGCTTTTCATTGTCGTATTTCCTTCATTTCTCGTTGCCCTTGCGCTGCCACTTAAACTTCGCGCTGGCGAAGTACGCAGCCTATCGGCATGACGATTGCGAACGAACCAAGTATTTTTCAGATCGAAAGCGCTGCTGGCGATATGGCCCAACGACACGCTTCAACCGCGGGTGACTCCGCGCTATAAGCGCCGAGATACAGCGATCCAGTGACCCGCTCACGCACCAGGCGCCAGAAGTAATGTTGACGGATGCTTCCTCTCATGCAGACTTGCGCTGCAACTCTTGCCGGGAAAATCGCGTCGACCCGGTAATGTCGACTATCGCCAATGCCGTCGACGCGCATTTCTTTCGCGCGAAGAAATTGAATGCGAATATGTTGCGAAGTTCTTACAAATTCAAAGGGCTATCAACCTTGACCCGGGCACATCGGCTGCTTACGATCAACGCGGGACTTTGCTCTGGGCTTCTTCATCGATCAGTCGATGAATCAGATTCGGACTTCAGCAATGCTGTCTACAAAGCCCGGTTTGTCTGCATTTGGGGGACTTTTATGTCTTACCGCCGCTGGACGTCTCCTGCCGAGACCGCGGAATGGATTATCCTTGTCGGCGCAGCTTTCTCAGTGCTGGGCGGATGGATTCCCTGGATGGGCCATGCGCCATACTACTTCGTTGCCGGTGTTGCACTGATCGGCGCGGGCATCCTCATGCTATGGAACCGCTCAGCGGGACTATGGTGGTATTTCGGCATGTTCGCCGCCGCCCTGATCTGGTCTATCTTCAAGGTTGGGCTGGACGGCTGGAGTCTTCTGCCGCGACTCTTTGTGCTCGCCCTGATCGGCATCGGGATAAGCCTCGTCATTATCACCAGCAATTCGGCAATCGGCCGGCCACTACGCGTGGCGGCAATCATCACGGCGGCAATCTACGTTGTCGCGATCGCCAGCATGCTCTGGTCGGCCATCTCCTGATCAGGACCGCGCGCGGGTCCACTCACATAAACCCACGCGGGAAACTGCAATAGCAATGAATCGGCGCAATTGGGTGCTCGCACGCGGCCTCGACGCCCCTTATCTGATGAATGACGAGGTGCGCGACTTCTTCATCGAACTCGCCGAGCGGACCGATCTCGTTGCGACTCCATGGGTCTCGTTCGTCAAACTGGACGGCGTTCCGATTGCGGCGTCCGTGAACCTGAGCGGTCGCATGGCGCGGCAGGCTCGCTTAATTTCCCCTTGCCGCGGCGCAGCTTCGGCGCGTATTGCGCAGTGCGCGCGAGTTCGCCATCGACCCGTTGTATGCGAAGCTCCGCGCCCTCACGTCGGCGCGGTACATGCCGCATCTCATGGTCAGCCGTCATGCCGGATTGTCCAGGCCTTCACGTAAGCGGGGGCCTCGCGCTCCGGCGCTGTATCGGCCACGGGCGGCAACGGTGCGAGCACCAAAGGCAACACGCCTGCCCAGACGGGCCGATCCATATCCTCCTCGTCGTCCTTCGGGCCGCCCGTGCGGATCTTGGTCACGGACTCCGCAAGCGCTATTCGCATGACCGTGGTCGCCGCCAACTCCTTGCGATTGCCCGCACGCACTTCATGCCTGCGGCCCGGCGCGATGTGCTCCATGAAGGCATCGAGCACGGCAGCCTTGTGCTCCTCTGTCACCACCTCGAACACGCCGTAGATCACGGCGGAACGATAGTTCATCGAATGATTGAACGCCGAGCGCGCGAGCACCAGGCCATCGAGATGTGTAATGGTCACGCAAACCTGGAGGCCATCGGCCGCGAGACGCAGCATGCGGCTGCCGTTCGAACCATGAATGTAGAGATGATCGCCCTCGCGCCAGCATGCGGTGGGGATGCAATGCACGCCATGCTCGTCGGCGAAGGCGACGTGGCAGACGTAGGCGTCGTCAAGAATCTCGTGCAGCGTCGCCGCGTCGTAGTGCGCGCGCTGCGCCACCCGGCGCACGCGCGTACGTTGCGAAGGTGCCGCGCTGGTGTCGGCGGCGGGTTCGTTGACGGCATCGGCAAGGGACATCGTTTTGCTTCCTCTACGGTTCGGGTTGAGATGCTGCCTACGATAGACAACGCGTGGCCCTATGTGTAGATCCAGACTCACCTTGCATGGTGGAGCCACGGAATGACCGGGAGCCGGTTAACCGTATGTAATACACCGTAAACCGTTAAATTCACAACGAAATCATCCGCAATACGCGTCATCGAGATTTGTCAGGAAATAGCTGCAAGATCAAAAAATCTGCTGTACAATCCGGCCTCCTTGATTCCCCGATAGCTCAGTCGGTAGAGCGCCGGACTGTTAATCCGTAGGTCCCTGGTTCGAGCCCAGGTCGGGGAGCCAGATATGCGGGAGTAGCTCAGTTGGTAGAGCGCAACCTTGCCAAGGTTGAGGTCGCGAGTTCGAGACTCGTCTCCCGCTCCAGCACCCAGGCACGCCATCCGCCTGCGCTCAAGACAGCGCCTGATCGCGCCCGCCTCTGGTTTGAGGCAGCGAAAACCGGAAGCACGCCCCTTTCCCCTCCAGCGAAGTCGCTTCGATCTGTCCGCCGTGCGCCTCGACAATCGATTTGCAGATCGACAACCCCATCCCCATGCCTGCGTCTTTCGTGGTCGCGAGCGAGTCGAAAAGGTTGTGCACGATATGCCGTATCGGGTTTCTTTGTCGGCGCGGTCGCGGCCATTCCCGTGGCCATGGTCGATGCCTTTCCGCCCGCCGTGCGCTTTTCCGGCATCTCGCTCTCGTACAACGTGGCCTACGCGGTATTCGGCGGCCTGACGCCCGTTTTCGTATCGCTGATGCTGAAATGGAACCCGTCTGCCCCCGAACTCTATGTGTCCGCGCTCTGCGTAATCGGCGCGTTGACCCGTCTCGCATTGCCCCGCACGTCCGACGCGACGGGAAAATAACTTTCCATTCCGATACTATTCGAAACGAATAGCAAGCAACCTGCGCGGCCTGCACGTGTATCACGTGTGCCGCGCAGCGTTCGCACGCGCATCCGTCTCCTCAACGGCTCATGCGTCGTTGCCGCTGTTGTAAATATTCACGCACGCTATACAAGCGTATGATTCCGCCAGGCGAATTCCGTCATTATTATCAGCGCTGTCGACCCGCGCTGGCGTTCTGTTCCGGCGCGTCATTGTTGTTCAGGAGATCATGCGTGTCCGCCGCTCATCACGTCTGCGTGGTCGACGACGATCAGTCCGTTCGGCTTGCACTCGCCAGTTTGCTTCGTTCGCTCGGCTACGAAGTCGAAACCTTCGAATCGGGGAATGACGTCCTGCGATGGCTTGTGCACAATCGCACTGCGTGCGTCGTCTCCGATCTTCAGATGCCGGGTATGTCCGGCCTTCAAATGTTCGAGGGCATGCTCGACATGGGCATCGATGCGCCGTTCGTGCTGATCACCGCGTATCCGACCGCCGAAGTCGAGGCGCGGGCAATGTCGATCGGCGTGCGCGCGTTCCTCGCGAAACCGGTTAGCGCACACGCGCTAGCCATGCACGTCAAGCAGGCGGTCGCCCCATCCACCTGAAGTTCAGGGCTGCTTTTCGTCCGGCGCAGTGAACGCCGCGGCGAGCGAGAAAACAAGCAGGCACCGTGCGGCGTGTTCGGCTCGAACAGCGAACCCTCGACGCACGCTTGCAGCCCGTGGCCCGAGTCGGCCACCGTGATTTCGGCCCGGCCTCCCTCCACATGGCGAGTGGACATTGTCACCGCCGCTCATCGCATGGCGTCCTGATTCGCGACGATCATGAGAGTCTTTGCCTCGGTGGCCGTGAAAAAATAGTTTTGCGCCCCATAGGGTGCGCAAGCGCTGCATATTCGATGCCAGGCGTAACGTCGTTTTTGGCCAGCGGCTTGCGCACGCCACGATCGCTCTCGATTGGGTACATGCCAAACTCCACCGGTTGCTGATTTCAGGCGTCGATCCAAAGGCAATGCCGCGCGCGAGGCGCGCGATTGCGCAATTATTTTGTAAGCGTTGCCTGCTGAGCGAGAGGTCGTGCGGTGGGTGAACCCTCGTATCCCCCTTGCATCTTACTTACGGATTGCGGCAAACCCTATCTATACCTCCGTACGGCGACTGGAGGGCCAATGGTCTATGCTTCCCACCGGGCAAGGCCCGCATTGACAACCCCTCGTTCATTCTCAACGTCAACAGGTGATTCCATGACGCTTCGTTCCAAGGCGCTTACGGCCGCACTTGCCGTGCTGCTCTCTTCCGCAGCCCTCGCACAAACCACGACGACCGGTGACACGCCCGCGCTCACCAAGCAGCAGATCCGTGCGCAAATGCATGCCGACCGCGCCGCCAACCACGCGTTGGCGAAGAAGGTTCGCGAAGCCCTCTTCAAGAACCGCGATCTGAACGACACGGACATCGCCGTGTTCGCAAATACGCGTACGGGCAAGGTTATCCTGGCGGGCACGATTCTCGACGAATCGCAGGACCAGGTCGCTCAGGACGTCGCATCGAAAGTGCCGGGCGTCCAGTCGGTTTCGTCCAAGCTGACGCTCTACGCAGCACCCTGATGCTCGCGGTGCCAGCGTAAGCGAGTGCGCCGGCCACGCCGGCTCACTTCAGGATTCAACTCAGTCGTTCAATCAAGCGGCAACGGCCTCGCTCAGCACGGCGCTTACTTCGTCGAGCAGTCCGCCCATGCCGTCCAGCACCGAGTAATGGGCGGCGAGAATGATGGTCGAGCCGCTTTCGCCCTGCAATAGGGTTGCGCGCACAAGCGGTGCAGTCGACCAGTCGAACGGCGTGTTCATTTCCCTCGCCGCCTCGACTTCCCACGACGCCCGCGCATTCTCCACCACGCGCAGGGGAAACGTTGAACGCAATCGCTTCCTCATCGAGAACACCCATAGAGCGCCACGCATTCCACGATGTATTCGAAATTCAGCACGACGATTTGTGTCGCAATAGGTATGGCTTCCGGCATTGATACAATAATTTTCAATAATCAGTTGACCGGACATATAGCAGATACCTTCTCTGGTATTAATGCGTTTTGTCTCCTGCCCGCCAGGCGCCAGGCACGTCATGAAGATGAGGAGGACCGGCAATATTCGGCGCGTATGGAATTTTGTTCGCCCGCCGGGTGTTCTGGTCAAGGCGACGGTTTTTCCGCTTACCCCCTATCGTCGAAAAATGAAATCTACCGAGACGATGACTGTCGCCGAATTGTCCGCGCTCCTGCCTTCCACGCTTGTGGGCGTTCGCGCTGCGCATTTCGGGCGATCAGCATGATGCCGAAGATCTCGTGCAGCGCGCGTGCGCTCGAACGTGTGCATCAACTCGGAGCCGGAACGGCGCCACTCAGCTGGATGTTCTCTATCGTACAGTCCACGTGGCTCAACGAACTGCGGGCCCGCAATGTGCGCAACGGTTCGGGCAGGGAATGGGATGACGATTTCCTGGAAACCGTTCCCGATCCCTCTGCAAGGACACCGGAAGAACAGGCCATGAACGGGCAAATCATCCGCGACGTCCAGCAATTACCCGACGCACAGCGCGTCGTCATGCTGCTCGTCGCGGTGGAAGGGTTAAGCTATAGCGAAGCCGCCGAGGTGCTGGACGTACCGATCGGCACGATCATGAGCCGGCTTTCGCGGGCACGCCAGGCAATTGGTGTCCTGTTCAACGACCAGAAAAAAGAAAAGCGCGCGAAAGGCGCGGTGAACAGCAAGCAAATTGGGGCATGACGATGTATGACATCCTGCTCATGGCTTATGTCGACGGCGAACTCACGCCGCGTGAGCGCGAGGACGTGGAGAAGACGATCAGCGCGTCACCCGAGATCGCGGAGCGCGTCGCGCTATTTTCGGCCTCGGCGCTGCGGTACCCGCACGCTTTTGCGCACCAGAAGCTGCCGCCCGTTCCCGAACGGCTCACGCTCAATATCGCGCAGCTCAGCCGCGCGTATTCCGATGTGCCAGAAGCTTCGGACAGCGCTCGACGTAGCGCTGCTGAACCTGCGGGGTTTTCGCGGCGTTTCTCGCGCTTGCCCTTTCGCTTTCCCCTGAAGCTATCGCTGCCAGGACTTGCCATGACTTTCGCCGCCGGTGCGCTAAGCTGTGCGCTGGTGCTGCGCTACGCGACGGACTGGACACGCAACGACCACGGCGCCAGCGCCAGCGCGTTGCACGCCGCGGCCGCGAACGTTTCACCGTGGGTCGCGGCCGCGGTGAACTATCAACAGCTTTACACGCGCGACACCGTAGCCTTCGACGCGCTCACACCGGAAGTGGCCTCGCAGGTGATCGCGCAGATTCACAGCGACGACGGCGTGCCGATACGCGTGCCCGACCTGCGCCCGGTGGGGCTCATCTTCACGCGCATTCAACGGCTGCGTTTTCACGACAGGCCGCTCGTGCAAATTGCGTACCTGTCCAAAACGGGTTTGCCCGTGGCCCTGTGCGTCATGAAGGACCCAAAGCCGGACGCGAACATGACGCATGAGCATGTCGAAAGCATGAACGTTCTGACGTGGCGGCGCGCCAACCTCAGCTACGCGTTGATTGCGTCGCTCGATGACGATCAGCTGCTGGCAATCGGCAAGCAGATCGCCAAGGGCCAGACGGACGAAACCGTCGGACAGGTGGCGCCGCGCGGCAACGCCGCGGGTTGATTGATTACACGCTTTGTCTGTCATTCTGGATTCCGAATTATGTCGGAGTATATATTTTCCAGAAGGAACACCGCAGCGTAGCCCGAACGAACGCGCCGCCTGGAATAAACACCGATAACGGACTGTTCTGATTGCACGGCCAGACAGCTCGCCCTGCTGGGCGAATGCGCTGGCCCAACCTTCATGTTCAGTCAGGCGCCGCCAGCGGCTCCGTTACGTTATCGGCACATCATGTCCTCCTTTTCACGCATGCTGCTCGTGTATGACGGCACGAGCGAGGCCCAGGCCGCTCTGCAACGCTGCTCGCAGCTCTCGCTCGCCTTTTCCTCACCCGTCGGCCAGTAGAGCGAAATATCGTCGAGTATTTCGTCGCGGGTCAGCGAGCGCTCGGGAACGCCGCCGCTATAGGTCCATTGGGAGATTTTGTCGTACATCCATGCCGCCTGGCCCACCGGCGAATCGGCCAGGGCGTAGCCGACCGTCTGAGGGCGCGTCACCATCATGGCCGAATAGCCGCAATTGTCGCGATAGAAAACATTCAGCTTTTCGTACGCGCGTTTCTCGTCCGGCGAGAGGCTCGCGGGTGCGGGCTCGCTCAACGCGCGCAGCCGCGCAATATGCGGCGGCACGGTTGCCGGCATGTTCACGTGAATGCCGATCAAGCCCTTTACGTGCTGCATGGCCATGCGGTGCGAGACGACCGAGCCGCAATCGCCGCCCTGGGAAACGAAACGGGTGTAGCCAAGGCGCGCCATCAGCTCGCCCCAAGCCCGTCTATTCCCGTGACGAACATGGGAAATTCATTGAGCTTCGCTTCGCCCTTGCGCCAGTCATAATCGCTGCCCCAATACTGGACGAGTTGCTGCATGCGCGCGAGACGGACGCCTTGGGATTCATCGGCCACGGTCTCCTTTCCAGGCCAACGCGTATTGGCGAGACGCCGCCGCAAATCGACCAGCGCGGCGTCCGGAATACTCGCCTTGAATGGACGGATTTTCGCGGTCTGAGTGTCGGCGTAAATCACTTTGGGAAAGATCGCGAGCGCGCCAACCGCCGCCGATGCGGCAAGCAGGCTACGTCGCGTCGGAGAAAAAACGTTCGAAGACATTGCTGGCATCCTGTTCATAAGGGATAGTCAAATGAATGCGGCGATACGGCAACGCGTGGCCTTCACGCTGACGATCGTTTCCGGAAAGTCGCCCCTCATTGAAAACAGGCAATGTATCTCGTGTGTGTCGGCTGTGTAATCTTTCGTAAGCCAAAAGCTGAATGACACGGCGCGCGCGGCTCGTTACATCAGGACGCTGCACAACGAGGGCTACATTCTTTCCACGCAGTGACGGTTCACCACGACGCGCGCGAAGCCGCGCAGGGTAGCCGTGCCTGCGTAGAAAGCGAAGCGCTGTGGCCGGCGATGAATAGCAGGACCAGCACCTCCCGCTCACGCGGCGTCAGCGCGTCCCAGCGCTCGCGCGCTTGCACGAGCGAGCTGTTCGCTTCGAGACGTTGCGCGTCGCGCTGCAGCGCGGCGACCACGGCGTCGATCATGTCCTGATCGCGAAAGGGCTTGGTGAGGAAGTCGATGGCGCCCGCGTTCATCGCCTCGACCGTCATGGCAATGTCGCCGTAGCCTGTCATGAAGACGACCGGCATGGGCGAGCGTTCCTGCGTCAGGAGGGCCACGCAAACGGACGTCGAGCACGAGACACGACGGCCCCAGGCTCCTGGGCGCCGCGAGGAACGCTTCGGCGGAGTGAAAGGCGTGGACATCCAGGTCGATCGAGCGCAGCAGGCTCGCTAGTGCGCCTCGCACCGAATCGTCGTCGTCCACGATCCCGATGCGGAAACGTCTTGCGTATTGCGCCCACTGATTTCGAATGACTGAAGCTTAAGGAGAAGCGCGGCTATCCGGTATTCTTCCCGCGCATAGACTTATAGACGCTTTTGGATGGCGCCCCCATACCCAGGCATACATTCGTCATTCAGTACACACTGAATAGCCGCAAGCGGATTACCATATCTGCCTCGCCGCACGACGGCAACGCACGAGATTAATAGAGGGCCTGTCAATTCATCGGCGGCTGCGCGAGGCCCCTGCGCTGATTTATGTCCCGTCTTTCGCATTCGCAACTGCTTGTCAGGTACGCATTCATCGCGCTCACGCTCGCGGCCTTCGCCGCGGCGTTCGCATGGGCCGCGGGCTGGATACATTGGCCCGGCGCCCAGGCCGCGCTCACGCCCGACCGGCTCATCGACGCATTCGAACGCAGCGCCGGCAAGCATCCCGGATTTCGCCGCAACCATGCGAAAGGTATCTGCGTGAGCGGCTATTTCGACAGCAACGGCAACGGCACGGCGCTTTCTCGCGCGAGCGTATTCGAGCGTGGCCGCACGCCGTTGATTGGCCGCTTCTCCGCGCCCGGCGGCAATCCCGCTGAAGACGACGCGGACACGACCGTGCGCAGCTTTGCACTGCTTTTCGCGATGCGCGACGGCGAGCAATGGCGCACCGGCATGAATTCCGCGCCCGTATTCGTGGTGCGCACGCCGCAAGCGGTGTACGAACTGCAAGAGGCGATGCAGCACGACAAGCGCACGGGCGGTCCCGACCCGGCGAAACTCGAGGCGTTCTTTGCGCAGCACCCCGAAACCAACGCGCTGCGCGACTGGCTCGCCGCGCACCCGCCGGCTTCCGCGTTCTACAACGCCAGCTATTACAGCATCGATGCGTTTCGCGTCACTAACGCAAGCGGCAACATGCGATTCGTGCGCTGGAGTGTCGTGCCCGATGCGCCTTACGCGCCGATAGACACCCGGAATTCGAACGCGAGAGACCCCGACTTTCTCGCGCACGACCTGACAGTGCAATTGAAATCGGGTCCGGTGCGCTGGCGCCTCATGCTGACGCCCGCGGGCGCGGGTGACCCGGTGGACGACGCTACACGCGCGTGGCCCGCCGAACGCGAGCAGCATCGCGTCGATGCGGGTACGATTGTCATTGAGCATGCACAGTCGCAGATCGACGGTCCCTGCCGCGACATCAATTTCGACCCAACAGTGCTGCCAGTGGGCATTGCGCCCTCGGACGACCCGCTGCTCGCCGCGCGCGCCGCCGCTTACGCGGTGTCGTTCGACCGGCGCACGAGCGAAGAAGCGCACGCCGGCATGAAAGGCCGTTGAAGGCGGCGCGAGCGCAACCCAAACGAAAGCATGGAATAAAGCGCGCCGGCCAAGCGTTTCGTTTCATGTTGAGCATAGAGGCCCGAGCCGCGCACCCCTAACCAGACGGTCACACACGACCGCGAAGCGCGCGCCAGACTAGATTGGACGGGGATCGTGGAGAAAACCCTTCGATGAGCGGCACAGACCTACCGGGCATGCTACCCGCCATGATTCCGCGGCTGTGGGCGTTTGCGCTGCGCCTGTCCGGGGATCAGCACGATGCCGAAGATCTCGTGCAACGCGCCTGCCTGCGCGGGCTCGAACGCGCGCATCAGCTTCAACCCGACACGGCTCCCCTGAGCTGGATGTACTCCATCATGCATTCCACATGGATCAACGAGCTGCGAGCCCGCAGCGTGCGTAAGCGCGCGAGCTTCGAATGGGACGACGATTTCCTCGAAAATCTCCCCGATCCCGTTGATAATGGCCCCGAAACGCAACTCATGCACAGCCAGATCATCGAGGCGGTCGAGCGCCTGCCCGAAGCCCAGCGTGTGGTGATGCTGCTCGTCGCGGTCGAAGGCATGACGTATCAGCAGGCCGCCGACGTGCTCAAGATACCCATTGGCACCGTGATGAGCCGGCTCTCGCGAGCGCGGCAATCGGTCGGCGCCATGTTCAGCGGTGCAGCGCCCAAGGCGCCGCCCGCCCCGCAGCACAAGGACTCAATCGCATGATTGCCGACGACGCACAGTTACTCGCCTATGTGGACGGCCGCCTGTCGCCCGACGAGCGCGCCGCGATCGAAGCGCAGTTGCGCGAGTCCACCGAGGCGCGCAAGAAGGTCACGCTGCTGCGCGCCTCGCAGGTCGATTTCGCCGGCGCCTTCGCTCAGCAAACGCTGCCGCCCGTGCCCGAATCGCTGCGCCTTGGCATCGAGGAAATGGTGCGCGCGCAACCTTCTTCGGGCGAGAACGACGAGGCGATGTCAGCCGCGGAGCAACAAACTTCCTCGCCCGTGAGATCGCGCCTGCGCCGCGTGCCGGTCTGGCTCGCGGCGGCATGCGTGGCGGGCGCGTTCCTGGCCGGCCAGTTCGTGCGTTTCGACTCGCTGTTCGGGCCTGGCGGCCAAGGCTCCGGCTCCGCGCAACTGGCGAGCGCATCGGACCTGTCGCCGTGGGTGAAGGCGGCGGTTGGCTACCAGAAGCTCTATACGCGGGAAACCGTCGCGTACCGCCAGGACGATCCCGCGCTCGCCGCCAGGGTCGTCGAGGACATCCGCCGCGACGACCGTCTCGCGCTGCGCGTGCCCGACCTGAGCAGCGCCGGACTCACCTTCAAGTCGGTGCAGCGCCTGCGCTTTCACGACAAGCCGCTCGTGCAGATCGTTTATCTGCCGCGCAGCGGGCCGCCCATCGCCTTGTGCGTGATGAAGGACGCGCGCCCGGACGAAGCGGTCGCCTCGCGCACCGTCGACTCGATGGGCGTCACCACATGGCGCCAGAACGAGCTGACTTACGCGCTCATCGGGGGGGCGGGCGATGTCGATCTCGCCGCGCTCGGCAAGCGCATCTCCAACCTCGATACGGCCGCGCTGTTCAGCGAGGCGCAGGAATCCGTATCGCCGTTTAACGGGTAAGCGCCAAGGTCGGCGCGGAATAATTTCGCCGCCAGGCTGTTGTGTTGAGGAACCTTCGACCAATGGCTCGGCATGATTCATCGATTGCACATCTGGGCAGCGGGCATCGCAATCATGGCGGCGCTCGCGTCGCCCGCGCACGCCGACTGGCGGCTCGCGAGCAGCGATGCACCCGTCACCGTCGTGCGCGGCGCGAACGTGACCTCGGCAGCGGCGGGCGACACCTTGCGCGACGGCGACCTTCTCGAATCGCGCGAAGGCGTTGCGCATCTGCAGGACGAGCACGGCACGCTCGTCGCGCTCGGTCCGCGAACGCGTGCGATGCTCATGACCGACGCACATGTCGCCTTGCTCAGCGGCTGGCTGAAGATCGCCGCAGCCGCGTGCGCCGCTGCGCCGTGTGCCCAGGTACGCGTGGACACGGAACTCGGCGCGCTCGATATTGGATCGAGCGCGGCGGCGATCATCGCAGCGCCCGAAGACACGCAAACGGTGAATGTATTCAGCGAAACCGGCACGCAGAGCCTCTCGGCAAAGCCGCCCACGTCGATACCAAGCGGCCGTTTCGCGAGCATCGGCAGCCTTGGGCATGTGCAATTATCGGGGCGCCCCACCGACGCTTTCGTCACGAACATGCCGCTAGCCTTTCGCGACGCCTTGCAGCCGCTCGCCGTCGCAAAGCCCGCACGCAGCGCGCCGCCCTCACACGCCGCGACTTACGACGACATCGCGCCGTGGCTGGACAGCAAGCTGCCCGAGCGCAAGAGCTTTCCCGCACGCTTTCGCTCGCGTCTGACCGATCGTGCATTTCGCCACGATGTTCAAGCGCACCTTAACACCCTGCCCGACTGGCGCGCCCTGCTCTATCCGCCCGAGCGCCCGGGCGTTCGCAGAGTACGCTATCTATAAGGCTCGATCCTTCACCGCCATGAAGCCCGGACTCACACTCAGCGTCAAGTTCAATTTTGTATTCCTGATCATCTTCGCGATCGCGCTAGTGGTGACCGGCGTGGTCTCCGACCGTCTGCTGCAAAAGCAGGCGCTCGAAGAAACCGCGCACGATGCCAACATCCTCGCGAGCGCTGCATCGTCGATGCAGAGCTACACGGCGGCGCACGTCACGCCGCTGCTCGCCACGCAAATCAAGTACAGCTTCGTGCCAGAATCGATCCCCGCGTTTTCGGCCATCGAGATGCTCAAACTGCTGGAAAAGGACTTCCCGAGCTTCTCGTACAACGCCACGATGCTCAACCCGACCAATCCGCGCGACCGCCCCACCGACTGGGAAACCGACGTCATTCGCCATCTGCACGATCATCCGGAACTCAAGGAGCTGACCGGCCAGCGCGATGCGCCAGGCGGCCGCTCGTTCTTCCTCGCGCGGCCCAGCAGCATTACCGACACTGCATGCATGCAGTGCCATAGCACGTCAGGCGCCGCGCCCGCGACGATGATCGAGAAGTACGGCACCTCGAACGGCTTCGGCTGGACCATGAACGAGGTGATTGGCGCGGAGTTCGTGTCCGTGCCGATGGCGCAGCCCATTGCGCGCGGGCGGGCCGTATGGCGCACGTTCATGCTTTCGCTCACCGCCGTGTTCGCGGTCGTGCTGATCGTCATGAACGTGATGATGCACGTGCTGATCACGCGCCCCATTCGTGCGCTATCTCGCGCCGCCGACGAAATGAGCCTCGGCAAGCTCGACGCGACCACGCTGCCGACGGGCGGATCGGACGAAATCGCATCGCTTGCGGTGTCCTTCGGACGCATGCAAACCAGCCTCATCGAAGCGTTCCGCATTCTCGACGAAGAGCAGACGTAAGCGATGTCCCACTCCGCCGACATCCCCGCGACATTCGACCGCTACGTCATCGAGCGCGTGCTCGGGCGCGGCGCGATGGGCGTGGTGTATCTGGCGTTCGACCCGCGCATCGAGCGCAAGGTGGCGCTCAAGACCCTTCAGCGGCCTGCAGGCGGCGAAGCGGATCATGAACTCACCGCACGCTTTCTGAACGAAGCGCGCGCCGCGGGACGTCTCGCGCATCCGCACATCGTTGCGGTGTACGACTATGGCGAAACGGGCGACACCGCTTTTATCACGATGGAATACGTGCGCGGCGAAACGCTTGCTGCGCATCTCGCGCAGCAAGCGCGCGCGGGCACGCACATGAATCCGCTCGCCGCCCTGCGCTGGTTTGCGCAACTGCTCGATGCGCTCGACTACGCGCACGGCGCAGGCATCGTTCATCGCGACATCAAGCCCGCCAATCTGCTGATCTCGCCGCGCGGCGAATGCAAGGTCGCGGACTTCGGCATCGCGCGGCTCGACACGTCCACGCTCACGCAAACCGGCGCGCTGCTCGGCACGCCGAGCTATATGTCGCCAGAGCAGTTCACCGGCGACGCCGTCGATGCACGCTCCGATCTCTTTAGCGCCGCAGTCGTCCTCTACGAAATGCTCACCGGCGTGTGCCCGTTCACGGGAACGTCGGGCGCCGTGATGCGCAAGATTCTGGATGAGATGCCGCCTTCCCCTTCCGCGGTCGCGCCCGGCTTGCCCGCGTATGTCGACGAACTGGTGATGAAAGGCATGGAGAAGCGCCCGCAAGTGCGCTACGCCTGCGCGCGCGAATGGCGCGATACGCTGCTTGCGGCACTCGCGGCTGAGGTCCACGAGGATGCAGAACGAACCGTGCTCGCGCATGCGATCCTTGAATCGCCGATTCCCGCGCCGCCAACTCAGACGCAACTCGACCCCGAACTCATCGCGCACCTGGAGAAGCATCTGGCGAGCCATGTCGGGCCCGTGGCGTCGCTGCTGATACGGCGTGCATGCGTAGGCGCGACGAACATCGATACGCTGCGCGAACGCCTGAGCGCCCACTTGCCCACCGACGATGCGCGACGCGACTTCGATTCGCTGTTGATGCCGGTGGGCGCAGGCGCGCCGCGCACGATCGGCGCGCAGACAATCAGCGCAGAAAGCGTGAACGAAGCCGCCTCGCGCCTCACGACGCTTCTGGGCCCCATCGCCCGTATCGTGGCGCGCCGCGCCGCAGCCCGCGCCACCGATCTGCGCGCCTTCCACGCGCAACTGCTCGACGCGGTGCCGGAGCCGCACCGCGAAGCGCTGCGCCGCGAATGGGGCATCGACGGCGACTAGTCCGCGCTGTCGTGCGCTTCGAGCAGATCCAGGAACAGGCGCGCATCGAGCGCGCCCTCGTGCCGATACGTCACGCCATTCTCCGGAGTCCACCACGCGCTGGCGCCTTCGCACGATGCCAACGCGACTGGCTGCTCGCGCAGCGTAGCGAGTTTCGACTCGAACGCCTTTAGCGAAAACGAAGGCGCCAGCGTGGACAGGGCAAGCGCGCATGCCACGTCGTGCCAGCGCGAATCGACGGCGCGCGCTCCGCTTTCGATCTGCCGCGCGATCACGAATGGAAAGTAACGCCCCACGGTGTCGATGCCGGGCATGAGCACGCCGGTGCACGCGCAGTCGTCGATAACGGAGGGCGGAGCCGAAAAGCGCCACACGGGCATCTCCAGATAACGCCCGAGCCAGCCTCCGGCATGACGCTCGCGCGCGGCCAGCAGGCCGCGCTGCAGCCACGCGTCCCAGCGGCCGACGAAAGCCGCGGAAAGGCCGCGTCCGACAAAATCGCCATGCGTGCGGACTTTGCCGAAAAAACCGGCGTCGATTCGACAATCTGCGGTCATAGCGAGGCCGGGCAACGAAAGCCATTGAGCACGCCCGCGCGAAACGGATTGTTCACGCTGCTGGCCACGAGCGCGAGCTTGACCTTGCCGCCGTCGAACGTGGCGTTGAAATGATCGGCCTGTCCGGCCTGCTCGATGCGCGCGGCGTCGAGCAGATGGAACAGCGCCCAGGGTCCTTCCGCGCGAGGCGGCGGCGCAGTCGCGGGGTCGAGTTCGACATGCGCCTGCCCCGTGCCTTTCCCGTTCGGCCACTGGAACGCGGCGGTGGCGTCGGGCGCATCGCTCGTCGCGCTCAGCTGTGTGCCGTCGATATCGAGCACGAAGCGCTTCAGCGAAGGATCGAGCGTGACCACCTTCGCCGAGAACCGCACGGACACGTCGTGGCCGCCGTCGCGGAACAAAGCGTCCCGCAACATCGCCGCACGCTGGAACGCCACAGGCACATCGTCAGGAATGCCGAGGGCTTTCGCTTCGGGCCGCCACTTCCAAACCGTGCCGGACGTATCCACCCGATTCTGCAGATTCTTCTGGAAGAACGCGTCGATCAGGCCGCCAGGCGCCAGCACGCGCGCAAAGTCGTCGGGCGCGGCGTCGCGCGCCGACGCCCTCACGAGCGGGTAGCGGCCGTCGAGCGCCTGCCTGCACGCGGGCGCGACGGTCGTGGCCCATAGTGACTGCAATTGCGCATGCTGGCTCTGGATCTGCACGGTATCGGCGTTGCCCGCTACGCCTTGCAGCACCGCCGCGAGCGGCGCGGGCGCATTCTGCGAGAGCAGCTTCAGGCGGTCGAGCGGCCCCGTGGCGGGCGGCGGCAGCGACTGCCTGCGCGCCGTGTCTTCCGCCTGCAGGGTCGAAGCGGCGTCCTTCAGCGCGTTGACGTCTTCTTCGAGCGCCGCGCCGGCCAGATCATGCAGCGCCTGAAAATGCGCATCGACGGGCGTCGGCGCGGCGGCCTGCTCCGCCTCCACGCCTATGTGCTTCTCGAGCACGTCGAGCTTGCCGGGCGCAGCGGCCGGCGGCGTGAAGGTCGTTTCGTGCGCAACGGCCTGAATCAGCGCGCGCAACGGCGAATTCGCCGAGCCAAGCAGGTTCGCGATGCGTGCGCCCTGATCGGGCGCACTGAACGGCACGACGCCGATATCGGCAAGCAATGCGTCCCACTGGCGGATCGCCTCCTCGCTGTAGAGCCGCGTGAGCGCTGCGCGCAACGCCTCCGTGCTTTGCGCATCTGTATGCGCCTGGCCCGCGCCGAGCACCCAGTCGTCCTTCGACAGATTGGCGAGCGCATCTTCGCGCAAACGCACGAATGCGTCGAAGCCCGCACGCGTGTATGCGCCCTCGATGCCTTGCGTGAGCGGCGCGCCGCTCCTTCTCACGAACACGATCTGCCCGCTTGGCCCCGCCGCTTTCGCCACAGTGAATTCCGGCAGGCGCAGTTGTGCGAGTTGCTGATCGATACGCCCATCTAGCCGCTGCGCGAGCGGCACCCGGTCGAGCACGGCACGCGCCTGTGCGATCAGGTTCTGATCGAGCGGCAAGTTCGAATCGAACTCGCCACGCCGGAACAACGCCTGCAAATGCTGCTCGATGTCCGCGCGCTGCGCGTCGCTCGCATTTTTCATCGAACCCGTCCGCCAGGTACGCAGCGCCCAGACCTGCAGCGCGTCCGGGTCGAAATGCGTCGGGTCGCCCAGCATCAGGTACGCGCGCAGTGCTTCATAGAGCGTGGCGGGATCTTCCGCGCTGGCGTGGCGAAGCTCGTCCTCCATGCGTTGCACGACGATCGGCAGCAAGGTCTGCCGCAACAGCCGCTGGTACACACGCTGCGCTTCCAGGCCGAGCTTCTGGCGCTGATCGAGGCCGAGGCCTGCCCACCACGGCGTGTCACGCGCGGCGCGCTCCGCTTCGCCGCCGGGCAAATCGCGCGCGGCGTCGAGTAACGGCAGGACCGTGAGCGGACTGTCGCCCGCGCTCGTCTCTTTCGCGAGACCGGCAAGCGCGGCGATCTGCTGACGGCTTGCGTCGACGAAGCGGCGATTCGCGCGATCGCTCGCGAACAGGGCGATCAGCCCCGCCGCCAGCAACACGGCGATCCCCGCGATCGCTGCCTGCTGAAAGCGCGTGCGCCGCCGCACCGCGCGCGGATCGCTGCCCGCGATGCCCTGCTCGGCAAAAATCACGTCGCGCAGCAAACGCTTGACGAAATACGCGCGTCCGCTCGAGGCGTCCGCCATCACGACCTCACGGCTCAAGCCAAGCGATGCCGCTATCGCGCTCATCATGCGATCGAGTGGACGTCCGCTCTGCGTGCCGCTCGTAAAGTACACGCCGCGCAGTGACGGCGCGCGCGCGAAACGCGATTCGCCGAAGGCGTCTTCGAGAAACCGCCGCAACGCGCGCTCGATGCCCGCAAACTGCTGCGGGAACGCATAGATCAGCGCGCGCCGCCGCGCGTCGGTTTCCTGTTGCATGCGTTGCAGCACGCGGCCTTGTAGTTGCGCGTGCAACAAGCCGAACTCTTCGGAGAAACGCACGAGCGACGACGCACTGCCGCCGCTCGCCTCTTGCTCTGACGCGAGCGGGAACGTCATGCCCCACACCTGCTCGCGCTCGTCGCGCCCGAAATCGTCGAAGTACTCGGAGAAGCCTGCGAGCATGTCGGTTTTCGTCACGACGACGTACACCGGCAGGTGCACACCGAGTTGCTGATTCAGCTCGGAAAGACGCTCGCGGATCGCGGCGGCATAGGTGGCGCGCCCGGCGTCGGACTGTTGCAGCAGATCGGCAGCCGAAACCACGGCCATCACGCCGTCGAGCGGCCGGCGCGGCCGGAACTTGCGCAGCAGCCCGAGAAAGCCGAGCCATGCGCCGCGATCGGCCTGCTCGTGGCTGTCTTGCGTGGTGAAGCGGCCGGCCGTGTCGAGCAACACGGCGTGGTCCGTGAACCACCAGTCGCAGTTGCGCGTGCCGCCCACGCCGCCCACCGCCTGCGCGCCAAGCCGGTCAGCGAGCGGGAAGCGCAGCCCCGAGTGCGCAAGCGCGGTCGTCTTGCCCGCGCCTGGTGCGCCAACGAAGAGATACCACGGCAAGTCGTAGAGCGTTTCGCGGCGTGGAGCGAGCCACGCGAACAGGCGCGGCAGTCCGCGCGCGCCGATGGCGGGCGCGCGCGACTCTCGCAGTGTCTTCAGCGCCGCTTCGAAGCGCGTGCGCAGTGCCGCGACCTCGGCGTCGGCGGCCTTGCGCGCGGGGTCCGGTGCGTGCTTCGCGGGATCGAGCGCATTGGCCACGAGGCTCTGCACGAACGTCGAACTGGCGATGCGTGCCTTGGCAAACCGGACGCCCCAATAGAGCGCCCAGCACGCGAGGATGAGCGCGATCACGGTCCAGCGCCGGGCGCTGCTCTCGAGCGGCGCCGTACCATTGAACGCCACGAGCGGCCCTTCGAACCAGACCAGCGCGCAAAGCGCCAGTACGCCCGCAAACGTCACGACAGCGGGTTTTTTGAACCCCTGGATCCACTTCATGGCGCGGCTCCCGGCGCAAGAATGGCGATGGTCACGCGCCGGTTGCGCGCGCGGCCCGCCGCGGTTTCGTTCGATACGACCGGCTCGGTATCGCCGCGGCCTTCGGCGCTCACGCGCGCAGGGTCCGCAAGATGCGCCGCGAGGATCGCGCGCACCGTATCCGCGCGCGCCTGCGAAAGCGCGACGTTGGAGGGAAAGCGCGCCGACACGATGCGCTGGTCGTCCGTATGCCCGATCACGACGACATTGCCCGGCTTGTCCGTCAACGCCTCGCCGATGCGCTGCACGAGCGGGACGAAACGCGGATCGAGTTCGGCGCTGCCGGACGCGAAGATCTGCGTGCCTTCGGCGCTGTTGTTGATGGTCACGGTCGTGCGGTCACCCGATTCGCCGACCGTGACCAGCCCTTGCGCTATCTCGGGCGCGAGAAAGCCATCGAGCGCCGACGCGAACTTCGGCGCCGCCTGCGTCTTGGCCGCGAGCACGGGCGCGGGCGCCACGCGAATGCCGCGCATCGCCTCGAACACCGGGTCGGAGAACGCGTTGATGCGCAGCCCGAGCACGAGGCTCGTCGCCATCAAGACGAGGGCCGCGAACGCCAGCGCGACCCACAGCGGCACGAAACCCAGCGTCCGTTCGCGCGCGTGCTCCGCGGGCTGCCAGTGCGGCGACAGCGCGCGCTCGACCGGGCCGCGTTGCGCGCGGATCATCTGTTCGAGGCGTTCGCGAATCTCGTCGAGCTGCCGCTTACCGCCTTCGATGAGCCGGTAGCGCCCGTCGAAGCCAAGCGCGAGCATCACGTAGATCAGTTCGAGCAGGTCGATATCGGCAGCGGGGGTTTGCGCGAGCCGCTGCAACATGACGAAAAGCCGCTCGCCGCCAGAGGCCTCGTTGTGAAACGTCACCAGGAGGCTCCTGCGGCCCCAGACCCCCGCGCCCCACGGCGTCGCCGCAATGGCCTCGTCGATGAAGGTGCACAGGCAATAGCGCGCCGGACCGAGCTGCGTGTCGGGCACGCCGAACGCGCGGCCGTCTGCCTCGAAGCGGCGCACCATCTGGATCAGTTGCGCGCGCAGCGTGTCGAGATCCGGGTGGCTCGGCAGGCGGCGCAGCGGCAGCGCGAGTTCCAGCAACGGATTGGCCGCCCGGAGCAGCGGGTTGCGCCCTGCGATCGAGGCATCGAGCGGCGTGAGCGCGGGCTCTGTGGCTTGCGGCTTGCGCCGCGGCGTGGGTTCCGCTTCGGCGCTGGCCGTGCGTTCGCGCTTGCGCCCCGGCATCGGCATGCGGATGGTGCGCGCTGCGTCCAGATAATCCGCATCGTCGAGCGGCGCGTTCGTGCTATCGGTCATGGAAAGGGGTCCTCTATGCGTGACTTCAATGGCGGATAGCCCAGAGTTCCATCGCCAGCCCAGGGAACTCGCCCGCCACGTGCAGCGCCATGCCCGCCGAAGCAGCAAGCGTTGCCCATGCTTCGTTCTGGTCGTCGAGTTCGAAATAGCTGTAGCCCGCATGGAACGGCAACTGGCGTGGCGCGACCGCCAGCGCGCGCAACGCGATGCCTGGCAGTTGCAGGTTCACGAGATCGCGGATCTTCTCGATGCTGCCGATCTTCACCTGGCTTGCGAACGCGGAGAGCAGCGTGCCGGCCGGCACCTGCGCCCGCACCGCGAGCACGAAGGTCGCGCCGGCAAAGAGCGTGCGGTCCGCGACCCGCGCCACACGCAAACCATATTTGCGTTCTTCGAGCGCGATCGCCACGACCTGCGGATCGGCGACGCGCGAAAGCGCGAGCCGCAACGCATCGATCACGGGTTCGAAGGTCTCCTTCAGCCGGTCGTGCCGGTAAGCCGCGAACGCGGGTGGCCGCCGCCCAGCCTGGCTGAAGGTGGCAAGCTCGCCAGCCAGCGCGATGCACGACTGATAGAACGCTTCGGGATGCAAACCATCCACTGCGTTGAAGTGAGTGACGAGCGGCTGCGCGCGATTGACGATCTGCAGCAGCAGGAAATCGGCGATTTCTGCCATGCCCGCGCCATCGGGTTGTGCGAGACGCCCGGCGAGCGCTTCGCCGCGCTGCTGAAGGAGCCCGCCCAGCTCTGTCGAGAAGCGCGCAAGGCGCCCCGCCACGCGATAGTCGAGGCACGGCGCGCAGTAGTCGTCGTCGAGCACGACGCGGCCGTCGCTACGGCGCTCGACCACGTGCGCCACGCCCGCGCACGCATGCGCGTTGGCAACGTCGGGCGCGAGCGCGAGGCGCAGGCGCAGCTTGCCGATCTGCACCAGCGTGCTGGACGCGTCGGCGTCGTTGCTGTCGTGAACTTCGAAGTCCCCCGCGCCGTAACGCGCGAGATTGTCGGCATGCCCGTCGCCGCCCGATTCGGGCGCGCCGGCGCGGCGCACCGGCAGCGCGAGCATCACCGTCACGTTCGCGGCGTTTTCGGGGATATCGAGCGGTTCGGGCAGATCGTCGTCTGCGGGCAGGTTGAACGGCGTGCCGTCGGGCAGCACGCCCGCCGCTGCGCGCAACGCCAGTTTGCCGAGCTTGAGCAGCGCCTCGTCGATCTCCAGCGTCGTAAAGCCCCAGCCATAAGCGCGCAGGCCGTTCACGCGGCCCGCGAGCAGCGCCTCGACGTGCCGGTCGTGCTGCTGGAGATGTTGCGGCTGAAGGAACATGCCCTCCGACCAGATGACTTTGTTGTTCCAGTACATGCTGTGACTCAATCCTTTGGAAACTGCAGCGCCTCGAGCTGCGCCTGATAGGCGCGGCCGAACGGTTCGCCAAAGCGCTGCTGGAAATCGTCGCCCGCGTCGCGCGACACCTGCTCCCACGTCTTCACGAAGCGCTGCCACAGGCGCGCCCGGCGATTGCCGACGAGCGCTTCGAGGCCGCTGGGCGCGTCGAGCGAGCGCTCGATCGCCTCGGGGTCGATGCGCGCCATTGCGTCGTCGAACGCGGCGCGCATGCCGGCGACGAGCGCGAGTTCGTGCGCCTGGATATCGCGGTAGGCGGCGCGCAAGGCTTCGTCCGCCGCGAGATAACCGCGCCCTCGCGCGCCCAGCATTTGCGTCAAGGCGCGGTCGGCGTCGGGGAAGAATTTGAGCGGGTTGTTGTCGCGCGCCTCGATCATCGTCATCGCCATGCGGGCCTCGCGCCGCGCCATCGCGCGCGAGCGCAACACGTCCATCGTCCCCTGCGTGGCTACGCGCAACAGCGCACCGGCCAGGCGTGCGACTTCCGGCCCGCTCAGGTGGGCGACATCGGCGGGCGCGATGCCGAGACCCTCCAGCAATGCGTCCAACAGAGCGGAATCGTCCGCGCGCGGGGCTGCGGCGCGGGTCTCCGGCGTCGCGGGGCGCGAGTCCTCGAACCGGTGCACCGGTAGCGCAGCCAGCGCTTCTTCCGGCGAAACGTGCTCGAAACTTCGTGACGGCGCGGCAGGTTCGCGCTCCACCCGCGCGGGACCGTCGCGCAACGGGTCGGTGGAGCCCAACGCGTCCAGCAGCGCCTGATTCGCTTCGCCGCCGAAATGACCCGGTTCGTGCAACAGCGGCGTCGCGGCAAGCGGATCGGGCGTGAACGCCGCTTCGTCGCGCACGGGCTGCGGCGCGCCGGAAGCGCGGGGCACGTCCCAGTCGTCGGGGATGAGCGACGCGCTCGGCGGCGCCTCGAACTCCGGCGTGCCCGGCAGGCTCGCAGCGGGTGGCGGCGTAGGTGGCGTGGATTGCGTCATCAACGTTTGATCGAATGGCGCCCAGCTTTCCTCGTCCTTTTCGATGGAAACCGCGAGCGTATAAGCGCCAATCCGGATCTGATCGCCGTGCGACAACACGGCCTCGCGCGTGCCGTTCAGCGCGTCACCGTTCAGCAGCGTCGGATTGCTTCCGGCATCGACGAGCACGTAGGTCTGCGCGCGGCGCTCGATGCTCGCCTGCATGCGCGAAATACCGCGATGCACGTCGCTCAGCACCACCGTACTTTCCGGTGCGCGGCCAATGGTTGCGCGTTCATCGACATCCATCGTGCGAAGCGCGGCGTGCTCGCCGCCTTCGCCGCCCTGTACAGTCAGCGTCAATCTCACGGGGCCTCCTGGTTGCGAATCTTGCTCGTGCCGTCGTCGGCATCGCGCGGCGGCATGGGCGGCGCCGGGGGCACGGAAAGCGGCACCGGCGGCACGCCCGGGCCGAGCGGAATCGGGAAGCTCGACATCTCGATGGTTTCCGGACCGATGAGTATGTACGACGCCCCCGCGCGCAGCACGATGGTTGCGTCCGCCTCGATCTCCACCGCCGCGCCAGCCTTGATGTGCACTGCCGCGCCTGCGTCGAGCGAATACGCCTCGCCCACGAACTGCTCGTGCGTCGTCATGCTGGCCGCCGAAACACTGCCAATCACGCGCGACGTACTACTGCCCAGTACGGAATCGTTGCGCGCGCCGCGCGTCTCGCGAAACTCGCCGCCGCCGATGCGCAAATGCCGCTCGCCGGTGACGTTCATCAGCGCGTCGTGCTTGATCCATGTTTCGTGATCGCGCTCGGCGTGAAAGAACATCTGCTCGCCGCCCTTGCGGTCGTCGAAGCGGACTTCGTTGTAGCCGTTGCCACCCTTCGTGGACTGACTCTTGAGCGTGGACACCGCGCTTTGCGCGGGCAGGTCGTACGGCGGCATGTTGGTCGAGTTGTAAACCGCGCCGACGATCACAGGCCGGTCAGGATCGCCTTCGATGAAATCCACCAGCACCTCCTGACCGATGCGCGGCAGGCACATCGCGCCCCAGCGCCGGTTCGCCCAGCCCTGCGCCACGCGCACCCAGCAGCGCTCGAGTCGATCCGCGCCGCCTGCTTGCGAAAGCTGTTCCCAGTGGAACTGCACTTTCACGCGCCCGTACTTGTCCGTGAGAATCTCCTCGCCCGGCGGTCCGATTACAACCGCCGTCTGCGGGCCCGCGGCGCGAGGAACGGGCGTGATGCGGAGCGAACGGAACGTGTTGTCGCTGCGAATCGCCCTGAAATGGCTGTCGAACAACGGCTGCGTGGGGTCGCTCGTGGATACATAGGCATCCGATACAACTTCGGCCCGATTCTCGATGACCAGATACTGGCGGTTCTGCGCGCCGCCCGGATGATCGCGCAGCCTGAACAGCCCGCCCGCCGCGATGCCGCGCGCGGTGGTGCGCCCTTCCATCGCGTCGTTCTGCGTTTGATGGATCTCCACGTTAATGCGCGCGAGCCGCTCGCCGTCTCCCGCTTTCAAATGTCCGCTCAGATGCTCCTGCATCAAATAGCGCGGCGGGTCGTAGGGTGCGCTACGCGTCGCGCGCGAAACAAGCCCTTCGCTGTTGCTCATCGAAGCCTTTTCGAAGTCGTAATCGTTGACTTCGTAGCGCCCGGTTTCGAGCGTCGCGCCCGCGTGCCAGCGGTATATGCATTCTTCGTCGGGTTCAGGCGTGTCCCAGCCCTGAAACGGCACCGACTCATAGTGCGCGATGGGCCGATGCTCCGCGCCGGAATCGGCCAGCACGAGCGTATGCTTGCCGCCTGCGTGCTCGAAGAAGTAATGCATGCCTTCGCGCTCCATGAGGCGGCTCACGAAGTCGAAATCCGTCTCGCGGTACTGCACGCAATGCTCGAGCGCCGGATAGCTCGCTGTGCATGCATTGCGAAAGTCGATGTCGTACGACTCCAGCACCTGCGCGACGATTCGCGGCGCCGTGCGTTGATGGAAGAAGCGCCGGTGCGAGGCGCGCGTGAGCAGCCACAGGCGCGGATGCACGACCGCCTCATAACGCGCCATGCGATTCTTCGTGGTGTCGCCAGGCGCGAGCAGACGCAGCGTCGTGACGATGCCGTTGAACTCGCGCGACCCGCCCGCCGGATAATCGAGCGTCACAGAAAGGTTCTGCCCGAGCACCGCGCCCGGATCGATATCGTTGCGCGTACCAAGGAATGCGATCTCGAAGCGGCTCAGGCGTCCCAGCGCCTCGCTCGCCGACATGCGCAGAAACACCGCGTCGTCGCCGAGCGCCGCACAGGTCATACGCACATGGCGACTAGTCGAAGGCATAGGTGAACTCCTCGCACTCAACGCTCACGTGCACACGTGCAAGCGTTTTGCCGTCCATCACGCGCGAAAGAAACGCCGTGCTGATGCGCGGCAGCACGCTGTTGGTGAGAATGGCGTCGATCATGCGGCCGCCGCTGTCCATCTGCGTGCAACGCTGTGCGATTTGCGTCACCACGCTCTCGTCATAAGTGAACGGCACACCATGCGTGAGCGTCACACGCTCGGCCACGCGGCCGAGTTGCAGCCGGATGATGGCGCAAAGCATCTCATTGGAGAGCGGGTAATACGGAATGGTCACCATGCGCCCGAGCAACGCGGGCGGGAACGTCTGCAGCAACTGCGCATGGAGTTCGCGTTCGATCATCTCCATCGGTGGGACCGTTCGTGGATCGCGGCACAAGTCCGCAATGCATTCGGTGCCCGCGTTGGTCGTGAGCAGAATGAGCGTATTGCGGAAGTCGATTGAACGGCCTTCGCTGTCGTCCATGCGGCCTTTGTCGAAGACCTGGAAAAACAGCTCGTGCACGTCGGGATGCGCCTTCTCCACTTCGTCGAGCAGCACGACGCTGTGCGGTCGCCGGCGCACCGCTTCGGTCAGCACGCCGCCCTCGCCGAAGCCCACGTACCCCGGCGGCGCGCCCTTGAGCAGCGACACCGTGTGCGCTTCCTGATACTCGCTCATATTGATGGTGATGAGGTTTTGCTCGCCGCCATAGAGCGCCTCGGCAAGCGCGAGCGCCGTCTCGGTCTTGCCCACGCCCGATGTGCCCGCGAGCAAAAACACACCGACGGGCTTGTTCGGATCGTCGAGACCGGCGCGCGAAGTCTGCACACGCCGCGCGATCATTTGCGTGGCATGTTGCTGGCCGATGATGCGGCGGTCGAGCACCTCGCCCAGGCGCAACACATTGCCGATCTCGTTCTTCAGCATGTTGAGCACGGGCACGCCGGTCCAGTCCTGCACGACCGCCGCCACCGCATGACGGTCCACGCCCGGCAGCACGAGCGGCGCGTCGCCCTGATGCGCGGCAAGCTGCGCCTGTCGTTCGCGCAACGCAGGCAGATCGGCGTGCGGGGCACCTTCCCGCAGTGCCTTGCGGCGCGCGAGGATGTCTTCGACCATCTCGCGCTCCACGTGCCAGCGCGCGTGCAGATCGGCAAGGCGCGCGGTTTCGGCTTGCAATGCCGCCGCCGCGGCTTCGCGACGTGCCGCCGTATCGACGCCGATAGCCGCCTCGCGCCCGATCACTTCCAGTTCCGTGTTGAGCGCATCGATACGCCGTTGCGCGTCGTCGACAGCGGGGGGAGTGGCGTGCTGGCTCACCGCAACGCGTGCGCACGCGGTATCGAGCAGGCTCACCGACTTGTCCGGCAACTGCCGCGCGGGCAGATAGCGATGCGACAGCTTCACCGCCGCCTCGATCGCCTCGTCGAGCACCTGCACGCCGTGATGCGTTTCCAGCGCGGCGGCAAGACCCCGCATCATCGTCACGGCGCGCGCCTCGTCGGGCTCGTGGACCTGCACGACCTGAAAGCGCCGCGTGAGCGCCGGATCCTTTTCGATGTGCCTGCGGTACTCCGACCACGTCGTCGCCGCAATGGTGCGCATGCTGCCGCGCGCAAGCGCGGGCTTGAGCAGATTCGCCGCGTCGCCGGTGCCCGCCGCGCCGCCCGCGCCGATCAGCGTGTGCGCCTCGTCGATGAAGAGAATGACGGGATGGGGCGCCGCTTGCACGGCCTCCAGCACCTGGCGCAAACGCGCTTCGAATTCGCCTTTCACGCCCGCACCGGCCTGCAGGAGCGCAACGTCGAGCGCTCGCAGGCTCACGTCGCGCAGCGCGGGCGGCACGTCGCCCGCCGCAATGCGCAGCGCAAGGCCTTCGGCCACCGCCGTCTTGCCAACGCCCGCCTCGCCCGTGAGGATCGGATTGTTCTGCCTGCGCCGCATGAGAATGTCGACGACCTGCCGAATCTCCGCGTCGCGGCCCACCACGGGATCGAGCCCGCCAGCACGCGCTTGCGCGGTGAGGTCGACCGTGAAGCGCTGCAAGGCGTCATCCGTGCGATGCGCCGTGTCGGGCTCCTGCATCACGACAGCCGCTTGCGTCGATGCTTCCGGCGAACCGTCGAGCACATCGACGAAGTTGTCGACGAGGTCATCCAGCTTCACGCGATCGAACTCGCGCGAAATGCCGCGCAATGCGTTGCGCAGCACGGGCGTCTGCAACATGCCGACGAGCACATGCGCGCTGCGCACCTTGGGGGCGTCGAACAGCAGCGAGGCATAGACCCATCCGCGCTCGACGGCTTCCTCCAGTTGCGACGAGATATCGCTGACGGAGGCCGCCCCGCGCGGCAGCCGATCGAGCGCATCGGTCAGATCGCGCGCAAGCGCGGCGGGCTCGATGCGGGCGTGCCGGATCACGCGATGCAGGTCCGAGTCGGGCAACTGCAGCATCTGATGCAGCCAGTGCACAAGCTCGACATACGCATTGCCGCGCAAGCGGCAGAACGTGGTCGCGCTCTCCATCGCGCCGAAACTGAGCGTATCGAGCTTGCCGAACATGACGGCGCGGCTGATGTCTGCCATTGAACTAGTCCTTTGCATGAGATGGGGTCAACGGACGAAGCTTGAGGTGCGCCACGTCGGCCGTGGCCGCGCGCGCGTGCAGCCAGGTCGTGTAGCCGAGGCGCTGCTTGCCCCCCAGCGCCAGACGCGGCACCTGCGCGCGACGCAATTGCAGGTTCACGTCCCATTCGAGTGGATCGCGCACATACAGACGCACCCAGTCGGCGAGCCGCGCGAGACTTGCGCCGCCCGGCAGAAAGCGCTCGTAATCGCTCAGCGAAAGCGGTCCGAGCACGACGCGGAACTTGTGCTGCCGATCGAACACTCTCGCCCCGAGCATCGTGCCGACGCCCATGCGGGCGTTTTCATCGCGCGCGCCGAGGCGCGTAAGCGCAGCTTCGGGCAGCTTCAACCAGTGCCCTACGTTTTGCACGACTTCTACCGGCAAGCCGAAAAAGCGCGACAACACAGTCCGCAATCCCGCTGCGTGGCGCGTGGGCCCCGCGAGCAGCCCCGCGAAATGCAGCTTGGCGAAATCGGGCACGGAGTCGCGATTGCGCAGCGCCGCTTCGTTGAGCCCGAACACGGTGCCCACGTAAGCGGAGAATCGGTCGTCGTCGTCACGGTCGAGGCTCACCACAGGCTGCGCCGTGGCCCACGCGCGATAGAACAGCGAGGCCGCGCGGTGATGAAATATGTCGAGAAAGCGCGCGAAAGTCGGATCGCCCGCGTTACGCGCGCGGTGACGCACGTATTCGGTCAGATGCGTGGGCATCGGTCCATTCGGGCCGAGCAGACCGAAGAAGTTCACGGCGAGCTTCGGTGCGGTGTCCTGCGAGGCGGTGAAATAGCGCAGCGCCGTTGGAAAGAAGATCAATTCGGGTTCCTGACCGAATCGCATCGCATCGTCGCGCGGGCGCAGCGATGCGCCCACGCGCGGCAACCCGCGATGCGTGCATTCCACCAGCCGCACGGCCTGAAAGAAGTCGAAGCGGTTCGCATCGACGGAGAAGCGCTCGAATAGCATCACAGCGTCCGGCATTGCCCGCTCCCCGGCGCCCAGCGCATGATTTCGCCGCGTGTGGTCGAGGACACGCAGGTTTCGGCAAACGAATTCATCGACACGTATTGCTCGAAGAAGCGCGCGAGCACCGCGCCGAACAGAAACGCGCTTGCACCTTCAAAAGCGCTCTCGTCGAGCAGCACATCGAGCGCGAGGCCGCGCCCGAACACGATCGGCCCGCGCGACGGCAGGCGGCGCGTAACCGCTCGCGATCGGATGGAGCGCAGGCCTTCTATCTGCCGCGGGGCCGCGCCGTCGCCTTCGGGCGCGTAGAGCGCGAGCAGGTCGCGCATGGCGCGGGCGCCGCTCCCGTTCGCGTCGTCCACGAGTGACGCATAGTTGAGCGACAGGTGACTCAAGAGACGCCACGCCACTGCCCCTTGCGCATAGGACGGCAACGGGCGGCTCGGCCCGGCAACGCAGCGCACGCTGGAAACCGGCGCTTCCAGCTCCAGTGTGAAGTCGGTTTCGCCGCGCCCGAGCGGCAGGGTCAGCGTGAGATCGCGGTTGGTGCACAGCACGCTCACCCCGAGTTGATGCAGATCGCCGGGATACGGCGCTTCGTGCGTGTCCACCAGTGCGATCCAGGTTTCGCTGCCCGCATACGACGAACGCGCGCCGCGCTCCTGCTCGCGGGCGGACGGCAGACGCTTTTCGCGCCGCACCTGATAAAACGCCGCGTCGGGGTCGCCTGCGCCCAGATCGCGCATGCGGTAGAACGGCTGAAACTCGATCGGCGCACTGCCGCCCGAGCGATGGCCCGTCACGCTTTGCACGCGATATACCTCGAAATCGCGCGGACGCGTGCGGTCCACCACAACGTGATGCTCGAACTGTTCGCCCGTCACCGCGATACGATCGGCGCGGCGCGCAAAGAGATTGATCGCGGGCGTGCAATGCAGCGCGAAATTATCGTGGTCGATCCGTTGCTCAAGCGCGGTATCGCCCTTCGAAAGCAGTACGACAAGCTCAATTTCGCTGCTTTCGCAACGAGCAAAATGCGGGCGCAATCCATCGATACCGACGAACATGAACCGCTGCGCAAATGCGAAATACTCCTGCAGCAGCCGGTAGCCCGGAAACGATTGATCGCTCACAGGCAGCAGGGCTTCCTCGTCGGAGAAGCCGAGCGGGCGCAGCGACGAAGGCGGCAGCACGCCTGCGGGCGTCGCGATACCAAGCGTCGAGCCAACCAGCAGCTCATAGAGCTTTGCCGCCGTGCCGTCACTGCCGCACAGGTAGATGGGCAGATGATCGACGGCCAGATCGCCAATGGTGCGCTCGCCGAGCGCGCGCAGCTTGAGGCGCAATCCTGCCTTCACGCCGCGCGGCATGGCGGCGGCGACGCCGGGCAGCGCGCCGGTGTGCGTAAAAAGCCGCGCCTCCACCAGTTCGAGCGGGGACAGGGTGAGCGCGTGGGCCGTGCGAAACTCGCAGCGTGTCGCACGCTCGCCGTCGAACCGGCCCTGCAGGGCCGTGCCGCGCGGCACGGCAACGCCGTCCGCAAGCGCGGGGTGCGTCTTGTCGGGCTGCAATTGCACGACCGTCATCGCGGGCGTCGGCGCGAGATAGTGCGGATACACCAATTCGGCGAGATGCTGCGTGAAGCGCGGAAACTCGGCGTCGATTTTCATCTGCACGCGAGCGGCAAGAAAGCCGAAGCCTTCGAGCAAACGCTCCACATACGGATCGGCGCACTCGAAACCTTCGAGACCCAAGCGCCCCGCGATCTTCGGAAACGCCTTGGCGAACTCGCCGCCCATCTCTCTAACATGCTGCAATTCGCGGCTGTAGTACTGGAGGAAGTCGGGGTTCATCTGAGCGTCACCTCTTCGTACACGTTTGCCTTGCCGGCTTCCAGGTCGAGTTCCGTGCGCAAATAAAGCCGCTCGGGCACGGGATGCGCGTGGAGATCGCCTTCGACGATGAACGCCAGCGCGTTGTGCGCGCTAGCTGCGCCATCGGACTGAATGGCGCGCACGCGCAAGGTGCCGCGCACGATGCGCGGCTCGAACGCGCCGATGGCCTCGGCAATCAGCCGTTCGATCCGCGTAACCTCCACGTCCGACATGCTCTTGCCCGCCAGCTCCGCGAAGCCGAAGTTGAGCACCGAGTCGGCCACGCACGGATAGCGCACGATCTCCTGCGCCGACGCGATGCCCCGCGCATTGAGGAGCCAGCCGATATCGCGCATGACGCTCAAGCGCTGCGCGCGCGCCGAACTGACCCGATGCTCGCGGACTTCGCTCGTCGCTTCGGGCGCGTGGTCGGTCAGCCGCTCCAGCAGCGAGGGTTGCACGCGTTCGGCGTTTCTCGTGCGCATGATCCGCTTACGCCGGCGCGCTGGCCGGAATGTTCCATTTGCACTCGACCACGCCGCCGAGCGCCGAGCCAGTGGTCGGATCCTGCTGCTGGTAGGTCACGTGGAATTTCTCGAAGTTGAGCGTCACCGTTTCGGTGAAGCGGTCCTCGCCGTCCGAGCCGCCTGTCGAGTAGTTCGTGACGAGCACCTTTTCCAGGTCGATCGTGTAGTACTCCAACGGTTTGTTGCCGCCCGCCTTGCGCACGGTGAGTTTGCCCGTCGGGAAGTGCTTTCCAGTCACGCAGGCGGTCATGATGGCCGCCGTGGCGTGATCCGTGTACTTGGTGATCGAGAGATCATGCACGTCGACTTTGCCGCCGCCACCGCCCGTGCCGAGGTGCATCGTGCCGGACTGATCCATGCTCCAGCTCCACGAGAGCACGTCGATTTCGTCCTTGTGAGTCGTGTCCAGCGACTCGCCCGTGACCGTGCCAAGCTTCAAAAATATATCGACTGCCATTTGGATTCCTTATTGATCGAGTTCGTGCAAATTTAGATACCGCGGCGGCTCACGCCGCTTTGGCCGACGGCAGCCGCGAAACGAGCCGCAACGAGACGGTCAGGCCTTCGAGCTGATAATGCGGGCGCAGATAGAACTTCGAGGTGTAGTAGCCCGGATTGCCCTCCACTTCCTCGACCACGACTTCCGCCGCTGCGAGCGGCCGGCGCGACTTGGTCTCTTCCGACGAGTTGGCGGGGTCGCCGTCCACGTACTGAAGAATCCAGTCCTGCAGCCAGCGCTGCATGTCGTCCTTCTCCTTGAAGCTGCCGAGCTTGTCGCGCGCGATGCACTTGAGGTAGTGCGCGAAACGGCTGCAGGCGAACAGATAAGGCAGGCGCGCGGCGAGGTTCGCGTTCGCCGTGGCGTCCGGGTCTTCGTATTCGATTGGCTTGTTGAGCGACTGCGCGCCGATGAAAGCCGCGAGATCCGAATTCTTCTTGTGTACGAGCGGCATGAAGCCGTTCTTCGCCAGCTCGGCTTCACGGCGGTCGCTAATGGCGATCTCCGTTGGGCACTTCATGTCGACGCCGCCGTCGTCGGTGGGAAATGCGTGGACCGGCAGATTCTCCACCGCCCCGCCCGACTCGATACCGCGAATGCGTGAGCACCATCCCCACGTCTTGAACGAGCGATTGATGTTCACGGCCATCGCGTAGGCGGCATTGGCCCACGCGTACTTCGACGCGTCCGCGCCCGCGGTGTCTTCCTCGAAATCGAACGCCTCGACGGGGCTCGTTTTCGCGCCATAGGGCGCGCGCGCGAGAAAGCGCGGCATGGCAAGGCCGATATAGCGCGAGTCTTCGGAATCGCGCAGCGAACGCCACGCGGCGTGCTCGGGCGTCTGAAAGATCTTCGTGAGATCGCGTGGATTCGCAAGCTCTTGCCACGAGTCCATCAGCATGACGGCGGGGTCCGCGCCCGAGATGAACGGCGCGTGCGCGGCGGCGGAAATCTTGCCCATCTGCGTGAGGAAATCGACGTCGGGGCCGCTGTTGTCGAAGTAGTAATCGGCCAGCAAAGCGCCGTAGGGCTCACCGCCGAACTGACCGTACTCTTCCTCGTAAAGCCGCTTGAAGATCGGACTCTGGTCCCATGCCACGCCCTTGTACTTGCGCAGCGACCGGTGCAGGTCGGTCTTCGAAATGTTCATCACGCGCAGCTTGAGGCTCTCGTCGCTCTCGGTGTTGGTGACGAGGTAGTGGAGTCCGCGCCACGCGCTTTCGAGTTGCTGGAACGGCTGGGCGTGCAGGATGACGTTGATCTGCGCGCTCAGCTTTTCGTCGATGCGCGCGATCAGCGCTTCGATGGTCGCGAGCGCATCGTCGGACACGCGGTGCGTGTCGAGCAGCGCTTGCTCCGCGAGCGTGCGTACGGCGCTTTCCACCGCTTCGCGCGCTTTCTCCGTGCGCGGGCGGAACGCCTTCTGCATGAGCTGTTGAAACTCACCGGATGGGCTCGCCGCGTCGGCTTCGTGCGTCTCTGGCTGCGCGAACGCGGATGGATCGAGTTGGGTGTCTGCCATCTTGGTTCCTTTATTCAGAGTCGGGCGCGCCCTGGGGCTTCGGCGCGGCGGCAAGCGCATTCATCAGCGCTGGGTCCTCGAGCAGGCGGGCGACGAGCTTTTCCGCGTCGGTCTTTCCGTCCATATAGGTCAACAGGTTCTGCAACTGGCTACGCGTTTCGAGCAGCCTTGCGAGCGGCTCGACGTTGCGCGCGATCGCGGCCGGCTCGAAGTCGTCCATGCTCGCGAAGGTCATGTCCACGCCAATCTTGCCCTCGCCGGTCAGCGTGTTGTCGACCTGCATCGCCACACGCGGCTTCATCGAGCGCAGCCGTTCGTCGAAGTTGTCGATGTCGATCTCCAGAAATTTGCGCTCCGCAACAGGCGGCAGTGTTTCCTGCGGATGCCCCGAGAGGTCGGACAGCACGCCCATCACGAAGGGCAAGCTGACCTTCTTTTCCGATCCGTACACTTCCACGTCGTACTCGATCTGCACGCGCGGCGCCCGGTTGCGCGCGATGAACTTCTGACTGCTCTCCTTGGCCATGTGACCGTTCTCCTGGTTGAGTTGCGTTGCAATGCGGCTTCGATCATTCCGCCGGCGTTTCGACGGCAGCCGTACCGACTACTTGAGTAAGTTGCGCGAGCCCTTCTGGCGCAAGGTCCTTCAAAAGATCGACAAAAGACTTGTCGACGAGCCCGCGTGCCCGTTCGAGTACTAACGGCACCGGGCTGGCAGGTTCGTGTTGCGCGTACCAGGCGCAGATGCGCTGAAGCGTGGCGGCCACGTCGGCGCGGCTGGCGATCGCGTTGGGAGATGCGTTACCGGTTGTGGTGGCAGGCGATGCGACACCGGCCTCGTCCGCGTGATTCATTCGCGCTTCATCCGGGTGCGCGCCTACGCCCGTTGCCAGCAGCGACGATGCGCGCGCCAGCAACGCCTTCAACGAGGCGAAATCGAGCGATTCGGTTGCGCCTACACGTTCGGCAAGCGTCGCTTCGATTACGCGGACGCTGCTGTGCGCGGCATCGAACGCCTTCTTTGCGCTGCGCGCGGCATCGGGCGACACGGCGATCGACGCTTCGATCGCCGCGAGGCTCATCACCGTGTGCCCTTCTGGTCCGACAGCTTCGCCATTCGCATACGACCACTCGCGCAGCGTGACCGGGGAACGGCCTTGCAGCAGTGGGCTATCCATGAGACCGGCGAGCACGCCGCCTGCCTCCGTCCACGCGGCAAGCGCGTTGATCCGAGCCGTCGCGTCGTTGCCGTCGCTGGCGTCGAGTTGTGGGTGCACGTGCCCCCAGTGGCGCTCCAGCAGTGCGGCAGTCAAGACGAGGCCGTCAGCGAGACCGGTAATGCCCTCGCGAATCCAGCGCGCTCGCGCCAGATGCATCACCACACGAAGGTCTCGCGTGCGGGCCATCAATGCGGTGCCCAGTGCATCGGCCGCTTCCCAGTCGGGCGGGACCGCGGCCACGAGCGTGTCGCCATACTCGGCTTCCGGACGCCCGCTGACCGCTTCTTCGAGTTCGCGGAATTGCGCGTCATATTCAAGATCGGGGCCGCAGGGTTCTGTCTGCGTGAGTGGTTCGAGCCACGCGGTCCAGTCCTGATGCGTGATGGATTCGATGGTCATGGCATGTTGAATGGTTTGATTTCGCATTCCGAATTAATAGACGATCCATCTTTCCAGAGAGATCGTTCTGTGATCTGTCTTCTTACTTATAAAAGACGTAAGTCGCGATATAAGGCGAACTACCCGACTCGTGTTCGACTGTGCACGGCGCAGCCGGCTTTACACCGCCGACCGTCCTGACCCGTTGCACGTAGCGCACGGGTGCGAGCATGCCCTGCGATCCGGTGGAGTGCGCCTCAAGCAGCAGTTGCGGCACGCTGTCCGGCGTATCGCTGGGCTTTTGCGCGACGACTTTTCCCTCGATACGGCTGCCGTCGCGCGCTTGCCACGACGGGCCGGCCGAATGCTCGATCACCTCGGCGCCGTGCGCGTCGTAGAGCGTGGCGCGCGGCCGCTGGAAGACCCAGTCGAGCGTGCGATCCGTACCGTACTCGCAGGCGTAAATCTGCACGCCCGCTGCGGTCGTGGTCAGAAACAGCTGCGCGCCCCGTATATCGATCGAATCCGCTTTCGCGGACGGTCCGCTCATCATCGAAATCAGCCCAGCCCCAATTGCTATCTGCTTCCCGCGCGAGATGTGATGCATGGAGAAGCTCCCTTATCCCAATGGGTCGATTCAGTTCGATCCGCTCTTCCACAACAGCCTGGCGCGGAAAACTATTCCATTTGTTTTGCGGCTTGTCGCCGGGCATGGGAGGGAATATCTGGAAACGTTCAGCTGTTATGGCTGCATCCGAAATTGCACAGAGGTAGGCCATGAAAGCCCGCATGACGATTTCCAATCTCTCTGTGCCCGTGGAGCGGATCAAACCCATTGGCGGGCGCTCCTCCACTGGCACCGCAGGTCATCAATTCGACCTGACGTTTCGCGTCGAGGTAAAGGCGCCCATGCTCGGCAAGCTCATGGCCGATGACATCGAATGTCCTCAACTGGAGTGGAACGAGTGCATCGAATGGTTCAGGTTCGACACCGTGACGCAGCAATGGGACTTTGAAGGCAAAATCGTGAGAAACATGTATGCGCACAATCGGGAGTCGAATACCTTCCGGAATTGGCACAGGTCGCGCTATACGATCGCGACCGATGTGACCAACCGTCCGCCCGCCGCACTCATGGCCATGAAGCGCGAGGAGGATGCAAAGAAGTGGATTGCGCGCAATGGATTCAGCTGGAATCTCCACATACGGGATATTCCTCAAATGGGTGTCCTTGGCGGATCGGGTGGCGGCGGTGGCCTGAGCCTCGTCACCGGGGATACGCGTCGCCGCGTCATCTATTTCGATCTGGGCTTCGAGGGCCACCGGGAGCGAGCGCGGCTAGTCGACTGCGTCATTGAAATGGCACTGGTCGAATTCGCCGCGATGGATCGTCATACTTCCATTTAATCGGCTTGGGATTCTTGTTGTGCTCGCGGATATAGCGCATCAGCTTGCGCTCCAGATCCTTTACCGTGGTGAAGATACCTCGCGCAATCACGTCGCGCTGGATGCGCGAGAACCAGTTCTCCACCTGATTTAGCCAGGAGGTATAGGTCGGCGTGTAATGCAACCGCACGTTTCGGTGTT
>NZ_JAMBPR010000211.1 GCF_024206475.1 Paraburkholderia sp. CNPSo 3274
ACCGAAGTGCTCACCGCGTCCGGGATCATTGATGTTGATTCGTGGATCGGATGGATAGTCGATTGGATCGACGGTATTCGCTACGAAGGTTCCTCCAGCGGAGCCAGTGTAGATGTTGGTGCCGCCATAGAAAAGGGCGCCGTCTGTACCCGGATCCGGAGCGGCGATCCCCTCAAAGTTAAGGGACTGAAGCTTCCATTGCAACGTACCTGAAGCGCTGTAGGAGTGAATGTCCGTGCCGGCTGCGCGCCCAAGATCCCATGTACCGCCCCACGGGTTATTGAGCACGTACAGATTGCCAAGGGAGTCTTTGCCGATGCCAGTGACGGCGGTGAAACGCTTGCCCCCTACCTGACCTTTGATCCCGGTCGCAGTGTCGAGATAGCCGCCCTGAACACCGAACGTACCGACTAACGAGGGGGCATGCGCGACATTGTAGATCTTGATGTTCATGTCGGGACCTGAGTCGCCGATCATCAGGTTACTGGTAGTCGGGTCGAAATACAGCGCCGAGGGCCGAGACGTAGAGGCCAGGCTGATCGTGGACAGGAGAGTGCCGGTCGGGCTGAATCCGAGGACCGTTCCCGCGCTCTTCTGCGCAACCCAGATGTTGCCGAAGCGGTCTATAGCGATCGCACCGGGGCCTGAGACCGTGATATCCCGCACCCAGGTTCCACCGGTCTTGTAGACGCGCACCCGGTTTCCGGGAAAGTCACTGGCATAGAAGAACTGGCCCCACGTTGCAAGTCCGGTCACCACGTCCGCATGCCTTTCAGTCGTATCCGCGCTGACGTTGATCAGCAGATCGCGAGTCTTGCTCGCTCGAGCATATCGTCCGATCGCGCCACTGCCGAAGGCCTTGTTGAACTGAAGCGCAACGAAAAGATCAGTCGAATTGCCTGTGATCGCACTGCCCTGAAAATCGCCATGCGCGCCGATAGA
The DNA here is from genome assembly GCF_024206475.1 of Paraburkholderia sp. CNPSo 3274. GTDB lineage: Bacteria > Pseudomonadota > Gammaproteobacteria > Burkholderiales > Burkholderiaceae > Paraburkholderia. Next base: position 943 of record NZ_JAMBPR010000211.1, read on the forward strand.
ACCGATGCTTTGTCCATTCTGGTATATCGCAACTCCACCTTCGTTTTCATCCCACAGGGACGATGTGTAGATGACCCCTTCAGGCGCAACCCACATGGACCGGGCGGCGTTGCCTACATGAGTTGCGCTAGTCCCAAACGTATTCGCTAACCAGTCGGTTGTGTACTGCCCCTGACATTCTGGCGCAATCGTAGCGCTCAACACTGCGGCAAGGAATGCGGCATGGATTCGTTTCATGACTTACCCTCATTTGCACCACGTGCACCGATTTAGATCAGGATACCGAATTGTTTTATTACTGAAGTGGCAGGCGGGAAAAGGAATTCGGTCCGGCGCGATGGAATCGGCGGCCCGTTCAGGCTGGCGCGTTCCGCGCC
>NZ_JAMBPR010000212.1 GCF_024206475.1 Paraburkholderia sp. CNPSo 3274
CAGGCCGCTGAAATACCGGCGGTAACGTCATCGAGGAAGGCCCCTGAAGCGTTGATGGAAGACCCCCACTTGCCCCCTGGAGATCATGCGCGGCGCCGACACATTCACCGAGAGTTTGTTTTCCATGCGCAAGCTGGACGACTTCGTTCCGAAGTCGCATCCGTTGCGTTCGATCCGCGTGATGGCGAATGAAGCACTGGAGAAGATGGATCGGTTGTTTGCCGGGATGTACGAGGCCGACATCAAGGGCGGGCGGCCGAGCATCGCGCCGGAGAAGTTACTGCGTGCCATGCTCATTCAAGTGCTCTACAGCATCCGCTCGGAGCGCCAGCTGATGGAGCAGGTGCAATATAACCTGCTATTTCGCTGGTTCATCGGCCTGGCAATGGATGACGAGGTGTGGGTGCCCACAGTCTTCACGAAGAACCGCGAGCGTCTGATCAAACACGATGCAGTGATCGAGTTTTTCAACGAAGTGGTGGCCGTTGCCGAGAAGAAGTGTCTGCTCTCGGGTGAGCATTTCAGCGTGGACGGCACGCTGATCCCGGCGTGGGCGGGGCACAAGAGCTTCGTGCGCAAGGACGGTGACGATCAGGACGACGACGGCAGCAGCGCGGACGACTTCAAAGGTCGCAAGCGCAGCAACGAGACGCATCAGTCCAAGACCGATCCCGATGCGCGGCTCTATCGTAAAGGCAAGACGGCCAGCGAATTGCGGTACATGGGCCATACGCTGACCGATAACCGGCACGGTCTGGTGGTCAACGCGCGCGTGACACGCGCCGACGGGCATGCTGAGCGTGAAGCGGCCAAGATCATGATCCACGACGCACGGCAAGCGGCAGACGATGCGAGCGCAGAAGTCACACTGGGCGCGGACAAGGGTTACGATGCCCAGGAGTTCATTGAGGCGTGCCAGCAGATGAAGGTCACACCGCACGTTGCGCAAAACACCTCGGGGCGGCGTTCGGCAGTCCCAGATACGATTGCCTCGAGCGCGGGCTACGCCATTTCGCAGCAGAAACGCAAGTTGATCGAACAGGGCTTCGGCTGGGCCAAGACCGTGGGACGCATGCGCCAGGTGATGGTGCGCGGCTTGAAGAAGGTGGACCAGATGTTCGTGTTGAACATGGTGGCCTACAACCTTGTGCGCATGCGATCGCTGGCACAAGTCCGTCCATAGTCGAGGTAAGCGCGGCAATGGGGCCTGAAATTGGCCTCAAGCCGCCGAAAAAACGTGGAAATCGCATTGAATTTTCGCAATGCGAAAGCTTTAGCGGTCGCGAGCGAAAAAAACAGAGAA
>NZ_JAMBPR010000213.1 GCF_024206475.1 Paraburkholderia sp. CNPSo 3274
AAACGGGCGGCCGCTGTCCATGCCCGCTCGCGAGCGGGCATGGACAGCGCATCACAGCGCAAGCGCTCCAGCGTCTGCGCGCCCACACCGATCTCTCGCGCAACCTCGTCCACTGATGCGCTTTCCGGCGCCAGCAACCGCGCCACCGCTCTGTCCTTGAATGTCTGTCCGTAACGCGCCAACTCGTTCTCTCTTTATCGCCCCCAGATTCCAATTCTATCGAGGCGACAACCATTGTGACGCGGGGGGCAGGTCTCCACGGTTCAACGCTTCCGTGTGCAGTACTACCGGGACTCTGACTCCTGCCAGCGTTCACCTCGCCGGCAGGTCTCCCCGCTTGCTTCGTGCCACCTTCCCATCGTTCCGTCCTCAATCACGTGGTATGCCACCGCACCGCTTTGTCCGCCACGACAGCGTGCTGTGTTACTTCCAGGCTTCGCCACTTTAGTGCAGGCTCGCCGCGATACTCCGCCGAAACAGGTTCGTTAGCCTACGGACCGACAGTTCGCCTCCGGTTACTCCCCACCCCGTCTCACGACGACGCAGTTACCTTCAGCTACGGAGCTGTGGCCAACTCCGGCAGGGACTTGCACCCTGCAAATGGCACGCCATCACGGGCGTACACTAAACCGCTGAAGCGGTAGTGGGGGAATGGCTGACGTCAATGCCTGACGTTCAGACAGCACGGTGATCTACTGCCGAACCGCCGGCATGGCAGGCCGGCTCGCCTCGAGCAGTATGGAAGTGCCCGAACGGGCATTCCATTCACTGTTTCAGGAGGTTCGCCATGACACCGCTGCGCGAACGCATGCTGCATGACATGCAGATCCGCAACCTTCGCTTCCATGGCCAGCTCGAGCCGTTGCATGACCCGCGAGCGTTCGCCGCCAGGCTCGCGCTCGCCGCCCAGGCGGAGTGGGTCGTCTATGCGAAACCACCGTTTGGCGGCGCGGCCCAGGTACTCGATTACCTGGGCCGCTCCACGCATCGCGTTGCCATCTCAAATAACCGGTTGATGCGCTTTGATGGCAATTCGGTATTGTTCCGTAAGCGCCTCAGTTGGGCCGTTCGTCCATTCGCGTGCGCGTAAAGCATGATGGTGAACTGGAGCTGCCGGTCAGGTAGAGGGATCTGGCGGACTGCCTGGTGTGTGCAGTTTGTCGGCCACACGCCAAGGCAGGAGCTCGTCGATGCGATTGATTTTGTGACCGGCGATATGGGTTAGCACGTAGTCGAGGTAGGCACGCGGATCGATGTCATTCAGTCTGCAAGTGCCAATCAATGCGTACATCGC
>NZ_JAMBPR010000214.1 GCF_024206475.1 Paraburkholderia sp. CNPSo 3274
TGCATCGGGACCAGCTCCTCGACCTCGCGAACATCCATGGCGACGGCACGACCACAGCGGCAAAGAAAGGCGGCGACAACCTGGGCTACAGCGGGCACAAGCATCTGAAGGGCGACAAGGTGGTGGCCTTCTGCGATCGCAACTGCAACATCATCGCGCCATTCGTGACGGCGCCGGGCAATCGCAACGAATCACCCCTGCTGCGTGACGCGCTACCCAAACTCACCGCCATGGCGCGCGCCATTGGTGCGAACCTGCAGGACTCAACCGTCAGTCTGGATGGCGTCTACGACTGCCGCGAAAACCGCCGTGCGATCTTCAACCGCGGCATGAGGCCCAACATTCCCGAGAACCCGCGTGGGCGCAAGGCACCGAAGCGCGGTCGCAGACGGCATTTCGACGCGGCCATCTTCGCGGAGCGCTTCAGCACCATCGAGCGCGTGTTCGCCTGGGAGGACACCTTCCGCCGCCTGCTGCTGCGCTTCGAACGCATCAGTGCCGTGCACTACGCGCTCAAGACGCTCGCCTACACGATGATCAACCTGAGGCACTACTGCCGCAGCTGATCGCGGCCCTCAGGGCGGCCTGTCGCTACTTCGCCGGCGCATTGCGCCATGGCCGCGCGCGTCGTTACCATGTCGATCACTTCGCAAATCAGACTTCCGCTTCGCGTTGCCTGTCTTGCCAACTCATGCATTTCATGAAACATATGCATTACTGATCAAATGCAACTTCAGTCTGCTTGAAACCCGTAATCAGTTGTCAAAGATATCACTGCGCCCGCAGTCTGGGAGGCCGTCCTGTCTGCTTGATGAGTTATCCTCTATATAACAACAATCTCGTATACACCGCCTATTTGCACCAGAGTCCCCTTATCGAGCTTCGGTCCGATTCGCCAGCACTTCGCGCGCAAGCGACATTCACTGCGTGCATCACTCTATCGCAAACAGCTCGCCGCACGCTTTGCCGGCGTGGCATCGCTTCTCTCACCCAAGTTCCGTCCAATTTCTGGGCAAATGCACGTCCTGTACGCTCTTGCGTCTCGAATACCTTAACGTGACAACGCCGTGCGCTTGGGCCATTCGTGAAAATCTGAACAGAGCGTAGCGGAAGCGCTACGGATCTCCGGCTGCGGAACGCACCTGAAGGCACTATAATCAAGCAAACTATGCGCCACCGGTTCCCCAGCTTGAAATCACAAGAATAGCCGACGATGCACGATCAATTGTGTGAGTGGTCGTCCTGTTTGTCCAACTCCCGACGACGTATGTCGACATTGTCACGTTAG
>NZ_JAMBPR010000215.1 GCF_024206475.1 Paraburkholderia sp. CNPSo 3274
ACCCGAAGTGCTTGGCAAAGTTGCTCACCTGCTGGAGATACACGCGTTGCGTGTTGGCCGCGAGGTTGCGCACGCGCATATCCTCGATCATGCGTCGACGTAGGGGTGTCATGGTGGACTCCGCTCTGAATGGTCACGGCAGCAAATTGCACTGCCATCGTCGCACTCGAGCAGAGGGGCCCTGCAGATGATCCCGGAGCCGATGTCGCTGGCCAACCACCACCTCCCGCTTCAGCGGGTTAGTTCAATCCTTCTTATCTCACGCTCGAAGAAGACGTCGGTTCGAAAATCACGAGAGATTTTCTGATTAAATTAATCTGGAATGCGACATATGTTTTGAAAATCACGGCTGAAACTCGTTCGTTCAGAGAGACTGAAATCGCACGTCGACGCGCCCTCTTGCGAAGACTTCCGCCCCGAAGCACCACCCCTCCGATGGCCAGATTCTGGAATCTGAAGCCGACGCCGCGTGCGAGCGCAAGCGCCAGACGCTCAGCAAGTTCGCCTCGCTGTGCGGCAGTGAGATGTCAAAAGAGCAATACGACTCCAGTTGCCCCAGCCATGCGCATGGGCGCCGTACCCACCTGCCTGAAGACAAGGTTTTACGCCGCTGCCCGCGTTTGGTGGTGAAAAGGCGGAGGACCGTTAGTCGCATTTCAAGGTCCGCGATGAAGGGCGGCAGCGAATGGCGATTTGACATCGGCCGGTAATGTCGAAAAAGTGCGTGCGGTGACGGACGCCCCGCAGCCGTCAACCCTTGTGCACGCCCCGCCGCGATATTCACAACGGTCAGCAAGTCGTGACGACCCCCACCATGGCCGCTACTTAGGTGCCGTGGTAGGCGTCGCGTTGGTAATGGTGCGTGGGTCGCCGGCAGGAAGCGGAGCATCCATCAGGAAGATCAGCAGGCAACGGGGCACCGTGAATCGTTCAGACTGGCCTGGTCTGCGAAACACCGGCGAGATGCAGGATCTTTGCTGCGACCCTGCGGAAAAACGCGTCGTCCCGTTCTTTCTGGGCAGCATCATCATGCGACGCGATGCTCGATCAGAATACCGCGGCGCTTCATGATTTCCTGAGTACACAACTTGCGTTCGAGGTAGTCAGGATCGTCGGCACCCATCGTCTCGATGACGACACGGTGCGGCCGTGCCGCAACGCCAGCGGCTGCCACCGATCGGAACGTCAGTTCAAAGTCGGGTCGGCACCACTGGCTCGGCGCGTCGGTCTGCCTCACTTCCCGATCAAAGAGCGGTTTCCAGAGCGTCACCTCAACGCCGTGCTTTT
>NZ_JAMBPR010000216.1 GCF_024206475.1 Paraburkholderia sp. CNPSo 3274
ATGATCATCCGCGAGCGCTACGCCGATTTCGGGCCGACGCTGGCCCGCGAGAAGCTGGACGAATGCCACGGCATCCGGCTGTGCAAGGAAACGGTGCGCCAACTGATGACCCAGGCCGGCCTGTGGGTGCCGCGCAAACAGCGTCCACCGAAGGTCTACCAGCCGCGCGCACGGCGTGCATGTTTCGGCGAGCTGGTGCAGATCGACGGCAGCGACCACCGCTGGTTCGAGGACCGGGCGCCGGCCTGCACGCTGCTGGTGTACGTGGACGACGCGACGAGCCGGCTGATGCACCTGCATTTCACGCAGACTGAATCGACGTTCAGCTATTTCGAGGCCACGCGCGCGTATCTGGAGCGCCACGGCAAACCGGTAGCGTTCTACAGCGACAAGGCGAGCGTCTTTTACGTGAAGCGCCGCGCCGAGACCGCAGGCAAAGGTGTCACCCAGTTCGGCCGGGCGATGTATGAGCTCAATATCGACACGTTCTGCGCGAACTCAAGCCCCGCCAAGGGCCGCGTGGAGCGCGCCAACCTGACGCTGCAGGATCGCCTGGTGAAGGAACTGCGCCTGCGCGGCATCAGCACGCTGGACGAAGCGAACGCCTGGGCACCCGCCTTCATGGCGGCCTACAACGCCCGCTTCGCGAAGCCGCCCAGAAGCCGGTTCGATGCACACCGGTCGCTGCGTGCGGACGAGGATCTCGACGCAATCTTGACCTGGCGCGTACAGCGCAAGGTGTCGGATTCACTCACGCTGCTGAACGACCGCGTGATCTGGCTGCTGAAGGACACGCCGGCAACCCGCCGGCTGATCGGCCGCTACATCGAGGTATGGGAGTATCCGGACGGTCGCATCGAGCTGCGGGCCGGCGGTGCAGCACTGCCCTGTATCCCCTATGACAAGCTCTCGGAAATCGACCAGGGTGCCGTGATCGAGCACAAGCGGCTCGGCCATGCGCTGCGCGTCGCCCAGGCGCTGCAGGCGCAACGCGATAACCGTCGTGTATCAGGCTCGCCATCCCGCACCAATCGCGGCGCCGCGGTACGCAAACCGAAACCATTGCCTGGCACACGGAAGCAGCGCGAAGTGACGCTCGAGGACTTGAATGCGGCGGTAATGGGGACTCACCGCAATCCGGGAGGCTCGGTGCTAAAAACCCCCTCCAGATAGATATAAAGGACTGCAAAACAACCACACCCAGAACCAACCTCAACCCCGACATCTGTATTTAGCCGGGACCCCGACATCTGAAAATGGCTTTGACACTAACTCGCATACGATCGCTTTCAGCCTGCAAGCATTGATAGGTAGACGACCGACCATCGAGGAGCCGTTTCGTCGGACGGCAAGCACCGATATCAGCGGTTGACGCCGATTTTGAGTGACTTGAACTGACCCGTCGATTGCAACTGGATGTGATCTGCTCATATAAAAGGGATGGATTGTCGGCTTCTTAAGCAATCGTAGGGTGACGCGACAGGAATTGCGTGTCTTTGCAGACGTCACGCGATTCGGGATCCGGGTCTGTCATAGATTTTGTGTTCAAGGCATAACATGTAGCTCAAGGAGCATGTATGCCACGCAAACCCAAGACAACTACCGAAGCGCAGACAGCGTTACCGTCCATTCCGAAGGAGCTGATCGACCAGTTCGTGAAGGGACCCATGACCGCCGAAGCGGTGCACGCCGCTTCAGCCGCGTTCAAGAAGGCGCTGATCGAGCGGGCGCTGGGTGCCGAACTTGGACACCATCTGGGTTATCCGGCGGG
>NZ_JAMBPR010000217.1 GCF_024206475.1 Paraburkholderia sp. CNPSo 3274
TACTACTGTGTCATATAAGTAACTGCGCGATCTACTGTCGTACAGCAAGAAAGCCATCGTTGCATGAGCCCTTGTCCAAGCAGGATGCGCAATGTAGTAATGGAATCAGGAACGTGGCGCTGAGCGCGCTGGACTGCCCCGGGGGATGTAATCCGAGGGAAGGGCAGGCAGCGCGCGTTCAAGGAAGTTTTTTTTACCATGTCCACCTGATTGCATTCTGAGTCGTTGAGCCATCAGAAACCCATACGCAGCGATACTCAGTGTGGCGTGATGGTGAAAGCCACGCCAGCCTCGTCCTTCATAATGACCGAGCCCGAACTCCTGCTTCAGGTCCTGATAGTCGCGCTCGATGCGCCAGCGCATTTTGGTCACGAACACGAGCTGCTCGAGGGTCGCCTCTTCGGGGGCCGTAGTGAGAAAGTATTTGAGCGGCTCCGTATCGCCAGCAGGCCATTCAATGAGCAGCCATTCTTCGTCGCGAACGGTACTTCGCCAATTGTCGCGATGTGCGGGACGGACCCGCACGGCGGCAAAGCGTGAGGAAAGTGCTGCATTGCTACCTTCCCGCCAGGTTACGGTCTGCCAGGCGTTTGCGGGCAGTTGCATAGCCAGTTCCTTCACTGCGAGCGGTTCATGGCCGGGCGCGCGGCGTAACAATGTCGGGGGTTTGTAGCGCCCGCTCCAGGGCTTGGGCGGAAGCGGCGCCGTACCGTGTGCCCATACAGAGGTGCCCGGCCGGATCCCTACCGCATACAACAAACCCAGTTCAGTTACGCCTTCCCGAAAAGCGGTTTCGTCGCCGTACCCGGCATCGGCGAGCACAATGCCCGGTCCAATACCGGATGCGACAGCCTCGCGGAGTTGGGCCAGCGCAATCTGTGGCTTGGTTTCGAAGGCGAGATCGTCGGGGATGCCCGCACGACGCGCTCGCTCCCGGTCTTCAATCCATTCCTTGGGGACATACAGCTGCCAGGCAATTGGCAGGCTGCCGCGTTGCGTCGCGATCGACAGGCTCACGGCGATCTGGCAGTTATCCTGTTTGCCCAATTGCCCGCAGTATTGCCGCACTACGCCGACCGAATGCTTGCCTTTCTTCGGGAAGCCCGTGTCGTCAATAATCCAGTAATAGCCAGTCTCTTCAGCAGCGTGCAGGCCTAACGCGGGCATCACCCATTC
>NZ_JAMBPR010000218.1 GCF_024206475.1 Paraburkholderia sp. CNPSo 3274
GTATCCAACGGGATCACGCTCACGAATGCGAACGGAGCCAGCATTACCGGCGGCAATGGTGGGAATAATGGCGTCGGGGGCGCCGCCTGCTGCCAGTCTGATACGCCGATGGGAGGCGCTGGCATTACTGGCAACGGGCTGACGATCTTCAATAGCGGTTCGATCGCCGGTGGTAGTGGCGGCAATAACGGTGGCAGCAGCGGTAGCCCCGGCGGGGCCGGCGGCGCTGGTGTCGCCGGCTCGGGCCTCACCATCACAAATAGCGGTTCGATTGCCGGTGGTAACGGCGGCGGTCCAACCGGGGCTGGCGGCGCTGGAATTATCGGATCGAACCTGCAGATCGTTAATGCCGGCAAGATAACCGGCGGCCTCGACGGGACAGGCACCATCCAGGCAAACGCGATCACCTTCACCGGCGGCACCAACTCACTCGAAATCGATGCCGGCTCGACCATCACCGGCAACGTGGTGGCGTTCTCCCCAGCCGATACATTCATTCTGGGTGGCTCGACCAACGCAACCTTCAACATGGCGCAGATTGGTCCGGGTGCGCTGTATCAGGGCTTTGGTCAATACCAGAAGACGGGTGCGAGTACCTGGACGCTGACCGGCTCAACCTTGACGACCACACCCTGGACGATTTCGGCGGGCACGCTACAGCTGGGCGATGGCACCACCAACGGCGCGACTACCGGCAACATCAACGACAATGCCGCGCTCGCCTTTTATCCGGCGACGGGCACGACGATGGCATTCGACGGCGTGGTGTCCGGCACGGGAATGGCCAGCCAGACCGGCCCCGGTACCACTGTGCTGACCGGCGCCAACAGCTATGCGGGGCCAACCACCGTGTCGGCGGGGTCGCTGTACGTCAACGGGGACCAGACCGCAGCCACGGGCGCCACCACGGTGGCGAGCGGCGCGACGCTGGGTGGCACCGGCATCATTGGCGGAAGCGTCAGCGTGAACGGCGGCACTCTGGCACCTGGCGCCGCCGCGGGGGGCATCGGGACCCTGACCATCAATGGCAACCTTGGTCTTACCAGCAGCTCGACCCTCGACTACAGCTTTGGCCAGTCCACTGTGCCGGGCGTCCCGCTCAATGACCTGACCGTGGTGAAGGGCAACCTCACGCTGGAT
>NZ_JAMBPR010000219.1 GCF_024206475.1 Paraburkholderia sp. CNPSo 3274
CTAGTCCATTGCGTCATTGAAAAAGCACCTTATTTGGTATTCAATGAAACACATGGAAAAGATGAACTTAACCACGCTTGAGCGCAAACAATTGCTGTCGGCGGCTCGTAGTCAAACGGTGCGCGCAGCAGACACGCGGCGTGCCCGGTTGATCCTGATGCTTGACGACGGAGAGACACGTGAGGCGATCATGCAGCGGCTGCGCTGTGACTCCCGCTTCATTAGCCGTTGGTCGAGCCGGTTTCTGGCCGAGCGGCTGGCAGGCCTGTACGCGCGCCATCCCGGACGAGCCCCGGTGCATCCGCCTGAAAAGCTGGAAGCGCGGGTTTTGAATCTCACGCTCAAGCACCGGCCTGCGGACGGCTCGACGCATTGGAGCAGCTATAAGCTTGCTGCGGCTTTGGGTGATGTGGGCGCCTCGACGGTGCAGCGCATCTGGCGCAAGCACGGCGTGCGGCCCCATCGGCTCGATACGCACATGGTCTCAAATGATCCTGACTTCGAGACCAAGGCGGCAGACGTGATCGGTCTGTATCTGAACCCTCCCGCACACGCGGTGGTGTTCTGCGTCGACGAGAAGACGGCAATTCAGGCCCTGGATCGTAAAGACCGGATGCTGCCGCTGTCGCCCGGGCGCGCCGAGAGTCACGGCTTCGAATACAAGCGCAACGGCACGCTGAGCCTGTTCGCTGCGCTCAACACGACAACCGGGGAAGTCATCGGCAAAACGGCGCCACGCCATACCAGCGAGCAGTTCGTGGCCTTCCTCACCGACGTTATCGCCAGCCAGCAGCCCAAACAAGAGATCCATGTGATCTGCGACAACGTCAGCAGCCACAAGACCCCGCGCGTGCAAGAGTTCCTGCGGCAACACCGAAACGTGCGGTTGCATTACACGCCGACCTATACCTCCTGGCTAAATCAGGTGGAGAACTGGTTCTCGCGCATCCAGCGCGACGTGATTGCGCGAGGTATCTTCACCACGGTAAAGGATCTGGAGCGCAAGCTGATGCGCTATATCCGCGAGCACAACAAGAATCCCAAGCCGATTAAATGGAAGTATGACGATCCATCGCGGCGAATTCGACCAGTGCCATTTCAATGACGCAGTCGACTAG
>NZ_JAMBPR010000220.1 GCF_024206475.1 Paraburkholderia sp. CNPSo 3274
GGCTTTGTTCGGATGGGTACGAGTCCCCTTGCTGTGGACGCACCTATCCATTTTTGACGCAAACCGACCTGCCGAAGGAGTTCCACAGGTTGATGAGGTTGGCGATGATGACGCCCTCGCACTCCTGCGAGGCGATCTTCTGCGTCAGCAGGGTGGCGCCAATGCATCGCTTGATGCGTGAGATCTGCGCTTCGACGCGCGAGCGCAGGCCGTAGCCGTATTTCTTGTGGAACGCATAAATCCCCTTGTCCTTGATGTACCTGACGAGCTCGTCATGCCAGCGCGTCTGTCCGTCACCGTGTACGATCGCGTGAGCCGGCGGTGGTATGACCGGCGTGATGCCTGCCCCGGACAGCGCTTCGCCGCGCTCGATGCTGTAGTACGCACCGTCGGCTATCACCCGGTCCACCGGTAGGTCCGCAGGCAGCATGGCGTCCATGCCTTCGCTGTCCGACACTTCGGTGGTAGTGATCCGGATCGCGTGGATGTTCATGTCCGCATCGATGGATAGAAGCATCTTGCGCCACGGCGTGCGATCGGCCTTTTTGCCGTATTTCTCTTCGTACCACTGACCGGCCCGGGCGAAGCTCAGACCCGTGCTGTCAACGATCAGGCTCACCGCTTCGCCACGCGCAAGCCGTCGGGCCAGCTGCTCGCAGCGCTGTGTCACGCTCGCCTCCAGCGCGGCAAACCGGTCACACAGCTGCCCGAAGCTGGGCACCGCGATGTCCAGCCCCCGGGTGGCCCAGTAGTCCTGCATGTAACCCGTCGTCTGCCGCATGCCCCAGCCGAACAGCCGGTAAAACCTGTAGATCAGCTCGATGTAACCAGCCGTGTAGGTCGGCTCGCGACCGGAGACGCCACGGGTACGCGTGATCGTGTTGATGAACTGCGCCTTCAGGTCGCCGTGCGGAACATACAGGCTGATCATCCCGCGCTTTTTCAGGCTCTGGTTATACGCGTGAGCGTTCGTGACCCGGTACCCGGCCGTCTCCCATTTGCGCGGTTCGCCTTGTTTCTGTCTGACCTTGTATGGCATTATCTGAACACGCTTTATTCATCATCACGCACTTCTACGCAAGTCGCGCCCTCTTTGCAATACCCCC